>JBJMQQ010000131.1:0-71423 GCA_045802645.1 Polyangia bacterium
CAATCTTTACCTAAACAACAATCAACACATCTATCATAGGGAGATCAACGAAGCCTTCGCGGTGGTCTCGCTGGCCAACAACCGGATGCTGGGTCTGGACCCGGCGCGCGTGAACGTCTGGGGCGGCGCCGTCGCCCTGGGGCACCCCATCGGCGCGTCCGGCGCGCGCGTGCTGGTGACGCTGTTGGCGGCGCTGGCCGACGCAGGCAAGCGGCGCGGTGTCGCTTCGCTGTGCATCGGCGGCGGCGAAGGGATCGCGCTGGCGGTCGAACGGCTCTGACGCTACCTTGGCCAACCAAATGTCGTCCGGGAGCTCCCGATTGCTCGACGGTATCGCGCGCCTTGGCGTGGTCGGCGCCGGTCAGATGGGGCGCGGCATCGCCCAGCTCGCGGCGTCGCACGGCTACGCGGTCACGCTGGCCGACAGCGGCCGCGACATCGCCGCGCGCGGGGTGGCCGCGATCGGGCAGCAGCTGGAGAGGTTGGTCGACAAGGGAAAGATGACCGCCGCCGACCGGACCGCGATCGTGGGGCGCATCTCGCCGGCCGACCTCTACGGCGGCGACCTGGAGGCAGTCGACTTCGCGATCGAGGCGGCCACTGAAAACGTTGCCACCAAGCGCGAGATCTTCGCGACGCTGGATCGGGTTTGCCGCAGCGGCATCGTGCTGGCGACGAACACGTCGTCGATCAGCATCACGATGATCGGCGCGGCGGTCATTCGCCCCGAGCGTGTCATCGGCATGCACTTCATGAACCCGCCGCCGCTGATGAAGCTGGTCGAGATCATTCGCGGGCTCGCGACGGGTGACTACACGTACGAGACGACGCGCGCGCTGGCCGAGCGCATGGGCAAGCAGACGGTGGTGTCGCGCGACATCCCGGGCTTCATCGTGAACCGCGTGCTGATGCCGATGCTGAACGAGGCCTGCTTCGCGTTCTACGAGGGGATTGGCTCCGTCGAGGACATGGACACCGCGATCAACCTGGGGCTGAACCACCCGATGGGGCCCTTCGCGCTGATGGACCTCATCGGCCTCGACACGACGCTGTCGATTCTGGAGGTCATGCACCGCGACCTCGGCGACTCGAAGTATCGCCCCTGTCCCCTGCTGCGCCAGTACGTGGCGGCCGGCTGGCTCGGCCGCAAGACCGGCCGCGGATTTTATCGCTACGCGCCCCCGCCCCAGGTGACGGGTCCGATTCGCACGGAGGCGCCGTGAGCACGGCAGCGCCCGCGCCCCGCGCGCTGGTAGCACGCGAGGAGGGCGGGATCGCCGTCATCACGATCAACCGGCCCGAGGCGCGCAACGCGCTGGACGCCGAGACGCTGGACGCCGTCGGCGCGGCGTTCGCCGAGGCCGAGCACGATCCGCAGGTCCGCTGCGCGATCCTGGTCGGCGCCGGCGACCGGGCGTTCGCCGCGGGCGCGGACATCAAGGCGATGGCCGACGCGGATCCCTCCGGCGCCGACGTGCTGGTCGGGCACGCGCAGCGCCTGGCCGATCGCCTGGAAGCCTCGCGGCTGCCGGTCATCGCGGCGGTGCACGGGTTTGCGCTGGGCGGCGGGCTCGAGCTGGCGCTGGCGTGCGACTTCATCTTCGCGTCGCGCACGGCCACGCTGGGCTTCCCCGAGGTCGGCCTGGGCGTGATTCCGGGGATGGGCGGCACGCAGCGGCTGGCCCGCCGGATCGGCGTGCCGCGCGCGCGCGAGCTGATCTACCGCGCCGCCATGATCGACGCCGAATCGGCGCTGCGCCTGGGGTTTGTCAACGAGGTGACCGCGCCCGAGGAGCTGATGGCACGGACGCGCGCCGTCGCCGCCGAGATCGCGTCGCGCGCACCGCTGGCAGTGGCGGCGGCCAAGCAGGCCCTGCGCCGGGGGGCCGACGGCGCGCTGGACGGCGGCGTCTCGGTGGAACGCCACCTCTTCGCATCACTCTTCGCGACACAGGACCAAAAGGAGGGGATGCGCGCTTTTCTCGAGAAGCGCGCGCCCGTGTGGACCGGAACATGAACTTCGAGCTGACCACCGAACAACAGTTGATCCGCGACACCGCGCGCGATCTGGCCGCGCGCGAGATCGCGCCACACGCGGCCGAGATCGACAAATCGCACCAGTTCCCGCGCAAGATCTTCAGCCGCCTCGGCGAGCTGGGGCTGCTGGGCATCATGGTCCCCGAAGAGTGGGGCGGCGCCGGGATGGACACGCTGTCCTACGCCGTCGCGCTGGAAGAGATCTCGCGCGCGTGCGCGTCGACGGGCGTCGCGATGTCCGTGCAGAGCTCGCTGGTCGAAGCGCCGATCCTGAAGAACGGCACCGACGCGCAAAAGACCCGCTGGCTCCCCGACCTCGCGGCCGGCCGAAAGATCGGCTGTTTCGCGCTGTCCGAGCCCGAGGCCGGGTCGGACGCGAAGGCCCAGAAGACGCGCGCCGTTCGCGACGGGAGCCGCTGGATCCTGAACGGCACGAAGAACTTCATCACGAACGCGCCGGTCGCCGACCTGGCGATCGTGCTGGCGGCGACCGACCCGGCGCAGGGCAGCCGCGGGATCACGGCGTTCATCGTTCCGATGAACACCCCCGGCCTGACCGTCGGTCCGCCGGACGACAAGCTGGGGATCTGCGGCGCGCCCAGCGCACAGGTGTTCCTGTCGGACTGCGCGCTGGACGACGACGCGCGTCTGGGCGACGTCGGCGGCGGCTTCAAGATCGCCATGCGCTCGCTGGACGGCGGGCGGATCGGGATCGCGGCGCAGGCGCTGGGCATCGCGCGCGCGGCGTTCGAGGACGCGACGCGGTACGCGCTGGAGCGCAAGACGTTCGGGCAGCCCATCGCCGAGCATCAAGCCATCCAGTTCAAGCTGGCCGACATGCGGACGGAGATCGACGCCGCGCGCATGCTGCTGTGGCGGGCGGCTGTGAAGAAGGACAGCGGCGGCGCCTATTCGACGGACGCCGCGATGGCCAAGCTGTTCGCGTCGGAGGTCGCCAACCGGGCCGCCAAGGAGGGGGTCCAGATCTTCGGCGGGTACGGTTACTTGCGGGACTACCCCGCCGAGCGCCACTTCCGCGACGCCAAGATCACCGAGATTTACGAGGGTACGTCCGAGATCCAGCGGATCGTGATCGCTTCGGCCTTGCTCAAGGAGTGAACCTGGGGATAAGTTGCGCTCCGTCGAGGAGGGCTCCCCATGCGACCCATCGTCAAAGGAATCGGAACCCTGGCCTTGTTCTCGCTGCTGGCGCTCGGCTGCGCCGAGACGAGCGAGGGCGGTCAAAACGTTCGGGTCGTGAAGAACCCGGAGACCGCGTCGGAAAAGGGCGGCATCTCACCGGACAAGCAGGCCGAGGTTCAGCTGCTGTTGCAGCAACGCGATCCCTCGACGCTGCGGTGCTACCAGGACGTGCTGGACGAGAAGCACGACCGCGCGTTCAAGGGCACCGTCATCGTGCTGTTGTCGCTGGAGCCGAGCGGTGAGACGGCCAAGGGAAGCGCGAAGGTCATCGGTGGAACGTTGAACAACAAAGAGGTCAGCGACTGCTTGATCTCGAAGCTCAACGAGTTCGAGTACCCGAAGATCGAGCAGGCCGGCACGATGCAGTACGTCTACCGCTTCGAACCGGCATATTGAGCTAGTTCCTCGACGTGGGGGGCGCAGGCCCCGGGGTTGCGCAATTACGCGGCGCAACCACATTCGGCTTGCTGAGGGTTCTCCCGAGGGAGCTGAAGGAACTTCCCGGGCTGCCGATTGTCTGAAGGTAGCCCGTTTTGGACCGCCCTAACGCGTCGATGAAGTACGTCCCGTTTGCCCTGCTTGTCGTCCTGCTGAGCCCCGCCTGCGGCGGTGACAAGGCGGCGCGTCGCGGCGGAGGCGGTCCCGAATTTGCGATGAAGCGGCCCAAGCCGACACGCAAGTCGGACGATCCGTACAAGAACATGACGCTCGAGAACGAAGTGGGCGTCATGGATACGGACGACGTCGAGGCGACGATCCAGGAACACTTCGACGACGTGCGTGGTTGCTACGCGCGCGCCGGCAAGGCCCAGAAGTACGCGGAGGGCAAGGTGCTGCTGCGTTTCCTGGTCGGTGGCGACGGCCAGGCGCAGGACGTCTGGGTCCTGGAAACCACGCTGGGCAACTACGAGGTCGAGCGCTGCCTGGTCGAGGTGGGCCGGCACATCCATTTCAACGCGCCGGGCGGCAACAAACCGGCGACCTTCGAGTACCCGGTCGAGTTTCGCTCGTCGAGCGGGGTCGAGGTGCTGGACATCGACGGCCCGAAGGTCGACCGCGACCTTGCCAGCCTGATGCCGCAGCTGGCCGCCTGCGGCCGCGTCGCCGACGCGCAGGTCAACGCCATCGTTTACGTGGAGCCGAACGGGCTGGCGGGCTCCGTCGGGTTGGCGACGGCGGCGGCCGTCGACGAGGACGCGGGCGACTGCGTCGTGCAGACCATTCGCGCGTTCCGCATGTCGATCGGCCTGCCCGGACACGTCGTCCGCACGAACCTGCGCATTCCCGCCACGCTCGCGACGGCGGAAGTCTCACACCGGCTGCATCACCGGCACCACTGAGACACGTCTACTGGCGCGACGCCGTGAGCTTCGAGTGCTTGCGGCCGTAGAGGAAGTAGATCGCGAGGCCGATCGCCATCCAGCCGAAGAGGCGGATGAGCGTGCTGGAGGTCTCCTGCAGCATCAGATACAGCGACGTGCCGGCGCCGCAGAGCGGCACCAGGTACGTCCCGCCGGGGACGCGGAAACCGCGCGTGATGTCGGGGCGGCGGCGGCGCAGGATCATCACGCCCAGGCTGACCAGCACGAACGCGAACAACGTTCCGACCGACGTCAGCTGGCTGAGAACGCCCACCGGTAGGAGGCCACCCGCCAGCGCCACGACGACGCCCGTGATGATCGTGGTGACCCACGGCGTCCCGAAGCGCGGGTGTACGCGCGCCGCGCCCGGCGGCAGCAAGCCGTCGTGCGCCATCGAAAAGAAGATGCGCGGCTGCCCCATCATCATCACCAGCATCACCGACGACAGGCCCGCGATGGCGCCGATCTCGACCAGCGTCTCCAGCCAGCGCTGGCCGGTCGCCTCGACGCCCAGCGCGATCGGGTGCGGAACCCCGAGCTGCTGATACGGGACGAGGCCGGTCAACACCAGCGACACCGCGACGTAAAGCACCGTGCAGACCGCCAGCGACCCCAGGATGCCGCGCGGCAGGTCGCGCTGCGGGTTGCGCGTCTCCTGCGCCGCCGTCGAGACCGCGTCGAAGCCGATGTACGCGAAGAAGACGCGAGCGGCGCCGCGCATGACGCCCGACATGCCGAAGTGGCCGGGCGCCTCTTCTTTCGGGATGAACGGGTGCCAGTACTCGGGGTGCACGTAGCGCGCGCAGAAGGCGATGAACATCAGCACCACCGTGACCTTGATGGTCACGATGACGGAGTTGAAGCGCGCCGACTCCTTGATGCCGATGACCAGCACGACGGTGACCAGCGCGGTGATCAACATCGCCGGGATGTTCAACACGGCCCCCGTCGCGTGGAACTGGCGCGCGACCTCGTCATAGACGAACGGGGCGCTGGTCCAGGTCTTGGGCAGCGTGATCCCAAGGACGTCGTGCACGAACGCGACGGCGTAACCGGACCAGCCGACGCTGACCGCCGCCGAGGCGACCATGTACTCGAGGATCAAATCCCAGCCGATGATCCAGGCGATGAGCTCGCCCATCGTCGCGTACGAATAGGTGTACGCGCTGCCGGCGACGGGGATCATGGACGCCATCTCGGCGTAGCAGAGCCCCGCGAACCCGGAGGCGATGCCGGCCACGATGAACGAGAGCACCACGGCCGGTCCCGCATTGTCGGCGGCGGCCTGTCCCGTCAGCACGAAGATGCCGGTGCCGATGATCGCGCCGATGCCCAGCAGCACCAGGTCCATCGACCCCAGCGCGCGCTTGAGACCGTGTTCGCCGGCGGCGTCGGCGCGCAGGGCGTCGACCGACTTGGTCGCGAACAGCCGGCTAGCCATTGCCGCCGGTCCCCCCGGGCACGGCCGGTTTCACCGCGCTCGCTGATCTCGCCGAGTTCAACATGGCCAGCGCAGTGTAGACCACGACGACCACGACCAGCCATTTGACCGCAGCCAGCGGCAAAGATTTGATCCACATGCCGGCAATGATCACGGCGGGGGTTCCGCCCACGGTCAGGCCCAGGGCGGCCGGGAGATCGTAGCGGCCCGACCGCACGAAGCGGACGGAAGCGGCCGGCATCAGGAACGCGCAGGAGCCCATCATGATCGGAAACGCCGCCGTCTCGTTCATCCCCAGGAGCGCGATCAGGATCATGCAGGGGGCGAAGAGGCCGATGCCCAGCGTCATCAGCGCGCCCAGCAGCGCGTTGCCGGCGACGGCGACGGCCAGACGCCCGCCCGAAAGGCCCAGCGCCTCACCGCCGCCCGGCCACAGCTTGGCGGCGCGCGCAGCCATGATGCCGGCGGCGAGGATCAGCAGCACGCCCATGCCCAGCTGGATTCGGCGCCGCGGCCAGCGGGACACGACGCCGGCGCCCAGCCACGCGCCCAGCGTGGCCGCCGCCACCATCGCCGCCAGCGTGGTCATGTCGACCTCGACGACCAGGATGAAGATGAAGGCCTCCGCGAACGTCGGGATCATGTGCCCCACGTTCAGCGTGCCGGGGATGTTCTCGTCGGCGACCGCGTGTCCCAGCTTGTAAAGCGACGTCGTCGTCGCGAACGACCCGATGCCCAAGGTGTCGAAGAAATTCGTGACGAAGCCAATCGCGATCTGGCCCGGTGTCGGGCGGGCGCGCGTGCCGCCCACACGCGGCTGGCGCGCCCAGATCGCGATGAACCCAATCCCCATCGCGGCGAGCACCCCGAACAGCAGCGCCTTGGCGGACGGCAAGACGCCACTGTAAACCGCCCGCCCGACGGGCGCTATCGCGTGTCCAGGGTTCCGGTCAGCTCACGTCACTGCGTCGTCACGGGCGGCGGCGGGCAAATGATGGCGTCGCTGGCGCCGGCCGCGACGATGCCGCCCGTTCCCCCGATGCACCGCGAGATGCAGGTGAACGTGGTCGTGTTGCACAGGTACCCCGTCGGGCAGACGCAGGAGACCTTCTGGTCGCAGTTGTTGACGACGGAGGTGCCGCAAGACACACCCGCCGCCGCGCAGGCGTCGGCGTCACTCTGATTGCAGACGCAGGCCCCGGTCGAATCGCAGACCTCGTTCGGGTTGGTGCATTTGCAGCCGCCGGAGCCGCCCGAGCCGTTGAGGCCGCCCGTGCCCTGGATGCCGCCGGTCCCGTTGAGGCCGCCGGTACCCAGGACACCGCCCGAGCCGAGCACGCCGCCCGTGCCGACGGTGCCGCCCGTTCCCTTGACGCCGCCGGTCCCGATCGTCCCGCCCGTCGACGCCACGCCGCCGGTGCCCAGGGTGCCGCCGGTCCCGACCACGCCGCCGGTGCCGTTGAGACCGCCTGTCCCGACGGTGCCGCCGCCGTGTCCGCCCGCCGGCATGCCGCCCGAGCCCAGCGTGCCGCCCTGCCCGACGCCGCCGGTCCCCAGGCTGCCGCCGCGTCCGCCGGTGGCGTTGCTGCCGCCCGCGCCTTGCGTGCCGCCGCTGCCCCGCGTACCACCGGTGCCAGGGCTGCCGCCGTCGCCGGTCGTGCCGCCGTCCACGATCGGGACGCACGGCTGGAGAGGCTGAATGATCAGCGTGAGCCCTTGCACCGTGTTACCGGGGCTGACGTTGCTCACGGCCAACGAACCGATACCGACCTTGCAGTTCTGCGCGGGATCGTCGACCTCGGCGGTCAACGTGACCATCCCCGAAATGTCGGACGGCAGGTACACGCCCGCGCGGTACGCCTTCGCGCTGTCGAAGTGGATCTTGTCGAACCGCGTCTGCTGTTGAAGGCCGGCGCGCACCAGCAGGGTTACGTCCGTGAACGCGATGCTGCCGTTCGCCGACTTCACGTCCATGACGACCAGCGAGCGCTCGCCGCACGAAACGATGACGAACGCGGCCACCGCCGCAAGAACACAAAGATTGGTGAAGCGCTTCAGTGACATGTCGCCATCTCCGGGCACGCGGGATCGTGCGGGGACGCCACGATCGCGATGACGATGCCGGTCGCCACCGCGGCGCCGACGGCCGTCCAGAACCACCACTTATAGTAGAACGGCTTGGCCTCATCGGAGGCGGGGGGGCTGCTGTTTTCGACAAGTGGCGTCGGGGCGGATGTGGGATTTGTCGCCTCCAGCCCCACCGGGGTCGTGGCGCCAACGCCCGTGGCGGGCGGCGGCGACGGAGGCGGCGCGGCCCGCGGTAACGGCGTGACGGGCGGTGGCGGGGCGGCCGGCGGCTCGGAGGTGGTGGACTTCGACGCTTCGTCCAGGTCACGGATGTGCTTTTCCGCGATGGCGCGGCTGGGCGCGCTTGGCGCCGCATCGTTCAGAAAGCGACGGTAGAACTTGATCGCCTCGGCCGCGTGCCCCATCAGGCGGTGGCACTGGGCGATGTTGAACAGGAAGCTCGCGTCCGGCTTGGACAGGTAAGCCTGCTCGTATTCGCCGATCGCGTTCGGGTACTTCTCGAGCTTGTAGTACGCGTCGGCTTGTCGCGAGTGTTCGCGGGCGGCCTCCGTGCGCGCATCGGCCGCGCCCGCCGGCGCGCTGGTGGCCGCGAGGACCGCCAGGACGACGACACTCACGACGAATGGTCTTTGCACTGGGGCGATCGTAAGGAGCTTGCCCGCCCGAAGTCAATCAAGCGCTAAACTGCGCCCTTGATGCGCGGGGCGGAGGCGCAGGCGATTGCAGACGGAACGCGCGAGCGGCAGCGCGTGCTGCTGCTGTGCGCGGGCGCGGTGCTGATCCTCGCGCCGACGGATCCGCTCTCGCTGGGCCGCTTTTCGTGGCGGCCCCTGGCGGTGCGCGTCGCGTGGTCGCTGTTCATCGCGATCACCGCGGTCAGCCTGCGCGGGGCGGACGCCAAGCGGACGCGCGACATGATGCTGGCGCTGGCGGTGCTGTCGGCGGCGCTCTGCACGGCGCTGGCGGCGCTGACGGGCGGCACGGCCAGCTCGTTGTTCCAGGTGATGCTGGCGCTGCCGGTCGTGATCGCGCTGGTGATCCAGGACCAGCCCAGCGCCACCATCGCTGCCGGGATCACGCTGCTGGGCGGGGGAATGGGGATCCTGGTCGCGACCGGCGCCACCCTGATCGCGTGCTGGAACTGGACGGCGCAGGCCGTGGTCTTCACGTCGGTCGCCGCGTATGCGTCGGGCGTTTACGGGCGCCTACACGCGCGCGAGGCGGCGCTGCGACGGGCCACCGCCGAAGCCGCCGCCCGCGCCCGCGCCTCCGAGGCGGCCATCGCCGCGCGTGACGAGTTTCTGGCCATCGCCGCCCACGAGCTGCGCACGCCGCTGACGTCGATGCTGCTGCAGATCGAGGCGGTCGAGCGCGGGCTGACGACCGGCAGCGGCCCCGTCAGCGAGCACATCGGCATCGTCGGCCTGGGGCGCCAGGCGCGGCGGCTCTCCGGGCTCATCGACGGCATGCTGGACGTCACCCGCCTGACTGCCGGCCGGTTGGAGCTGGTGTTCGAGAAGGTGGACCTGGCGACGCTGGTGCGCGACGCCGCGCAGCGCTTCACCGCCGACGCGACAGCCGCCAAGTGCACCGTGAAGCTCGACGTCCCGGAGCCGCTGATCGGCACCTGGGACGAAGCGCGCCTGGACCAGATCGTGACGAACCTGGTGGGCAACGCCATCAAGTACGGGGCCGGCGGCGTCATCGAGATCGAGGGGCGCAGCGAAGGCGACAGCGTGCGGTTGACCGTCCGCGATCACGGGATCGGCATCTCCGCCACCGACCAGCAGCGCATCTTTCACCGCTTCGAGCGGGCCAGCGGCCAGCGCCAGCATCCGGGCCTGGGCCTGGGCCTGTGGATCACCAGCGAGCTGTGCAAGGCGCTGGGCGGGCGCATCACGGTCGCCAGCGCGCTGGGCGCGGGCGCGGCCTTCACCATCACGCTGCCGCGCGCCTCACCCCAGTCTCAGGCCGCCCCAAAGTCGCGGGTGCCAGCGGTCACCCCGTACGGCGGACGTTGACCCGGGGGGATCATTTGCGATAGTTCGCGACGATGCCGTCGCTGAACCTCGCGAGTTACCCGCTGGAACGTCTGGCCGATCAGGTCGGGACGCCCTTTTATCTGTACGACGCGGCCGAGCTGCGCCGCCGCCTGGGCGACCTGGCCACGGTGACAGCCGGCGAGCACCTGCAGGCGCGCTACGCGATGAAGGCGAACTCCAACTGGAAGGTGCTGGAGGCGGTGCGCGCCGCCGGCCTGTGGATCGACGCCGTGAGCGGCAACGAGGTGCTGCGGGCCCGGCGCGCCGGGTTCGCGATGGGTGCGACGCCGCCCGTCGTCATGCTGACCGCCGACGTCCTGCGCGACAACGCCCTGACCGTCGTCCTCGAGCACGGCGTGCTTCCCAACGTTGGCTCGGCGGGCATGATCGACGAGCTGCACGGCGCCGGCTACGCGGGCCCGATCGCCGTCCGCGTGAACCCGGGCTTCGGCCACGGGCACGTCCAGTCGTGCGACACGGGCGGCCCCTCGTCGAAGCACGGCATCTGGTACGAGGCGCTGGCCCAGCTGCGCGCGCGCGCGACGGCGGCGAAGCTGCCCATCGTGTCGCTGCACGCTCACCTGGGCACGGGGCCGCGCATCGAAGAGTTCGACGAGAACCTGCGGCGGTTCGTCGGGATGGCGGCGCCGATGCTGAAGGACTTCCCGACCGTCGAGGCCGTCAACCTGGGCGGAGGCATCCCGCACCCGTATCGCCCCGGCGCGCCCGTTTACGACTTCGCCGGGTTCCGCAAGCTGCTGGTCGAGGCCGCCGCCGAGCTGGCGCGCGGCGCGGGGCGGCCGATCCGCGTCGAGATCGAGCCCGGCCGCTACCCGATCGCGGCCGCCGGGTTGTTGGTGGCCCGCGTGAAGGACCTCAAAGAGACGCAGTCGAACGCCAAGGGTCCGGGCCACAAGTTCATCATGGTGGACGCCGGGTTCAACGACCTCGTGCGCCCGGCGATGTACGGCAGCTACCACCACATCTCGATCGTCGGCAGGGGCGAGGGGCGCACGCCCGAGCCCCTGGTCGTCGCCGGCCCGCTGTGCGAGAGCGGCGACGTCTTCACCCGCGACGACAAGGAGCTGCTGGACCCGCGCCCCCTGCCCCGCCCGGAGCCCGGCGATCTGCTGGTGCTTCACGACGCCGGCGCGTACGGCTACACGATGTCGTCGAACTACGTGTCGATCGGCCGCGTCCCGCAGGTCTTCTGGGACGACGGCCGGGCGACGCTGGTCTCCAGGCGCGAGTCGATCGACGACGTCATGCGCGCCGAGTGCGACGAGCGTCTGTAGCCGCAGTTACGGCGCGGCCACGACGGTCTGAGAGCCGTCGTAGCTGACGACCTTGTCCGGCGTCGCCGTGACGGCCAGGCCGTTGCCGTGGCTGGCGCCGACGAAGACGACGTTGAAGGTGCGCGTGGCCAGCATCCCGGTGAAGGTGCCCGAACGAGCACCGATCGTGAGCTGCTTGGCGGTGTCGTCCCACGAGAAGTCGATCGTGGCGTACTGGCCCGTCTCGTAGTCGTACGTGTCACCGGCGTCTTCATAGAGCGTGAATGTGCCGTTCTGCCCCTTGTAGACCCGGATCTCCAGCGGGTCGACGCTCTCGGTCGCGTACTGGATCATCGGCCCCATCGGCAGGATCGACCCCGCCCTCACGTAAAGCGGGATCTGGCTCAGCGGCGCGGCCGCGGTGCTCATCGCGCCCCCCATGCTGCTGGCGCCGGTCCAGAAGTCGTACCAGGTCCCGGCCGGCAGATAGACCGAGCGGCTGGTGGCACCCATCGCCGTGACCGGGTTGACCAGCAGCGCCGGGCCGAACATGTACTGGTCCTTGATGCCGTAGACCATGCTGTCGCTCTGGAAGTCGAACACCAGCGGCCGCATGATCGTGTAGCCCTCGCTGGTGACCTTCCACGCCAGCGAATAGATGTACGGCATCAACCGGTACCGCAGCTGGTCGATGGCCAGCATGTTGGCCTTGCCCGCCGCGCTCCAGGGCGTGCCGCCCTGCGGGCCGTAGAGCTCCTTCGCCGCCTGGCCGTGAATGCGGAACGTCGGGCAGAACGCGCCGAACTGCAGCCAGCGCGTGAACAGCTCCTCGCTGGGGTTGCCAAAGTAGCCGCCGATGTCGGTGGTCCAGTACGGCAGCCCGGAGGCCGCGTAGCCGAGGCCGGCGGGGATCTGCGCGACGTAGACGGCCTGGGTCGCGTTGATGTCGCCCGACCAGACGCCGGCGCCGTAGCGCTGCAGCCCCGCGAACCCGCTGCGGGTCAGGATGTACACCCGCTTGGTCAGCGGCCCGACTTTGCGCCACCCCTCGTAGACGGCGCGGTTGTGTTCCAGCGGGTAGGCGTTGATGTAAAACGCGCCCTTGCCGAGGGCGGTGGTGGCGGCGTGGACATTCACGCCCTCCGGATAGCTCTGCGGCTCCGTGTTGTCCGCCCAGATGGCGTCCCACCCGTACTTGCCGATCAGACGATCGTAGTCCTGCTGGTACGTGAGCGTGCGGGCCGCGGCGTTGAACGTGTCGTAAAAGTGGTACGTGCCACCGGCGGTCGTGTCGGGATAAAGCGCGTTGATGGCGTCGAGCGCTTTGTAGTTGTCCAGCTCGCCCGCCACCGTCGCCGTCCCGTTCGACCGCGTTTGATAAAGCGGCCAGATCGAGATCATCGTGTGGATGTGGGCGTTGTGCAGGTCGGTGACCAGCTTGGCCGGGTCCGGATACCGGCTGGCGTCCATCAGATGCGAGCCCCAGACCGCCGGTGACCAGTACTGCCAATCCTGGACGATGACGTCGACCGGGATCTTGGCGTTGCGATAGCCAGCCTCGATCGTCATCAGCTCGCTGGTGCTCTGGTAGTGGTCCTTCGACTGGAAGAGGCCGTAACCCCACTTCGGAAACAGCGGGGCCGCCCCCGTCGTGGTCCGGTAACCGGCGACGACGTGATCGATGGTCGGGCCGTAGAAGAAGTAGTAGTCGACGAGGTCGCCCGCCTCCGAGCTGAAGCTGTACTGCGTGTTGCTGCTGGCGTTGCCGGCGAAGTTCGTCGTCGAGTAGTTGTCCCAGAAGAGGCCGTAGCCCTTGTTGGAGACCAGCACCGGAATCTGGATCTCGGTGTTGGCGTTCAGCATGCGGATCGTCGAGCCCTTGCGGTTGATGACGCCGTCTTGATGCTGCCCCAACCCGAACAGCGCCTCGTTGGCGGGCGAGTTGAACGACGCCGCGACGGTGTTGGTGGCGGTGCCCTCGACGGTTGCCGCCTTCAGGCTCTTGCTGGCCTCGGACACCAGGGTCGTGCCAGCCAGGTCCGCGTAGGTGACGATGCCGGTCGTCTCGTTGACCATGACCTTCATGCGGCTGGTCGTGATGGTCACGGTCCCGGCGGACTCGGTCACGCAGAACGGCGTCGGCGTCGTCCAGGTGTTGCTGACGGACAGCGAGGACTTCATCGGGATCGCGCTGGCGCTGGTGTAGGCGACGTGGATGATGTCTTCCTTGCAGACCTGAACTTTTTCTTTGCCGGCCGTCAGCGTGAACGTGACGCCGGTGGTGTCGACGGCGAAGGACGCCCCCGACGCGTTCGGCCCCGTGCAGGTGACGGGCGGGGACCCCGCCGTGCCCCCCTGTCCGCCGGAACCCACGCCGCCCGAGCCGGGATGGCCACCGGCCGACCCGCCGGTGCCGGGGCCACTCCCGCCCTTGGCGCCGCTGCCGCCGGTGCCGATGGTGCCGCCCAGTCCCGCCGTCGTTCCGCCGCTGCCCGGGCCGCTGCCGCCGCTGCTCGCGTTGCTGCCCCCGGCGGCCGTCGCCCCGGAACCGCCTTGGCCCGGGCTGCCGCCGCTACCCGCGCCGCCAGAGCCCGAGCTGCAGGAGGCGACCAGCAGCGCGGAACCCAGGAATAAGCCGTGCCGGAACGATGCAAATCGACGCATGACGGGCTACTGCGCCCGGCCCCAGCCGGTTTTGCAGAAATTTCAGGGGCTGTAAGTCGCGGGATCCGTGAGGATGTGCCAGAAGCGCGCCGTCGCCGGCGCCGCCTTGCTCTGCGTCACGAGCCAGCCCGGCCCGCCCATGTTGGTCATGAGATCGGGGCCCGCGGTAGCACCGGGGCCGACCGTCGAACCGGCCGCCACCCGCTCGACGGTCACGGCGAACTCGGGAACGCCCACGGCGATGATTCCCACCTGGTCGGCCGATTGCTGCAAGGTCCAGATGTTCGGCTGCTTGGCGGCGATCCACGCGCCGAACGGGTTCGCCGGTAGCTGAGCGACGCTGGACGCGGGGACGTCGGTGAGCTGGTCGTAGTAGGCGCTCACTTGAACGAAGGGAAGCGACCCGGTCACGATCGCGTCCGCCCACGGGTCCATCTCGCCGTTCGGGTTGCTCATCGCGCCGCCGGTCGCCGTGACGGTCCCCAGCGAGGAGACGACGACGATGCGGCTGACGATTGTCGGATCGATCAGGACCGCATCGGCCACGTCAGTCAAACGGCCACCCGTCACCACCACCAGGGGTCGATAAGGAAGACTCAGCCGTGCGGCGGCGTCCACGATCAGGCGCGCGCCTTCCGAGCGGTTGGGCGTCGTCGAGGTGAACCGCCCGTCCGCGGGACGGACCAGGGGCGGACCGATGCTGGCGATCGGGTCGGGGATGTCGCGCATCCCGCTGGCGCGCGCCGCCGCCACCATGCCGCGCCACCCGGCGATGTTCGCGTCGATGTCCGGCCACGGGCCGCTGGTGTTCACGACGATGCCCGCCAGCTTCGGGCCGCCGCCGCTGGACAGCAGGATGGCGTACTCGCCCTGCCAGTTCTCGTTCGCGCTGTCGTTCGCGAGGATGACCGGGTTGCGCTGATCGACGGGAAGGGCGCCGTGGTGCACCGTCGAGCCGAGATCCCGAGTCTCGACGCAGCCGAGCGCGCTCAGCCCGAGGCATAGCGCCAACGCCGTGGCCGACCTCGCGCCCGTCGTCATGGAAACCGCACCAGCGCGTCGACGCCCAGCGCAGCGGCGAACCGCGGGGCGGTCCAGACCGGCAGGTTGTCGAGCGTGCCCCGCCAGCGGGTCAGCGCCGCGAGGCCGTCCGCGTGCGCAGCGACGACCACGCGCCGCCCGAAACCGTGTGCCGCGCCCAGACGCAGGCCAGCCTGGACGACGGGCGCAACGGCCGAGGTCGGGCGATCGATGTCCACGCCGGCCAACCTGACCACGCCCGCGTTGGCCAGGACGCACGCCGTCCACGGCGCGCGCAGCGCGCACCCGGCCGCGCCCAGCAGGAGATGCTGCTGCGAGAACCCGGCCCCGTCCGCCCGCCGGGTCGTCGCCGGGACACTGGTCTGCGCGGCCACTTCGATCGCGACGTGGGTCCACGCCAGCACGCCGAAGATCCGCCCGAGGACGATCGGGGCGTCCGCCATGCCGAACGCGACCGCGGGGCCGGCGCCGATCGCCAGCTCCGGCCCCGACCTGTGGCGCGCGGGGGGCGCGACGGGCGCCACGGAGACAACAACCGGAAGCGGCGGCGGTTCGGGTGGCGGGGTCGGCGCGGCCGCCTGGGCTGGCGCGTCCGGCTCCGCGCGCACGTTCGCGAGGAGCTGAATCTGAACGGCCAGCGCAAACCCCACCACGCGCGCGAAACGCGCGCAGTCCGTCGTCACCGTCGGGAACGTCTGGTCGCCCGTCCAGGCCCCAGCCGCGTCCCGCCACTCGAGCCGCCCCTCGATCGCGCCACTGCGGGGAACCACCTGCACGAGCACGCGATCGGGCGCGCCCGCGGCAAAGGGGTCGTACCCCAGCCGGCCGACGACGACCGCTTTGAACTCCGCGGCGCCGGGACAGCCTGGGCCGGCCACGTACTCCAGCGTGACCTTGAACGGCTTCGTCTCCGCCCGCGCAGGATTCCGCCCGAACAACAAGACCCACGCAGTCGCCGCACAGAGCAGCGGACGTACGCGGCCGGCGCCCACCTCAATCCCTTTCGGCGCTGTCGACCCGCGGTAGGAGAACGCTGCGGGGGAACCGAATGCCGAACGTGACCGCCGCCCGATGCGCCTCTCCGGTGCGCCCGGCGCCCAGCAGGCAGCGCACCTGCAAGGCGTCTCGCTCTTCGGAGAGGTGCCCCCGCGGAAAGCGCCGGGCATGGTCCGCGAGCAGCGTCAGCGCGCTGGCAAATTCGTGCCGCGTGTACGCCGCCTGCGCGCGCTGAAGCAGCTCGAGCTCGGCGTTCACCGGTTCGACGCTGGCCGCCACCCGGAACGATCGGGCGGGTCTGACCCGCACGGCGCGCTGGACCACCGGTTGGTCGGCGGCGGACGGCGCGGTCTGGACGGGGCGAACACGAATCCCGGGACGGGCCGGCATCGGGGCCGCGGGCGTTGCGACAGGATCGGGCGCGACCACCTCCGGTTCGGCGTCCCGGCCGCGCAGCGACGCGATCGCGCCGACCGCGACGGCCACCACGGCCACCGCCGCCGCGAACGCGATCCGCATGCGCGCAGGCGCGCGGGTCTGCACCCACGACGGCGACAACGAATGCAGCGCCGGGGCGTCCCCGGGCCAGGCGGCGGGCTTCACGCCGCCCGCGCTGACAATCACGCGGGCTCGCGCCAGCGCGCGCGCCTGCACGTCCGGCGGCGCCCGCCGGACGATCTTCGGCGGGTGGACCAGGGACTCCAGCTCCGGGTCCAACGCGTCGGGCGGGAGATCGGGCCGCGTCATTTCGCCACGGCCTTCCGCTTCAACCGCCGCAGTGCCGACGCCAGCTCGCGCCGCCCCTTGTAGAGGCGGGTGTAGACACCAATCTTCGTCATCGAAAGCCGGCGCGCGATCTCGACGATCTCGACCCCCTCGAGGTCGTGTAGCACCACGACCGATCGCCGCGCCAGCGGAACCCGGTCCAGCGCCGCCGACAGGCTGACCAGCGCCTCGCGATCCTGCAGCAGCGCCTCGGGGCTGGCTGTGGCGTCCTCCAGCTCGAAGTCGGAGCAAAGGACCTCGCGCGCGCGGCGGCGGCGCTGCGCGCGCAGCACCCGGAACGTCACCCCGAATAGCCACGGGCGAAGCGACCGCGTGAGGTCCAGGTTCGGCCAGTGCCGGTAAAGGACCAGGAAGATCTCCTGCAGGAGGTCGTCGATCTCGCCGGGACCGGCTCCCAGCCGCTGCAGCGTCATGTAGAGGTAGTCGAGCTCTTGCTGGAACGCGTCGAGACACCCGCTCTCGGCCTGGGCCGAGGGGCTCGCGTCTGACCGGACGAGGCGCAGGCGACCCATGGAACCATCAGTATTGTCGCGAGCGGGCGCATTTTGGCCCGAAATTTCGCGTCAGCGGTGCAGGGACGCGGCGTCGGAAGCGCCCGGAATCATGGGCTGCAGGGGTACGCGCTTGGGCAGGTGGACCGTGAACGTGGTTTTCACGTCGGGCGTGCTCTCGACGCTCAACGTCCCGCCGTGGGCTTCCGCGATCTTGCGGGATATCCAGAGCCCCAGCCCGAAGCCCCCGAAGTTGCTGGTCGGAACGGCCCGCTCGAACCGGTTGAAGATCCGTTCCTGGTCTTCGGGCGCGATGCCGATCCCCCTGTCCGTCACCGTCAGCGTCGCGCTGTCATGATCCTGGCGCAGGCCGATGTCGATCTTGCCGGCGCTGCGGCCGTACTTGATGGCGTTGGCGACCAGGTTGCTGACCAGCTCGTCCAGCCGCAGGGCGTCCCATTCGCCGACGCAGGGTCCGCCTCCGCCTAGAAAGAAGACCGTGTAGCCGCCCTTTTCGATCTGCTCGCGGGTTCGGTCCATCGCCTCCAGGATCAGGCGGGCCAGGTCGACCGGTTGCCGCTTCAGCACCAAGCCGTCCGAGGCGATGCGGGACACGTCCAGCAGCCCCTCGATCAGCTTGCCCAGGCGGTCGGCGTTCATCAGCGCGCGATCCAGGCGCTCGCGCGCGCGGTCGGGGGCCAGGTCGCGCGCCACGGCTCGGGACACGCCTTCGATCTGCAACCGCAGCGCGGTCAGCGGCGTCCGCAGCTCGTGCCCGGCGATGGCGATGAAGTCGTCGCGCATCCGGATGGCCCGCTGCGCGTCGTCGAACTCGGTGCGCAACCGGGACAGCGTGAGGTGGGTCTGAATGCGCGCCACCAGCTCCCTGGCCGAAAACGGCTTGATCAAGTAGTCGTCCGCGCCGGCGTCCAACCCTTCGACCTTGGCCTCTTCACCGGCGCGCGCCGACAACAGGATGACCGGCGTGCGCCGCAGGACCGGGTCGCGCCGGACCTCTTGCAGCAGGCCGAAGCCGTCCAGGCGCGGCATCATGATGTCCGACAGGATCAGGTCGGGCGCGTGGCGGCGGGCCGCTTCCAGCGCCGCCGCGCCGTCGCCCGCGGTCTCCACCGCCCAGCGCGCGCCGACCAGCCGCACGATGTAGTCGCGCATGTCGGCGTTGTCGTCGGCGACCAGGATCCGCGTGCGCGCGCCGGCGCCGTCGGGCTCGGGCCCGGCTTCGACTGTCGCGGGCGCCATCCACCGCAGCGCCTCCTCGACGAACGGCGCGGCGCCGACCGCCGTGAGCGGTGCGGCCGTCGTCTCCGTGGGCTGCCCCAGCACACGCTCCGCGGGCAGGTGCGCGGCACCCAGAGGAATCCGGACGGTGAACGTGGTCCCTTCTCCGTGGGTGCTCGCGACCTCGACCGTGCCGCCATGCAGCTCGACGAGATCCTTCACCAGCGCCAGGCCGATGCCCGTCCCCTCGTGCGTGCGCCCCTCCGCGCCTTCGACGCGGTGGAACCGCTCGAAGAGGCGCGGCACCTCGTGGGCAGGCACGCCGATCCCCGTGTCGCTGACCGTCAGCCGCGCGAAGTCCGCTTCGCGTTCCAGCTCGACCGCGATCCCGCCGCGCAGCGTGAACTTCAACGCGTTCGACAGCAGGTTGAAGACGACCTTCTCCCAGAGATCGCGGTCCACGTACGCCAGCGGGCCCATCGCCGCGCAATCGACCGCGAACGTGAGCCCCGCCCGCTCGACCGCGGAGCGGAAGGCGCTGGCCAGGTCGGCCGTCAGCGCGCCCAGATCGGTGGCGACGTAGAGCGCCTGGGCTCTGCCCGCCTCGATGCGGGAGAAATCCAGCAGACCATTCACCAGCTTCAGCAGGCGGAGGCCGTTTCGGTGGACCGCCTCCAAGTCGGCGCCGGCCAGCGTTTGCGACGGTGACGCCAGCGCGTCTTCGGTCGGCCCAAGCATCAGCGTGAGCGGCGTCCGGAACTCGTGGCTGACGTTGCTGAAGAAGGCGGTCTTGGCGCGATCGAGCGCCGCCAGCGTCTCGACCCGCCTCTGTGCGTCCTCATAGGCCTGGGCGCCCGCCACCGCCGTCGTCACGGCCGCCGCCAGCAGGTCGTAAAAGCTGCGGTACGCCTCGTTCATCGGCAGGCGCGCGCTGACCCCCGCCACCACGACTGCCAGCGGCCCCGACGCGCCCGGTGCCGAGATGGGCAGCAGGATCGCGCCCGAGGGGAGATCGGGGTACGGGCCCACCGACATGTCCCCGAACATCTCGCGGAACTTGGGCGGAAAGTCGGTCACGTGAACCGCCGCGCGCGTCCGGATCACCTCGGCCAGCGGCCAGACCGGGTCTGCTTCGCGCGCGTCCAGCGCGTCGGGGGCGACACCCGCACCGGCGGCGACACCGGCGCTGCCCAGCAGGGTCGCCGTCGGCCACGACGCCGTGTCGTAGACCAACACGAACGGTAGGTCCAGGTCGTCCGCACCCATCGAGTCGAGCGCCGAGCGAAGCGCGGCTCGAACCGAGAACGACTTGCCCGAACGTCCAGCGACGTCGCGCAACAGGCGCATCCGGCGCTGGCTGAGCATCTTGGCGGTCGTCTCGGTGACCGGGTGGAACAGGCCACCCACGCCACCCGACTCGTCGCGGATCGGGCTGAAAGAGAACGTGAAGAACGTCTCTTCCAGGTACCCGTGGCGGTCCAGGAACATGCGCTGGTCCTCGAGAAACGACGTCTCCCCCTTCAGCGCGCGCTCGAACGACGCGCCGATGACCGGCCACGCCGACGCCCAGCACACCGAGAAGTCCTGACCCAGCGAGGCGGGGTGCTTGGCCCCGCAGATCGGCCAGTAGCCGTCGTTGTAGATCTGGGTGTGCTGTGCCCCCCACGCGATCGAGATCGGGAAGTTCGACGCCAGGCAGAGGCTGACGGTGGTTCGCAAGCTCTGCGGCCACGACTCGATCGCACCCAGCGGCGTACACGACCAGTCCTTCGCCAGGACGAGCTTGCCCATCTCGCCCCCTCCGCCGAGCCACCGCTCAGGCCCACGATTCGACACGCCCGAGCGCGTCTCAGGCAAAGATGGAGGCACGACGGAATCTCCGGGCGTCGCCACCAGCGGATACGTAAGCACTTTCCTGATCCCCGCAACCGGCGGGCCAAGGTAAATGCCTCGTTCAGCTCAGGAAATCGCTACGGCGAGACGGTGAAGCCGCCCACCAGCAGCTTATGGGACGCGTCGCAGCCCCCTATCGGCAAACCGTTGATGATTCCCGTCGCTGTTCCCACCCCGTCCTGCCAATGCAGATACTGGGCAAGGCTGATCGACACGTCCCCAACTTGCCGGGTCTCGCCTTGGCGGATGTCGGCTGTCTCCGTCCCGTGCGCAACGTGCAAGGCATGAGGGACATAACCACATCCGACGACTGAGCACACCGGACCGTCGTCGCCGAGAGTGATTCCGAAGGTCTGAAAGTTGTTGAAGCCGGTCTGCCAGCCCGAATACGAGAACGCGATCAACTTGCCATCCCTCGCGAGCGTAATCGCCTGCTCGTTTCCTTGAAAAAACGCCGTCTGTGCGGTGATTGCCAGGTCGAGGGTGTCGCCGACGCGGATCGTGTCGGCAGGCAAGTTGGGGATTTGCAGATAGATCGTCCAGCGTGTCTGGTCGGCCGATTCAAGGACCAGCTTGGTCGAGGGCGTACTCGACTTCGGGAGAAACGGGAAAAAGAAGAACGGGCAGTTTCCGCTGGAAAAGGAATCGGCGCTCACCACCGTGACGGCTGCGCTGACCGACGTCAGGACAGGTTGCGCCGCCGCGTCGTAGGCGCAGCTTTCGATCGTCACCGGGCTCGCGGCGCCCCCGCCGCCCCCCGCGCCGCCCTGTACGCACACCGGCAATCCGCCGGCCGCACCGCCTACCCCGCCGATCCCACCGCTCCCCGCGACACCGCCGGTGCCGCTGTGCCCGGCCGGATCGTTGACGCCGAAACCAGCGCCGCCACCCACACCGCCTGGACCACCGGCGACAGCTCCGGCTTGCCCGCCCGAGCCGGTCTGGCCGGCGATCGCGCCGCCGCTGCTTCCACCGGAGCCGGAAGTTTGCGGGAGGTTGCTCGAGCAGCCGACTGACAACACCACCTGCGACAACAAGATGACGACGTGAAGGCGTGGCATTCGCCTCGGTGAAAGCAACGCGCGTGCCGCCGCGAGTCGTGGATTTCTCGCGGTGTTCGCTCGCCCGCACACGCGCTGCTCGGGGACGACCGCGACGCGAATGTCGCACGCCGTTCGCCGGCCGCGCTCAGCTCGTGAAGTCGCTCTGCAGCGACAGCGCGTGCGCGATGGCCGGCGCGATGCTTTCGGCCGGCAGGCCACGCCAGAAGACGTGCCAGTTCGGGAACCGGCACAACCCGTCACAGTTCTTGGTGTACCAGGCCGTGATCGGGTTGTCGGGGCGCGATCGCCAGTAGAACTGGGGAAAGTCCCGGCTCACCAGCGACCAGATCTCGCCGCCCAGCCCTTCACCCTGGGCGGCTCGCTCGACGGCGAACTTCGTCAGGTAGGGGGCGACCGCCGTCGGCTCCATGACCGCGGCCCCCCGGTAGCCCTCTTCGATGAACGTCCGCACGACCGTCCGATCGAAGAAGTCGTCCCGGATCGTGCGGCCGAAGGCCGACGTGAAGAGGGCCCGCAGGCGCGCGCCGTCGGTGTCCGTCCAGCCGTCGTGCACGGCGATGCGCGAGCCACGCCGGATCAGCGTGCCCGCGCCGTTGACCGTGAAGAGCTCGCGCAGGAGCTGCAACGGATTGACGACGGTGACGCTCATCTTCTGGTGAACCTGCTCGAGGAGGCGCTTCACCTGCCGCAGCAACATCGCCTGCCCGCGCGACAGCGCCCCCGGCGCCAGCAGCCGGTCCACGTCGGTCGCCAGGCTGACGACGGAGGGCGGCTTGCCGGGGCCGGCGACGAGCCCGGGGCGGCGGCTGAGGAACACCAGCTTGCGCGTCTCCAGCGTGTCAGTCAGCGTCGCCAGCAACCGGAACCGTGCGTCGACGGACTGCGCCGCCGCCGCCTCCAGCGAGACCAGCGGAATGGCGCCCCGCCCGATGGCGGCGCGGATGGCGTCGACGGTGCCGGCCGTCATCTCGGGGTCGGCGTGAACGATCTCGCAGGAGACGGCGTCCTCGATCAACCAGTCGGCCACGCGCTGGGCCTGGGCGTCGGCGTCCTTCGGCTCCAGTAACCCGAGCAGAACGACCGGGATCAGCCCCAGGTCCGCCAGGATCCGCAGATCGAAGTGCACCGGATCCAGCGCGCTCTTCACGATCTGCGCGCCCGCGACCAGCACCGCGAAGCTCTCTTTGCGCTGCGCGCGGAACAGCTTCAGGTAAAGGTCGATGTCGGCCTTGCTGCCGACACTCTCCAGGAACCGCTGGATGATCTCGGCTTCCATCAGCCAAAAATCGACGCAAACACCGCAGACGCGCGTTCCAGATCCCCGATCGTCACGAACTCGTCGGCGCCGTGGGCCTGCGCGATGTCGCCGGGGCCGAACACGACGGCGTCGATGCCGCGCTCCGAGACGCGCGCCGCCTCGGTCCAGAAGCCCAGGTCCACCGGCGCCTTGACGGCTTCGCCCAGCAGCGGACCGAAGGCGGCCAGCTCCCGCGTCGCGAACGCCGGGTTCGTGGCGGCGACCGCCCACTCGATCGCGTGCGGGGCGGTGGCTGCGCGCACGCGCCGCTCGGCCTCGGCGAACAGAGCGCCCACGTCGGCGCCCGGCGCCGGCCGAAACGAGAACGAGAGCGTCCCCCGCGTCGGCACGACGTTGAAGGCGATGCCCCCCTCCAGCGAGGCGACGTTCAGATTGATCCCCTTGAACCCGGCCGGTCCCTGGTCGCGGTGCGCGGCCCCCATGTCGTCCAGCGCGACCGCCCCGCGCGCCAGCACGGCCAGCGGGTTCACCAGCGTGTCCGCCAGCGACGAGTGACCGCCGACGGCCGTCAGCGTGGCCGTGGCCGCCGCGATGCCGCGGTGGCGGACGCCGACGCGGCAGCGGGTCGGCTCGCACACGATCGCCTGCGCGAGACCCTGGCAAAGCTCGCTTTCCAGAAAGTCGCGGATGCAGGTGCCGCCATGCTCCTCGTCGCCCGAAAACAGGATCCCGACCGACCGCTTCAGCGGCCCGGCGGCCAGCGCCTCGAGCACGGCGGCGATCGCCCCCTTCGTGTCGGCGGCGCCCAGGCCGTACAGCCGGTCTTCGCGGCGAACCAGCAGGTGCGGCGGCGACGTGTAGCCGGTGTTGGCGGGGACGGTGTCCAGGTGGACGTTGATCAGCAGCCGCGGCAGCTCCTGTCCGAAGCGGGCGTACACGTAGGCGTGGTCGCCCACATCCACCTGGTCGACCGTGCGTGCCCCCAGCGTCTTCAGCTCGGACGCGAGCCGCAGCGTCAGCGGGCGCTCCTCCCCGTCCGGGTTCTGGGTGTCGAAAGACACCAGCTCCGCGAGCCTTTCTGCGAGCGCCATGGCTGGGGGTTATACAATGGCCGGCGTCCGTGTTGAGCTTCGCCGTCCTGGCCGTGCTCGCGCCGGCGCTCGCGTGGGTCGTGCCGCCCGAGCCGCCGCCGTCGCCCGCCGTCACATTGCCGCAGATCAAAGCCACGCGCGCGGTGAAGCCGCCCAAGATCGACGGGCACCTGGACGACCCGGCCTGGCCCGCCGCGCCCGTGTCCGAGTCGTTCACGCAGCACTACCCCGACGAGGGGGCGCCGCCGACGGAGCGGACGTTCGTGCGGGTCCTGTACGACGACCGCAACCTCTATGTCGCGATCGACTGCTGGCAGACGCATTCGCCCATCGTCCGGCGGCTGCAGCGGCGCGACGGGTTCTTGCCGTCGGACGGCGTCTGGATCGACATCGACAGCCGCAATGACGGCGTCAGCGCGTACCACTTCTCGATCAACGCCGCCGGCGCCCTGCTGGACGGGATCCACTACAACGACACCGACTTTTCGGCCGACTGGGACGCCATCTGGGAGGCCAAGGTCGCCGATACGGGCCACGGCTACAGCGCCGAGTTCCGCATTCCGCTGGCGTCGCTGCGGTTCAGCGCGCGGCCGGTGCAGTCGTGGGGGTTCCAGGTACGACGCGCGATCGACGCGCGCCAGGAGACGGACGACTGGGCGTTCTTCCCCCGCCACAGCGCCGGCGTGGTGCACTACTACGGCCGCCTGAACGGCTTGACCGACCTGCCGCCGCCCCGCCTGTTCGAGGCCACGCCTTTCGCGCTGGGCAAGGTGGAACACCGGGCGGCCGGGGCCCAGAACGTGCTGTCTCACGGCTGGTTCGCGGGCGGCTCGGCGGGCCTGGACGCGCTGGCGCACCTGACGAACGAGCTGACGCTGGACCTGACGGTCAACCCGGACTTCGGGCAGGTCGAGGCCGACACCGTCATCTTGAACCTCTCGACGTTCGAGACGTTCTTCCCGGAAAAGCGCCGGTTCTTCCTGGAGGGACTCGATGTCTTCGCGACGCTGCGGCCGGTCTTCTACACGCGCCGGATCGGCCGGCAGCCCGCGCCGCCGACGCTGTCGACCGGGGAGGCGCTGGTCGCGCTGCCGGATCCGACGCGCATCTGGAGTGCGGTGAAGATGTCGGGCACCCTCGGCGGGCGGACGACGGTCGGCGCGCTGTCGGCGCTGACCGGCGAGAACGACGTCGACGTGCAGGGCCCCGACGGCACGCGGCGGGCGCGGCTGACGGAGCCGATCACGACGTACAACGTGCTGCGACTCAAGCGGCTGGTCGCGGCCAACGCCGACGTCGGCCTGCTGGCCACGGCCACCAACCGCTTCGATCCGTCGGTGCCGGCGGGCGCGGGATGCCCGGCGACGCTGGCCACCCCGACGGGCGGCCGCTGCACGAACGACGCCTACGTGTTGAGCCTGGACGGACGCTGGCGCTCGAAATCGGGCGACTACGCGCTGGCGTGGCAGACGATCGGCAGCGTGCTGTCGGGCGGCGCCCCGCGCGCCGAACCGGACGGAATCCCGATCCAGCCTGGCCAGCCCGCCGCCGGCGCGTCCGCGTACGTCGCGAAAGAGGGCGGCCCCCACTGGCTCTGGAGCGTCTGGCAGCACGTGACAGGGCGGCAGCTCGAGTTCAACGACCTCGGCTACCTGGAACGCAAGAACGACGTGAACGGCTCGTACACGCTCAGCTATCGGACGCTGCGCCCCTGGTGGCGCACGGTCGAGACGCGCACGAACGTGCAGGTGAATCTGCGGCAGACGCTGGACGGGTTGAACCTGTGGCGCGAGGTGATTGCCAACACGAGCTTCACGCTTCCGAGCTTCTGGAGCGTGACGTTCGAGCTCCACGGGCGCGGCGACTACTACGATGATCGCGAGATGGGCGACGGCTCGGCGCTGCAGCGGCCCGGCAACGTGGGCGCCCTGCTGAGCGTCGGGACGGATCCACGCAAGCGCGTGATCGGCTGGTTGAGCGGCGTCGTCGATCGGCGGCGCGGTGGGTACCACCTGGATCTGCACGGCCAGCTCACCTTGCGCCTCTTGCCACAGCTGCAGATCGATCTGGTCCCGACGGTCGGCTACGACAGCGGCGCCCCACGCTACGTCGGGACGGACGTGACGCCGGTGCTGATCGGGGACGTGGCCGACTACCGGTTCGGTGTCCAGACGGCGGTCAGCGCGGGCGCGACCGTCCGGGCGGCGTACACCTTCACGCCCCAGCTCTCGCTGCAGTTCTACACACAGCTCTTCTTCGCGAAGGTGAACTACGGCGACTTCTTCGTGTACCCCAAGCAGACCTTCCGCGAGCGGGTCGACCTGGCCGCGCTAATCCCGGCTGGCGCGCCGGCGGCGAGTCCCGACAGCCAGCAGGCGACGCTGAACGTCAACTTGGTGCTGAGGTGGGAGTACCGGCTCGGCTCGACTCTGTTCCTGGTCTACACGCGCGCACAGACGCCGGCGCTGGCGGTGCCGCCCGGCGGCACGGGACAGCTGGAGCTGGCGCCGATCTGGCGCGGCCGGGCGTCCGACGACGTTCTCATGGCCAAGCTCGCCTATTGGCTGGGCTGACGCATCTGACCCGTCCTCGTCCTCGTCCTCGTCCTCGTCGCCGTCCTCGATCCGCGACCGCCGCGCCGTGACGAGGACGAGGACGAGGACGAGGACGAGGACGGGGAAGACGGGACGTCTCTGCACGAGTGTCACAGCGTAAACGCCCCACGAACGCCCGGCGGTGGGCGCGCCGCCGCGGGATTGGGCCTCCGTGACATTGGCATCGCGGGTGCAATCTCTGTGGACGTCGGCACAAAGAAGCCGACACCAACCCGGAGGAGAGACAATGATTCGCAATACACTGTTTGGGATTTCGGTTCTGGCTCTGTCGGCTGGCTCGGCGTTCGCGGCGCCGGTGAAGCACCCGGTCGCGAAGACCCCGGTCGTCGCGCAGGCCGACACGGCGGCCCCCGCTGGCGACGCCGCCAAGCCCGCCAAGAAGACCAAGAAGAGCAGCAAGAAGGCGAAAGGCGACGCCACCAAGACCGAGGGCGCCAAGGAGATGAACGCGAAGTAATTCGCCTTCAGGTATCCGAAGAAACAGTGGCCGGCGCACGAGCAGCGCCGGCCACACGGCGATCACGGCGCTCGCGCCAGACCCGCCAGCCTTTGACGCCCACCACGGCCAGAGCGAGCGCCCACGCGATCCAGATCAGCGCGGACCAATAAAGAAACGTGACGTGGCGCGAGCTCAGCGGCGTCACCGCCGTCGGCAGGTTGTGCGCGCGGTAGAGGGAAACGCCGTCGTTCATCACGGCCACCGTCGCGTGGACCAGGACCCCGGCGTAGATGCTGCGCGTGTACATCGCCAGCGATCCCAGCACGACTCCGGCGACCATGGCGCCGCAGGCTTCCAGGTACGGTTTGCCGAAGTGGATCATGCAGTAGGGGACCACCATCGACCAGATGGCCCCGGCGCCGAACCCGCGCATGGCGCGCAGCCAGAACCCGCGGAAGAAGATCTCCAGCGCGAAGAACTGGCCCAGGTAGACGAGCTCCCACAGGGCAAAATCGGCCCAGGATCGTCCCGCCAGCTTGTACATCGGGTAGTACGCGATGAAGTCGGGCTGCCGGCTCACGAGCAGGATCACGGGCACCATCACCGCCACGCAGAAGGCGTAGATCCAGGCGTGCTCGCGGAAGCCGCGCGCGCGCAGGCCAAAGTCCGCCAGGTGGTCCTGGCGGAAGAAGGCCCGCCACAGCAGAACGGGGATCAGGTAGCCGCCGATGCGCGTCACGCCCCACCAGAGACGGAGCCCCATCTCGTCATAGACCGAGAACAGCTGGCGGGCGCGCGGGTGTCCGACCGCCCAGCGGTCCAGCGCCGGGCGGACCGTGTCCTGGAAGAAGTCGCCGCGACCGTAGTACTCCTGCCAGATGAGCACCAGAGCGGCCATGGTCAGCGCGACCAGCGGCCGGTAATCGACCTCCCCGCGGTCGGCCAGCTCGCGGCGCCAGGCCAGCGCCTCGGCGTCCAGCTGGCGCCAGGTTCCGCGGAAAACACGCCAGATCACCGGCGCGATGAGCACCAGCAGCGGAAGGGGGATCGCCCACTTCACGGCGGGCAGCTCGAGCCATCGCATGTTACGGAAGCGCGAAACAATAATATATTCGCCGCGTGAGCGCTGACGACGAGGATGGCGGCAATGAAAAACCCGCCGGGGAGAAGCCAACCCGGCTCGGTAAGTTCATCCAGACTTACCACACGTTTCTCTCGACGTTCGTCATCGGCGTGGCGGGGTTGGTGGCGACGTCGATCTGGCAGTACCGGCAGTCACAGATTGCCGCCCAGCAGGCCCGGTCCGAGCAGGCCATCGCCCAGACCAAGGCGGAGAACGACTGGCGCATCGCCCGCGCCGAGATCCTGTCGAAGAACTTGAACGTCCTGTCCGGGCAGGGGCCCGGCAACGTCGATCAGAAGTTCGGGGTGCTGCTGTCGCTGACGCGCGGGGCGATCATCGATCCCGAGCTGGCCGTCTCCTACGCGATGGAGCTGGGCAAGGACAACCCGACCTACATGCGGACCGTTCTGGAGGCGACTTCGCAAAAGAACTACGAGCAGCTCTCGCAGGGATTCAAGCTGACGTGCCAGCAGCGCTATGGCGTGCAGAAGGCGACCGACGTGTGCAAGGACGACGCGCTGGCCGAGCGCTCGGACGCCATCGCGCAGGTCGTCCAGGACGAGATGGAAGCGACGGCCTCGGTCCACGCGCCCGCGAACGTCGGTCCGCTGGTCGTGCTGAGGGAGGAGCGAGACGTCCAGGCTCACCCCGCGAAGATGTCGTGGCTGTTCGAGCCGTATCTGCAGGACCTCTACGAGCGCCGGCAGTGGCAGGACATCTCGAAGTTCGAGAGCTTCTCGCAAGGGGCGCGGCTGGTGGCGGCGCTGGTGCTGGCGACGGCGCGCACGGGCGAGCTGGTCAGCTCGACGGAAGCCACCCAGCTGGACAAGTTCCACGGCGACCACCGCCACTGGCTGGCGTCGTACTTGCTGGGGGCGTCCTGCGAGTCGGAGTGTCGCGGCAAGCTGGCCGATACGATGCTCAGCTCTTATGGGCAAGCCAACGGTGACTACGACGAGGCGTTCAGGCGCCTGCTGCTGGAGTCCCGCACCGAGGCGGCGCCCGCCTACGCGCACCTGCACGCGCGGCTGCTCTGGTGCCAGCTGGACGACGACGACGTGGCGCGCTTTCGTGACGGCGTGATCGTGCCGGGACTGGAAGCGGCGATGGGGAACCCAAAGTCACCGCCTGGGATCCTCGAGGATCTGGTCGGGTTGCTGGCGCTGGTCCCCGATCCGGTGAGCACCGACGCGACCGCCACCGCGGCCTGGAAGAAGATGCAGGCGGACCTGGCGAAGGCGCCGGAGCACCTGCAGCGCACGTTCAATACGCGACGCGCGGCCTCGCTGCGCGAGCGGCAAGCGCCGCCGCCGGTCATCCGCAAGGTCGACTTCTGCAACATGCCGAATGTGACCTCGACGAACGACGGGCCGCCGGGACGCTCGACCAACACCCACCTGCCACCGTCGCAGTGAGCCGATGAGCACGGGAGCGCGCGTGTCCGGCGGCGGCCGGACGGTCCTGGACATGAACGGCTATCAGTGGACGGTCCTGTTCGCCGCCTGGCTCGGGTGGGGCTTCGACTGCTTCGACGGTTTGCTTTTCAACTACGTCGCGCCGAACTGCGTGCCGTCGCTGCTGGGCCTGGCGATCGGCTCGCCGGCCGCCAAGGCGGCGACGCTGCGCTGGGGCGGCATCTTGACCTCGATCCTGCTGGTCGGGTGGGCCGTCGGCGGCATCCTGTTCGGCCAGATCGCCGACCGCATCGGCCGCGCGCGCACGCTGATGTTGACGATGCTGCTCTACGCGCTGGGGACCGCCTGCTGCGCGGCCGCGCCGAACATCTGGGCGCTGATCGCCTTCCGCGCGATCGCCAGCCTGGGCATCGGCGGCGAGTGGGCGGCGGGCGCGGCCATGGTCGCCGAGGTCGTCCCCGAGCGCCGGCGCGTCGAAGCCGGCGCGCTGCTGTACACCTCGGCGCCGGCGGGGCTGTTCCTGGCGACGTTCGTCAATTTCCAGATCGCGGGCGTCGCGATGAAGGGGTCGCCCGAGACCTCCTGGCGCTACGTCTTCCTGTGCGGCCTCATCCCGGCCGCCGTCGCGTCCGTGGTCCGCCTGTTCGTGAAAGAGCCGGAGCGGTGGACCAGCGCGGCGGCGTCGGCCCCGCGCCCGCGTTTCGGCGAGCTGTTTCGGGGCGAGGCACGCGCGCTGACGCTCTCGGGGTTCGCGATGGCCGTCGTCGCGCTCATCGCGTGGTGGAGCATCAACGCCTTCATCCCGATCGTCTCGACCGGGCTGGCGCAGGCGACCGCCAAGGCGGGCGGGCTGGATCGCCCCGCGACGCTGGCGCTGGTCGAGCACTGGAAGGCGCTGGCGACCAACGTCTTCAACCTGGGCGGCCTCATCGGCACGCTGCTGACGATCCCGGCGGCCAAGGTCATGGGCCGCCGCAAGATGTTCGCGCTCTACTACTTCCTGTCCGGGCTGGCGATCCTGGCGACGTTCGGCCTGGACCTGTCGCCGATCGCGCGCCTCTGGATGTACTTCCTGATCGGGCTGACGGTGTTCGGCGTCTTCGGCAGCTTCACGTACTACCTGCCCGAGCTGTTTCCCACACGGCTCCGCGGGACGGGCGCCGGGTTCTGCTACAACGTCGGCCGCTTCATCGCCGCCGGCGGACCGTTCCTGGTCGGTACGGTCGCCGCGCGCGGCGCGAATTCGCTGCAGACGGCGCTGGCGGCCCTGTTCTGGGTCGGCGTGGTGCCGCTGATCGGCGCGCTGGTGGCGCTGTCGCCGATCGTGATCGAGACGAAGGGCCGCGAGCTTGCGTAGGGCCCTCACCCAGGTCCTCTCCCCGCGGGCGGGGAGAGGGATCGGGAGAGGGAGTGATTGATCGAACGGAACGCTGGTGCGTTCCGATCTATTTACTAGGCGCTCTTTTTGATCATGTAGGTCAGGAGGTCGACGCAGCGGTGGCTGTAGCCCCACTCGTTGTCGTACCAGCTGACCAGCTTGAAGAAGTTCCCGTTCAACTCCGTCGAGCTGCCGGCGTCGTAAATCGACGAGCGCTCGTCGTGGATGAAGTCCGACGAGACGACCTCGTCCTCGGTGTAGCCGAGGATGCCCTTGAGGTAGCTCTCGCTGGCCGACTTCATGGCCGCGTTGAGCTCCTTGATCGACGTCGACTTGGCGGTCTTGAAGGTCAGGTCGACGACCGAGACGGTCGGCGTCGGAACGCGGAACGCCATCCCGGACAGCTTGCCCTTCACCTCGGGCAGCACCAGGGCGACGGCCTTGGCGGCGCCGGTCGAGGACGGGATGATGTTGATGGCGGCGCTGCGCCCACCTTTCCAGTCCTTGCGCGACGGGCCGTCGACGGTCTTCTGGGTGGCGGTGTAGCTGTGCACCGTCGTCATCAGACCCTCGGTGAGGCCGAATCCTTCCTTCAGCACGACGTGCACGACAGGCGCGAGACAGTTCGTGGTGCAGCTCGCGTTCGACACGATGTTGTGCTTGCCGGCGTCGTACTTCTCGTGGTTCACGCCCATGACGACCGTGATGTCCTCGCCCTTGGCAGGCGCCGAGATGATGACCTTCTTCGCGCCGGCGGCCAGGTGTCCCTTGGCCTTCTCGGCGTCGGTGAAGAGGCCGGTCGACTCGATGACATAGTCGACGCCCAGCTGCTTCCAGGGGAGCTCGGCAGGCGACTTGGCGCTGACCACCAGCACGTCCTTGCCGTCGACGGTCAGCACGTCATCGGCCTCCTTGTCGGAGCCGGACTTCTTCGAGCTGACCTGTCCGTCGAACTTGCGCTGGACCGAGTCGTACTTCAGCAGGTAGGCGAGGTTGTCAGCGGGGACGATGTCACCGACGGCGACCACCTCGACCTCTTTGCCGAACAGACCCTGCTCGTGCAGGGCGCGAAACACCAGGCGACCAATCCGACCGAAACCGTTGATGGCAATACGCGTGCTCATTGCAGTCTCCCGTTCTTCCGATTTTTGTAACGTTGTCTGAGCGGACTCTATATGACCCGCGCGGGCAGGCCAAGCCAGACGAGCGCACGGGACCCCAGTAACGACGCGGGGTTAGCGACGCAGCAGGATGAGGGTCGCGCCGGCCCCGCCCCAGCGGGGGGGCGCGGGCGCGAAGGCCATCACGCCGGCACGCGTCCCGGCGGCGCCGCCCAGCCAGGCGTGGAGGGCGGGACGCAGCACGGGGCCGGCGCTCTCGGAGTTCAGCCCGCGGCCGTGGATGACCATCACCGTCCGGAAGCCACCGCTCCGGCACTGCTGCACGAACCGGTCGACCGCCGCCAGGGCCTGGTCGCGGGTCATGCCGTGCAAATCGACGCGCGCTTCGGGCCGCCGGTCGCCGGTTCGCAGCGCGCGCACCTCGCGAGCGCTGACGTCCGCGGCGCGTCCTGACGCCCCGTCGCCGCCTGTCTGGACCGGCCGGGCCTGCCGCGCCGGCGCGGGACGGACCGGCCGTGCGGCGGGGCGAGAGACGGTCGCGCCAGCACCCGCGCCCGGGCCGACCAGCCGCCGGGGCCCGCCCGGCAGCGGGCGCGCGCCGCTCATCGCCTGCTCGAACGCCCGGGCGTCATCCTCGGGCAGGCGGCGCTTGGACATGACGCCTAGATCTTACGAAACGTGTCGATCACCTGGTGAATGACTTTTCCGTTCGGGTCGTGGCGGGCCCGGTCGACGACCCCGATGACGGTCAGCTTCTGGTGGTAGGCCACACCCGTGTGCCCCCCCTCGCGCCCCCACTGCTCGAGCAGGCTGGCCTGCCCCTTGGCCAGCGCGTCCTGGTCCCGGTACTCGCAGACGATCGTGTCCAGCCCCTGCACCCGCCCCTCTTCGCAGGTGGCGGCCCCGTAGGGGACCGGCTGCAGCGGCGCGAACCCCTCGGGCGCCAGCCCCGCGCTACGCCAGGCGTTCTGGACGGCGTCCGTGTGCGGTGTGCCGTCGACGTGGGCCGGCGGAGCGGGTACCGGAGCGCTCGGCGCGGCACTTCCCCCGGGAGCGGCCGGTGTCGCCGCCTTGTGGCACCCCAGCAGCCCCAACATCACGGATACCCACGCCCAGTGGCTGTTCGTTCGGGTCGGCATCGGCAACCTCAGCGGTGAAATCCGGCGTGCGGACCGCCGCCCCCGTGCGGAGCGGGCCCCCCGCCATGGAACCCGGGCTGGCCCTGCGGCTGACTGCCGCCGCCGTGGAAGCTCGGTCCGGGCTGCGGGCCCCCGCCGTGAAAGCCCGGCCCCGCGGGCGCGCCGCCGCCGTGGAACCCCGGTCCGGGCTGCGGGCCCCCGCCGTGGAAGCCGGGCCCCGGTCCCGGACCACCGTGCCAGCCGCGATCGTGGGCAGGCCCGGGTCCCGGGCCGCCGTGCCACCCGCGATCGTGCTCGGGCCCGCCGTGCCAGCCCGGTCCCCGCTCCCAGCCCCGATGCTCCTCATGCCGCCACTCTTCGTGGCGCTCGTGCATGACCATCTCCCGGCGCTCGGGCCCGCCGTGCCAACCGGGGCCGCCGTGCCAGGCGCGCGGGCCGCCCCCGTACCAGCCCGGGCCGCCCACGACGATCTCGCCGCGAAATGCGGGCGGCGCGATGGCGACGTCGATGATCGGCCGGTCATAGGCCAGCGGGGCGTAAACCTCGTTGACCACGACGAACCGCGGCTGCTCCGCATAAAACACCGGATCGTAGGCGCCGACGTACCAGTAGGCGCCCCCCCGCATCTCGAACTGAGCCGTCGGCGGCGGCGCGTACCAGTGGTAGTGGGGGCCCTTGAGGTAGCAGTAGGTCGGGGCGCCGAACGTGACGTTCACGTCGGCGACCGGGTGGGGCCCGTAGAACGAATAGCGCGGGCCGTCGTAGCCGAACGGCGTCGGGTCGCCGACGAAGTAATATTGCCCGCTCACCTGCCGGTAGAGCCGCGGGTCGGACGGGGGGTAGTCGTGGAAGTGGGGGACGTCGATGTCGCAGAAGCCGTGGCCGACCCGCTTGGGCAGCGGGTGCCGCGAAACGTAATAGATGGACTCGGCGTGGGCGGCGCTGGCGGCGGCCCCCAGCGCGACGAAACAGGCGAAAACTACCGCGAACCTGCGCATTTCTTCTCCTCGGCGCTCCGAAACGGAGCCGAACATCATACGCGATCGACCCGTTCTCGATACATGCCGCTGCGCGCCACCACTGCCAGGTGCCCTCGTATGCCGCAACACGCCTCGCAATCCGTCTTGATCTGGCGCACGCAATCTCGCAGGGTGAATCCTCACCCTTGCGGAGGCGGGAAATGGCGCAAAAGAAGGTTCTGCTGGTCGAGGACGATCTGGAAATCCGAGACATCCTGCAGGATCTGCTAGAGGCCGAGGGATACGACGTCATCCCGGCCAGCCACGGGCGTCAGGCGCTGGAGTTCCTGGTCGCCTCGCCCAGCGAAGCGCTGCCCGACCTGGTGGTGCTCGACATGATGATGCCTCTCGTCGACGGCTCCCAGGTGCTGGCGTCCATGAAGAGCGATCCGAAGCTGTCGCCCATCCCCGTTGTCGTCATGAGCGCCGTCGCGCGCGAACGGCCGGCCGGCGCGGCCGCGTTCCTGCGCAAGCCGATCCCGCTGCAGAAGCTCTTCGACACGATTCGCGACTTCGTCGAGCGCGGCTTTCCGCGGCTCGCGTCGACGTAAGCCTTTACCTGTCGTGTCGCGTGGGTGGCGCGCCCGCGTACGCCGCCGGATTCGCGACGGGCGGCGGCGCGTGATCCCGTTCCGCCAGCGCCAGCGGGGCCTGGATGCTGGAGGCCTCTGCCTCCTCCGCTTCGAGGATGGCGAGATCGCGCGACGGTAGCTCGCACGTCTGGCGGACCTGCCGCGCGCGTTCGATCTGTCCCAGGCGGTAATACGCGACGAGCCGCCAGAAGCACCCCTCGGGATCGCTGCGCGAGTCGAGATCCCGCAGGTGGAACAGCACCGTCTCCCAGCGATCGCCCTCGACGGCGGCCGCGCGCGCCGCTTTCTCGGCGTCGGCCAATCGGTCGCGGCGATTTTGCTCCAGCGCGCGGCGCGTCGCCGCCGCCTGACTTGGAAACGGCGTCAACGTCACGTTCTCGTTGATGGCCCCGTGCGTCGGCCCGACGGCCGATGGGTGCACCCCGTCGTTGCGGTGCAACCAATGCCTGGACTTGCCGTGGGCGGTGTTGTGCTTTTTCGCGGCCGGCGGCTTCGCGCTGGCGGGCGCGGTCGCGGCGAGGACCAACCCCAACGTCACAGCCCCCAGGGTAGTACGCAGTGAGGCCATGACCTCAGGATACCGATTCTCGCGCGGCCGCAAAATCTCTTATTTCACGCCCGCAAACGCTTTTGACGCGCGATCTCCATTAGTATTCACGACTCCCGATGACGTTCCTGACGGGACATGTCCGCCTGCGGCTGGTCGCGGCCGACGGCAGCGCGGATCAGACGCCCGACGCCGACCTCGCGCGCGCGCTGATTGCGGGCGATCCGTCGGCGGCCGAGATCGCGTGGGAGCGCTACGCGCCGCTGGTGCATCGGATCGTCAGCCGCGCGCTGGGACCGGAGGCGGAGGTCGAGGACGTCACGCAGGAGATCTTCTACCGCCTGTTCACGCGCGTCCGTTCGTTGCGCAAACCAGAGGCTCTGCGCAGCTTCGTCGTTTCGTTCGCGCTGCGGATCGTGAAGTGGGAGTTGCGCCGGCGGCGCGCGCGACGGTGGCTGACGCTGTCGGAGACCGGCGAGCTGCCGGACAATCAGCTGCTGTACGTCACGGCGGACAGCCGGTACGCGTTGCGCCGCCTGTACCGGCTGCTCGATCAGCTGGCGACCCGCGATCGCCTGGTGCTGGTGTTGCGGCACGTCGAAGGCATGACGCTGGAAGAGATCGCCGAGGCGCTCGGCATCTCGCTGGCGACGGTGAAGCGATCGTTGCAGTACGGCGCGGCGCGCCTGTCGGCGCTGGTCGACTCGGACGCGGCGCTGCGAAAACCCGGTCGCCGCGTGGTGCGGAGACTGCGCAAATGAGCCCAGAACAGCCGGACGGCCCGCCCGACGGCGAGCTAGGACCGCAGGCAGCCGCCCTGATGGCGCGCGCCCGCGAAGAGCTGGGGCAGCCGCCGCACGACGCGGACCGGCAGGGGCTGGACGCGATTCGCGCGCGGCAGGCGTTGCGCCAGCGCCGCTGGACTCGGTCGCTGGTGCTGGGCGGGGTGGCGGCTGCGGCGGCGCTGGCCCTAGTGATTCCGCGCATCTCGTCGCATCGTGAGTCCGCGACCGCGGAACGGAACGTGCCGCCGCTGGCGGTGCGGATCGAGGGCGCGTCGCTGGCGAGGAACGGCACCATCCAGGCGGCCGCCGGCGCGGTGCCGGCGCTGCGATTTGGGGACGGCACGCGGATCGACCTTGGCGCGGGCACGAAGGGGCGCCTGGCGTCCGTGGACGAGCACGGCGCGCACGTCGCGATCGCCGACGGCAGCGCGGCGGTCAACGTCGCGCCGCGCCCGCACGCGCGATGGCAGATCGACGCGGGGCCCTTCACGATCCACGTGCACGGGACCGTTTTCACGGCCGCCTGGAACGCGACCGAGCAGCGTCTGGACGTGCGCCTTCAGCGCGGATCGATCTCGGTCGACGGCCCGCTGACCACCGGCGCGATCCCGATGCGCGCCGGCCAGCGGCTGACCGTCGCGCTGCCCCAGTCACGCGTGCTGCTGCGCCCCATTCAGGACGGCGATCAAGCAGCAGGCGACGAGGAGGACGCGCCCGCGGCACACGTGGCGGAAGACGTGCCCGCCGCGCCGACCGTGGCGCCCGCGCCGGCGACCCGCGCCCCAGCGCGCGTGCGAGAGGTCCACGACGCGCGCGCGTGGCCCGCGGCGCTGGCGGCCGGTGACTTCGCGACGATCGTGCAGGAGGCCAGCCGCGATGTGGGTGGCGTGCTGCGGACCGCCGGCGCTGACGATCTGGCGGCGCTCGCGGACGCGGCCCGGTATCAGCGGCGCGACGACCTGGCGCGCCGGGCGCTGACGGCGCAGCGGCAGCGGTTCCCCCGATCGCCGCGCGCGGTCGACGCCGCGTTCTTCCTGGGCCGACTGGATGAGAATGGCGGCGGCGGCCTCATCCACGCGCTGCGGTGGTACGACCGCTACCTCGAAGAGGCGCCCAACGGCGCCTACGCGGCCGAGGCCCTGGGCCGGCGGATGATTGCGCTGCGCGAGCTTTACGGGAGCGCGGCCGCCCGCCCCGTCGCCGAGCTCTACGTGCGCCGGTTTCCCCGCGGCAGCTATGCCGGCGCCGCCCACGCCTTGCTGGGCGACAGCCCCGCCGCCGCCCCGTGAAGCGGGGCTGGCTGGTGGCCGTCGCCCTGCTGGCATCGTCCGGGGCCCTGTTCGCGGCGGCGCCCGCGCCTCTGCCGCGCGTCGTGCTGGTTCGTCCCGCGTCGGCGCCGGCGTCCGTCACCGCGGCGCTGGTTCGCCTGCGCGGGGAGCTGATCGGGGCCGGCTTCGACGCCGACGTCCTGGACCTGCCGCTGGGCGCCGACGCCCGCGCGTCGCTGGAGAAGTTCGCGCCGCCGGCGTCCAACGCGAAATCCGCGACGGCGCTGGTGGCGGTCGTCGCCAGCGCCGACCCGGGCAGCGCCGAGCTATGGGTCATCGACCGCGTGACCGGCAAGACCGTGGTCCGCCGCGTGAACGCCGCGGCGGACGATCCCGCGCGCGTCGCCGAGATCCTGGCCGTGCGCGCCGTCGAGCTGCTGCGCGCCAGCTTCCTCGAGCTCGCCATCACGCCGGCCGCGGACGCGGCACCCCGTCCGACCACGGCGCCAGCCGTCGAGCGCTGGGCCACCGCGCCCCTGGACGCGCGGGACTGGACGTGGGCGATCGAGGCGGGCGGCGCGACCGCGGCCGCGGTGGGCGGCCCCTGGAACGTCTTCCTGCCGGTGGCTCGGATTGAGCGAGCGGTGGGGCGACGAGCGTGCATCCGCCTCGGGTTCGCCGGCCTGGGGACAGCCAGACGGGTCTCCGCGCAAACCGGGTACGCCGATCTTTCCCAGACGGTCGTCGTCGCCGAGACGCTGCTGCGGTTCCGGCGCGGACAGCGGGTCGAACCGCTGATCTCGGCAGGCGCGGGCGCGCTGCGGCTGGACGTCGACGCCCACCAGACGGGGCCCTATCAGCCGGTGGGCGGCACGCGCTGGGGAGCGGCGGGCGATCTGGGGGTCGGCGTCCGCTTCCCGCTGCGCGGACGCCGGTTCGAGCTGGGCGCCGAAGCGCACGCCGTGTTCGCCCAGCCCTTCCCGACCGCCCAGTATTTCGGGCACGAGCTCGCGCGTGTCGGCCGCCCCACGCTGCTGGCGACGCTGACGCTTCTGGGGGGGCTGTGATCCGGCGGCTGGCGCTTGCGACGGTGCTGGCCGCCGGGGGCTGCACGGCGGCACCGATCGAGATCGCGACGCTGGGGCAGAGCGCGCTCAGCGACGGCCTCATCGCCCACTGGGCGTTCGACGAGGGGACGGGCGCGTCCGTCGCCGATCAATCGGGCAACGGTCACAACGGCCTGCTTCAGGGTCCGGCTTGGTCCTGGACGCCGGCGGGGCGGTTCGGGTCCTCCATTCACCTGTCGGGCTCCGATGTGGTGACGATGACGAATTTCCCGGCGGCAACGACCAGCTACACCGTCAGCGCCTGGGTTCTCGTCGCCTCCACCGAGCTGGGCGCGCCTGTCGCGAACCTGCTCAGCACCGAGGTCCCAGGCGGCGGCTGGGCCCTGTACACGCTGACGGGCGGCGGACCGCCGACGTACGCGTTCCGTTACGCCGTCAATGCGCCCCAGCAGTTCTGGAACGCATTCTGCGACTGTCTGATCCCCGACGTCTGGACGCACGTCGCGGCGGTCGTCGATAGCGATGCCGGGACGCTGCAGCTCTACGTGGGCACGGCGCCGCCGGTGACGACGCCGGTCACGACGAGCATCGTTCCGGGCAGCACGACGCTGAACATCGGCCGCTCGACGCTGCAGCAACCGGGCGCCGCGTTTCCGCTGCTGGGCGCGCTGGACGACATCGCGATCTACAACCGCGCGCTTGGCCCCGAGGAGATCGCCGCCCTGAGCACCGCGCCCGCGACGAATCCGCACTGAGTCGCCGGCCGCGCGCACCACCGCTGGAGGTGCCGCTGTATAAGGGGCGACGCGATGAGCATCGACGGCGGCAGGCCCGGACCGGCGACCGCCCCGCGGCCCCTGGGTGGCTGGTCTTTGCTGGCGCTTGGGCTGAACGGCGTCATCGGCGTCGGCATCTTCTTCACGCCGGGGCTGGTGGCCGCGCTGGTCCCCGGGGTGCGTGGCGCGTGGGCCTACGGCTTGACGGCCGCGATCCTGGCTCCCGTGGCGATGGTCTACGCGACCCTCGGCCAGAGGTTCGACCGCGACGGCGGACCGTACGTGTGGGCGCGCGCGGCGTTCGGGATGCCCGCCGCGTTCGCGGTTGGTTGGACGGCCTACGTCTCGGCGATCCTGAGCACCGCGGCCGTGGTCGCGGGGGTGGGCCACTCGCTGGGCGCGCCGCTGGGACTGGGCCCGTCGGGCCAGCGTCTGCTGAGCCTGCTCGCCGGCGGCCTCTTGATGGCGGTGACCGCCTGCGGGTTGCAGCCGAGCGCGCGGATCTGGAACGCGCTCACGGTCGCCAAGCTCCTGCCGTTGCTGCTGCTGGTGGCGGCGTTTGCGTGGCGCGCGACGGAGCTGGCACCAGCCGCGCTGTCGCCAGTCCCCGAGAGCCACGACGGATGGGGGCGCGCCGTCTTGCTGGCCGTCTTCGCGCTACAGGGATTCGAGATCGTTCCGGTGCCGCGCGGACACGCGCGCGACGGGGCGCGGGCCGTTCCGCTGGCGACGTTCGGGGCGCTCGCGCTGCCGGCGCTGCTTTACGCGGCCATCCAGCTGGCCTGCGTCCGGGCGGTCCCCGACCTGGCGGCCCGCGATGCGCCGCTGGCCGCGGCGGCCGCCGTGCTGGGCGGCCGTCAACTTGGGTGGGTCGTCTCGATCGGCACCGATGTGTCGGCGATCGGCATCGCGTTCGGGATGGCCGCGATGACGCCGCGCTACCTCGTCGCGTTGGCCCAGGACGAGACGCTTGGTCCCACGGTCGGTCGATGGCTGCGCGCGGAGTCGCGCGGGCAGGTGCCGGTGCGGGCCCTCGGCGTGACCGCGGTGCTGGTCGGCGTGCTCGTCGCTGGACGGGGGCTGGGCGGCCTCTTCGTCTTGTCGGGCCTGGCGGTGCTGGTCCAGTACGCGACCAGCGCGCTGGCGCTGTCCAAGTTGGCCTGGACGCGCGCGCTGGGTGTTCGCCGCCGCGACGTGGTGTGGGCGCCGCTATCGGCGGCAGCGGTGCTGTTCATGGTTCGCGCGGCGCAGCCGGGAGAGGTGGCGATCCTGGCCGGCGTGCTCGTGGCCGGGTTTGTGCTTCTCGCCGTCGGTCGACGCGCCTCGGCGTTTCGGGCCTGAAGCAGAGTCGGTCACAAATTCCGTTTTCGCGCCCCTTGTCTGATGAGGACATCGGATGCGCGAAAAGAGGACTCTCACGTTCGCCGGGGCTGCGCTGGTTTTGCACCTCGCGTTGCTCGGATGTTCCCCGTCCAATCCTGCTGATCCGTCCGGCAGCGGCGGGCAAACGGCGACCGGCGGCACGAACACGGGCGGCGCCACGACCGCGACCGGCGGCTCGACGCCGGGCTCCGGGGGCGGAACCGGCGGACGCTCTGACACGGAGGGAACGGGTGGCGAACAGTCGAGCGGCGGAGCGAGCCCCGGTGGCAGCAACGGCAGAGGTGGCACTCCAGGCGCTGGCGGAACGGCCGGCGGCGGGGCCGGCGGGGGCGCCAGCGGCAGCGCGGGCACCGTCGGAACCGGCGGCGCCGGAGCGATCGGCGGCGGCACGTTGCCCGGAGACATCGCGGCCAGCGCAGGAACACCCCTGGTGGCGGCCCACAGCATGATTCGGGCGATGTACGCGGCCTACAACGGCAAGCTCTTTCAGGTCAGACGCTCCGACGGAAAAACTCAGGACATCGGCCCGGCCAGCGCCGGCGGCAAGGTCGACGCGAGCGCATTGAGCACGTTCTGCGCGGCAAGTAGCTGCACGATCGCGGTGCTGTACGACCAGAGCGGAAACGCAAACCACCTTCCGCAGACGGACGCGGCCAGCCAGATGTTGCTGCAGTACTACGCGACGCCGGGCGGCGCCCAGGTTCCCATGGCGGTGACGGTCAGCAAGCAGTACCTCAGGAACAGAACCAGCACGACCAAGATCCCGCTGGGCGCCGCAAGCCAGACCGAATACTTCGTCGTGAACACGAAGTTCTTCAATGAGAAGTGCTGCTGGGACTACGGCAACATGGAGCAGGTGGCCAAGGTCTCCAGCACCAACGGCCCCGGCAAGATGAGCGCGCTCAACATCGGCACCAGCGACAACGGCTACGCCAACCCGGGCGCTGGCTCCGGCCCGTGGGGAATGGTGGACTACGAAGCGGGCGTGTACTCCGGTGCCTATCGGATCGGGCAAGTGAATCCGAACAACCCTTCACTCACGTGGCCCATCGCCACGGTTTTGTCCAAGACCAACGGGACGACCACCTGGGTTCTGAAGGTCGGTGACGCAGCCAACGGGACGCTCATCACCGCGTGGAACGGCGCGCTGCCTCCCGGCTACAACCCCCTCAAACAAGAGGGTGGCCTGTCGCTGGGCGAAGGCGGTGACGGCTCCAAGCTGGGAACCGGTGCGTTCTTCGAAGGGGTCGTCATCGCGGACGTGACCAGCGACGCAACCGATGCGGCCATCCAGGCCGGCTTGATGACGATCTTCAAGTAGGCCGCCGTCTCAGGGCAGGCAGTTGACGCGCTTGGTGTCGAGCACGATGTCGTCGTAGTAGACGTCGAACGCGTAGGTCGCCGGGTGCCATATGTAAAACCCGAACCCGAAGTCGCTGAACCCGCCGACCTGACCGCTGGTCTTGCCGCCCAGTGAGATGGGGGTGAAGGAGAAGTCCTCCTTGCCGTCGACGAACACGCGGGCCAGGTCGGGCGTGTCGTTGAACTCCCACTCGAGGCAGATCCACTTCTTCACGGGCAGCGTTCCACCCATCGAGTAGGTCTCGGTCGTCCCTGACGTGGCCGCCGCGCTGGACGTGATGCCGGTTTGATCCACCGACGTGAGCTGCCAGCCGGACTCGTAGCTCGCCACCTCCAGCCGCTTGAACTTCGGAAACCCCGATGACCCGGCCCACAACAACGTCATGTGCTGCGCGGGGGGCATCGGCGTGATGTAGAAGTAGGCCCGCCCGAAGTGATGCCCGGCAAGGGCAGCCGGGGCGTTCTTGGTGATGATGAGGTCGTAGCTGAGGATGTTTGGAAGCGCATGGAATTGAGCCGCGTACGTCCCGTGGGCTGCCATCCCCTTCTGAACGACCACCGTCTGCCCGCCGAAGGTCTGGACGTTCCAGACCGCGGGATCCAGCTTGCCGCTCTCGAAGTCCTCGCAGAAGAGCCCTGCGCATGCGCCGGGCGGGGTGCCGCCGTCGGTCGGTGAGCCTCCCGCCCCTGGCGGCGCGCCGCCGCGGCCGCCGGACGCGCCCTGCCCTGCGGCGCCCCCCGTCCCGCGCGTTCCAGCTGCGCCGGTGCCGCCGCTCGCCGCGCCTCCAGTCGCCGTCGCGCCGGTTCCGATGACGCCGCCCGTTCCACCGGCGCCGCCAGCGATCCCGCCCCCTCCGCTACCGCCGCTTTGGGTCGCCCCCCCGCTACCCGACGATGCCGGCTGACCTCCCGCGCCGCCGGTTCCAGGGCCGGGGGGCCCGCCGCCCGACGACGCGCAAGCCGCGCCTGCCACAGAAACCGCGAACAGGACGGCCATGCGAACACGCGCGCGGGGCCGGGGCTTCTGCTGCTGGATCATGGAGCGTATAGGGGGGCAAGCACGGCAAGTGCTGCCCACTCACACGCCCGCCTGCTGATTGTCGGCCGCAAGCGCCGGAAACTGCGCGAAGAACCGCCGCAGGTGCTCCTTGCGCGGCTCCGGCAGGTAATCGAAGTTCGCGCCGCGGTCGACGACCTCCCAGAAATCCTTGGCGGTGACGGCCAGCATCTCGTCGCGAATGGACCGCAGACGTTCGGGCGATTCGCCGGCCATGTCGTCGAAGATGGCCTGCGCCCGCGCCGACTCGCCCATCGACAGGTAGTACGAAGCCAGCTTGGCCTGCGCCTTGCGGACCCCGCGCAGCGCGCGCTCTTCGTCGGGCGTCTCGGGCGCGTCGTCGATCTGCAGGAAGATCTGCAGCAGCCGGTCCTGGCAGTCGGACTGGTAGACGCTGGCGACCTCGCACAGCGCGCACAGGTCGTAGGCGGCGGTCTCCGTCACGAACCCCATACCGTTACCGTGCGCCAGTCGGGCGTAGTACTTGAAGTGACCCGCAACCTCGACCAGCGTCGTGCTGGACCAGCGGTCGGCGTCTTCGGGCGCCGCCAGCAGCGCTTCGGCCAGCTGCCGGTACTGGTTGAGAACGTTGTAGGCGGTCCGCACGTCGCGCGCATTCAGCGCCGCGCGCAGATAGGTGTTCATGAACTTCACGGTCATCACGAACACGTCGCGGTTACCCGCCGACAACGCCGCCTCGCCGACGTAGCGCGTGTCGATCGTGACGACGTGCGCCATCTCGGGCAGGCTGGACAGCGCCGCGCCGAACACCTCGCGCACCTGCCGCAGCCCTTTCCATTCCAGCCAGGTGCGGTTCCGTGCCAGCTCTTCCAGCGAGTCGTCGGCCAGCGCGACGAAGTCGGGATCGGCCTGCAGCGGCGCGCCGATCGCGAACCATTCTGGCTGCAGCGTCTCCTTCCTGGTCTGGTAATCGACCAGCAGGCGGCGCAGCGCGGCCGACGCGTCGGAGGCGATCACCTTGTCCTTCTGCCCCATCGCGTTCACGGCGATGTCCGCGAGGTGAGCCAGGCCGCTGACCGCCTGCGACTGCCGGTCGCTGAACGTGCGCCGGCGGGCACCCGCGTCGGTCGAGGTCGCGCGATCCAGCGTCTGCTGGCCGATTCGCGCGATCACCTTCTCGGGGTCCAGGAAGTCGAACACGTAGGCGAAGTACGGGACCAGCAGCAGCAGGCTGGCCGAAGACATGACCACGGTCAGCGTCACCGTCGCCTGGGGGACGTAGTCGTTGCGGACCACGAAGCTGACCCACACGGACTCGACGCACGCGACGACGAAGAAGCCCATCACGCCGATGTTGATCCGGTCGCGGAAGAACAGGTCCGCCACGCGCGGCGTATAGCGGGTCGCCGCCAGCTGCACGACGATCGACACGACGGTGATGGCGATGCCCAGCACCGACGCAATGACCTGCGACAGACTGCCCAGCGCGTTCTGCATCGTCTGCGCGTCGTAGTCGAACAGCTGCCCGACCGGGCCTTCCTTGCGGTGCGCGGCGCCTGCGTCGACGAGGAAGTAGTCGATGAGCCAGAACGCCGCGAACAGCGCCACCGCGAAGACGGTCAGTGCGCCCAGGATCGCCAGCGAACGGTGTCGGCCCACCGGACGCGCGACCGGAGCGGCCTGGGGCGGCATGGAGGCGCATGTTACCCTAGAGGGATGCCTCCCAACGAGGCCGAGCTCCTTCTGGCCGTCGACGTCGGCAACACGAACGTGTCGCTGGGCCTGTACGCGCTGCCGCGCGGGGCTCGCCGCGTCTTGCGCGCCGACTGGCGGCTCGAGACGCGCGCCGCGCGCACCGCCGACGAGTACGCGGCGCTGCTGGCCGAGCTGTTCCGTCGCGCCGGATTCGACCTGGACGACGTCAACGCGGTCGCGATCTCGTCGGTGGTTCCCCCGGCGCTGGCGCCGCTGGAGCGCCTGTGCCAGAAGCACCTGAAGGTCGAGCCGTTGATCGTCGGCCCCGGCATGAAGACCGGCGTCCCGGTCCTGTATGAAAACCCGCGTGAGGTTGGCGCCGATCGAATCGTGAACGCGGTCGCCGCTTACGCGCGTTGGCCCCAGGGCGCCATCGTGGTCGACTTCGGCACCGCGACGACGTTCGACGTCGTCACCGCGCGCGGCGAGTACGCGGGCGGGGTCATCGCGCCCGGGCTCACCGTGTCGGCGGACGCGCTTTACTCCGCGACCGCCAAGTTGCCGCGCGTCGAGATCGCGCGCCCAGCCACCGCCATCGGGCGCAACACCGTGGCCAGCATGCAGGCGGGCCTGGTGTTCGGGTACGCCGGGCTGGTGGACGCGATCGTCGACCGCATCCGGGCCGAGATCGACTTCGCCCCGCGCATCGTGGGGACCGGCGGTCTGGCCAGGCTGATCGCGGGCGAGAGCCGCACGATTGAAGAGTGTGACGACATGCTGACGCTGGAAGGCCTGGCCATTCTGTACGAGCGCAACGCGCGATGAGCACCCCGCACACGCAGACAGTCCGCGGGTTCCCGGCCCGCGTCGGGCAGATCCTGGTCGCGCCGCGCGACGCGCTGGCACGCATCGACGTGACCGGCGGCGGGCTGCGCGACGCGATCCTGCTGGTGGTGCTGGGGGTCATCACGGTCCGGCTGCCCGAGCTGCTGCGCGCCATCCTGATGGTCGCCGGGCCGGCCACCGGCGCGCTGATGCGCGTCGCCGGCTTGATGATCGACGAGGTTCGGCAGGGGGCGTGGGTCGTGTTGCCCGCCGCCATCATCGTCACGGCGACGGCCGGCGCGCGCCGCGATTCCACCCGCGACCTGGACCTGGGCGCCGCCTGCTACGCGCCCTACTTCGCGGTGCATGCGCTGGCCCGGCTCATCGACGCCATCGCCGGCATGCAGGTCGTCTCGGACAAGATCGTGCAATCGGTGGGCGCGATCGCGGCCGCCTTCGTGCTGGTTCCCGCCGTCCGCCTCGCGCGCAGCCGGCCCGCAGCCGACGCCCCGCCCGCGCCGGAGACGCGGCCCATACCCGCCGGTGCGGCCCGGCGGGCGGGAGCGGGCGTTTTGGCCCTGGCCTGCGCGGCGATGATCGCGAACGTGGTCTGGTCGGCGCGCCACTTCGACGCGCTCTTGCCGATTCGACAGGGCGAGGCCGCCCCCGCGTTCGCGCTGCCGCGAATCGACAGCCCCGCCGAGAACCTGACGCTGGAGTCGTTCCACGGGCAGGTGGTGGTGCTCGACTTCTGGGCGACCTGGTGCTCGCCGTGCGTCGCCATGCTGCCCGTCATGGACGCGGTGCACGCCACCTGGGCGCCCCGCGGCGTCGGGTTCGTGGGCGTGAACTCGGACGGAGGCGGCGCGACCCCGGCCGAAATTCGGGCGTTCATGTCGGCCCACCACATCCCGTACCCGGTGGTGGTCGACGACGGCCGCGTCGGCGAGCTCTACAAAGTCGAGGCCCTCCCGACGCTGGTCGTGATCGGCCGCGACGGTCACATCCACACCAGCTTCGTCGGGTTCACCTCGCAGCGAACGCTGGAAAAGGCCATCGGCGAGGCCGAAGGCGGGTAGAACGCCGGTTAGAACGCCGGTTAGCACGCGGTTTGCAGCCCCACAGGGACGATGACGAACCTCCTCGGCACGTCGAGCGTATGTTTGGCGTTCGTCATCGCCGGCTGCACCGCCAACCTGACCAGCCGCGATGCCAGCCCGGACACGCAGCCCGTCGTGACGGCCGCCGGCGGCTGCTCCGGGACGGCAAAGCTCGGCGGCACCAACGTTCCTGCGGAGCACCGCGCGACGGCCGCCGCATGCGCGCCCTCGCGAAATCCGTTCGCAGACGGCGGGTTTGCGTCCTGCAGCTCGAACGCCGATTGTGCCTCTGACGGCAGCGCGGCGGCGTTCTCGACGTGCCTTCATGGCTCCTGCACGTTCGACCACTGCCTGACCGACGCCGATTGCGGCTCCAAACAGGTCTGCGCCTGTTCGTCGGACTACTACGGCGGCAACGCCGCGTTCCATGGGAACGTGTGCGTGCCTGGAAACTGTCACGTCGACGGCGACTGCGGCGCGGGCGGGTACTGCTCGCCGAGCCGCGGCTACTGCGGCGCGTTCCAGGGCTTTTACTGCCACACGTCGAAGGACACCTGTCTCGACGGGGCGAAGGACTGCGGAACGTGCGGGAACGCGTGCGTGTACGCACCGACCACCGGTGCCTTCATGTGCGCATCGGTGATCTGCGCCGGATGAACGGGATCGGGCTGTCACGGTGCCTCAGAAATTCGAGATCCTCCGCCTCGTCGTTGGGCGGATCGCCTTCTTTGGGCTGCTCCTCGGCGCCTGCCACCGCTCGGCGAACACGACGGCGTACCTGACCGGCGGCCCCGCGGCGCGGCAGGCGCTGGAGGCGTCGGTCGTCAACCCGGGGAACGCCTACTCCACGCTGCGCCTCTCGCGCTATCAGACGGGAGATCCCGGCGACTGGGCCCGCCTGCCGGCGTTCAACCCGCCGACTGAGCCGATCGCGGCAAGCGAGCTGGACCAGCCCGCCGGTGCGTCTCCGACCGCGCTGTCCGCGGCGGCCGCGCCGCTGGCGCTGCCCGCCGAGGGCACCTCCCTGGACGACGACGCGCTGGTGGCGCTGGGGCGGCAGGCATTCGCGCGCTATCCGACCCAGGTGGCCGCCTACATGCGTGTGGCGCTGATCTCGCGGTCGGCCGCCGCACGGTACGGGCTGTGGGTCGATCAGGCGGGCGGCGTCGGGGGATTGGTGCGGGCGCGCATGCCTGACGGATCGGTCTGGCTGTCGGTGACCTGCGCGACGTGCCACACCGCCCGTGGTGGCGACGGCAGCCTGGTGGACGGCTTGCCGAACGCGGCGCTGGACGTGGGGCGGGCCCTCCTGGAGTCGCAAGGCATCGCGCCCGGGATGTCCGCGGATCCGCGGGCAGCGTGGGGACCCGGGCGGCTGGACGTATCGACGACCGCCGGGACCGAGCCCGCCCGTATCCCCGACCTGCGCCCCGTGCGCTGGCTGACCCACCTGCACCAGGACGCCACGCTGCGCGGCTCCGATCCGGTCACGCTGGCGATCCGCCTGGAGACGCTGATCATCACCGCCAACAGCCAGACGATCCGGCCACCCCGGATCGTGACGCTGGCCCTGGCGGCCTACGTGCGGTCGCTGGGGGACAGACTACCGGCGCCTGACGCGGCGGCCGCGGCGTCGCCAGCCGGTGCGGCGGTTTTCGGCGCGTCGTGCGCGGACTGCCACGCCGCACCCGGATTCACGGGCGCGCCGGTGGCGCTTGGCGCGATCGGGACGGACCCGACGCTGGGACGCTCGGCTGACCGCGGGACAGGCACGTATCGGGTCCCGTCGCTGCGCGGGGTAGGCACGCGGGGGCCGCTGCTTCACGACGGCACGATCCCGTCATTGTCCGCGCTGTTCGACCCCGCGCGCCTCTCACCCGCGTTCGGGGGTCGCCTGCACGGGACCGGTCCCGTTCGCGGCCACACGTACGGTCTCGCGCTGCCGGATGCAGATCGGCAAGCGCTGGTCAGTTACTTGCAACAGCTGTGACGGGAGAAAAACGCGATGAGCTTGACCAAACTTTCATACTTCGTGCTGCCCCTCGCGGGCGTTGCGATCGTGGCGGCCGGTTGCAGCAGCACGAGCCTGACGGCTCCCAGGCACGACTCGGGCGCGGACGTGACGGTCACGGCACAGCACGACTCGGGGCCCGACACCGCGCCTGTCGTTCGGAACGACGCTTCCGACGCGCGCACGACGCCGGCTGACTCGAGCACCGACACGCCCCCAGCGGGATACTGTCTCTATCATGCGCCGACACCGTCCGAGGTGCCGAAGGCGCACCGCGCCGAGGCCGTGCCTTGTGCCTCGCGCCCGAACACGTCGCCCGTCGACGGAATCAGCTGCACGTCGAACGCTGACTGCGCCACGGATGCCGGCTACGGGTCGGTGATGCGCCGCTGCTTTCACGGCCACTGTAGCCTGGACGGCTGTCTGACCGACGCCGACTGCCCCGACATGGAAGTTTGTGACTGTGCGCAAACGGTTTCCGAGTCAGTCTTTGTCGCGAACATCTGCAGGCCGGCCAACTGTCACGTCGACAGCGATTGCGGGCCCGGCCGATTCTGTTCGGGGAACAGCATCAACTCGTGCGGAGGCCGTGACGGGTACTATTGCCAGGGGCCGAACGACACATGTGTGAACCGGGAAGACTGCGCCTGCGGCATGACGTGCCGGTACGACCCGACGGTGGCCGCGTTCAGGTGCTTGGCCGTCAGCGTTTGCGGCGGGTGAGCCGCGCAGCGACCGGATTGACCAGAGGCAAACGCCTATGAAGCTGTCCAAGATTGCATTCCTGGGGCTCGCGATCGTCGGGGCCGCGGTCCTGAGCGCCGGCTGCAGCAGTACGGCCCTGTCGCCCGCCAAGCACGACTCGGGCACCGACGTGCCGGTCGTGTCGGTGCCCGACTCGGGCCGCGACACGGCGATGACGGTTCCTCACGACGCGTCCGACGCGCAGACGACGTCGACGGACTCGGGGACGGATACGCACGGGTCGGGAGGCTGCTCCGGGCATGCGCCGGCGCCGTCAGAGGTCCCGCCGTCTCACCGCCCGACCGCGGTCGCGTGCGCGCCCACGCCATACACTCCGCCCGACGGTGGCGTGTCCTGTACCTCCGACGCGGATTGCCCCGGGATCGTTCTTCGCGGAGGGCGGATCTGTCTGCACGGCCAGTGCTCGCTGGATCGGTGCCTGACGGACGCGGATTGCAGCCCCAGCGAAGCTTGCAACTGCAGCGGCGGCCCGCTGGCAATCGGCTTCCGCGTCAACGCGTGCGTCCCGGCGAGTTGCCACGTCGACCCCGACTGCGGTCCGAACGGCTACTGTTCGCTCGACGGCGACGAGGGGACCTGCGGTACAGCCGGGTATTTCTGTCACGGTCCGAACGACACCTGCGTCGATGCGACCAAGGACTGCGCCTGCGGCCAGACTTGCCGTTACATGCCGACGACGGGGGCATTCGCATGCGCGCCCCCCGGCTTTTGCGCCGGGTGAACGACGAGAGCTACCCGGCCGCCGTTCAATCTTCCGGGCGGCCGGCTTTTTCTTCGGTGAAGTAGGCGCTGCGGTGGCGGGCGTTGGGCAGGTGACTGTCCCAGCAGCTCGCCGAACAGAAGACCAGCCGGACCCGGCCGGAGTTACAGGTGCTGACCGAGCACTTGATGAGCTTGCCGCCGACGGCGATGGGCTTGCGGCACATGGAGCAGACGAAGGTCGGAGCCGGAGACATAGGCCGGTAACGTACCGGACTGTTTTCGTGGTTGCTATAAAATCGGGCCCGGGATGCGCCTAGCCGGGTACGTCGCGGCCGAGTTGACCATCGCCGCGACTTTGCTCGCGGGCGGGGTGACAGGTGCGGCGTTCGGCATCCGGCACCTCCGACATGTCCTGGCGCCCCACGCGATCACCCCGGCCGGCCCGCTGGCGGCTCGCGACGACCTGTCGGAGCTGGGCGACCTGCGCGTCTCGCTGGAGTCGTCCGGGACCTTTCTCGGCATGTCGGACGAGCTGCTGCTGGAACGCGTCCGCACCCAGCCCATCAAGCGGTTCAAGCTGAATCACGGCGGTTCGTCGATCTCCTTCCGCATCGACTTCGCCGACGGGTCGCGGGCCGCCTGGAAGCCGCAGCAGACGAACAGCCAGACCGTCCCCCGCAAAGAGGTCGCCGCGTATCGCCTGAACCGGCTGCTGGGCCTCAACGCGGTGCCGCCGGCGGCGGCCCGGGCGGTCTCGCGTGAGGAGCTGTTCACACACCTGCACCCCGACAGCGTGGAGTTCGTCCCGCGCATCCAGGACGAGGTGATCTTCGGCCCCGACGGCAAGACGCTGGGGACCGCGTCCTACTGGATCCCGGTCATCAAGGACTGCGGGTTCGACAAGGGTGAAGGGCGACAGCAGATGCAGGCCTGGCTCACCCACGGCGAGACCATCCCGCCGGACCAGCTGTCGATGGCCCGGCAGGTTTCGGACCTGGTGGTGTTCGACTTCCTGACGTCGAATCCCGACCGCTACTCGGGCGGCAACATGAAGATGTCGCCGGACGGCAGCGAGCTCTTCTACATGGACAACACCATGTCGTTCTTCCTGGACCCGCAGGGCAAAGAGAAGATTCGCGACGTGCTTTTCCGGACCCAGCGCTTCTCGCGGTCCCTGGTCGACGCGCTGAACCGCATCACCGAGGCCACACTGCGTCGGGCGTTCGGGACCGAAGCCGGCGCCGGCCACGAGATTCTGACCCCGGCCGAGATTACGGCCGTCATTGCGCGCCGCGACGTCATCAAACGCCACATCGATGACCTGATTGCGAAGTACGGCGCCCGGGACGTCCTGCTTTTTCCCTGAACCCGCGTGCCCCGGTCTGAGCGCGGGCGGGCCGCCTATGCTAGGTTTGCCGGCTTTCCCGCATGAACGTCCATTTCGTCTCCCTCGGCTGCCCCAAGAACCGCGTCGACACCGAGGTCATGCTCGGCCACACGGAGGAGGCGGGCCACCAGCTGGTCGCCGAGCCCGAGGCCGCCGAGGTCATCGTCATCAACACCTGTGGCTTCATCGGTGAGGCCAAACAGGAATCGATCGACGCGATCTTGGAGATGGCGCGCCACAAGCAGGCTGGCACGTGCAAGCGGCTGGTCGTGGCCGGCTGCCTGTCCCAGCGTTACCCCAAAGAGCTGGCCGCCGAGATGCCCGAGGTCGACCAGTTCCTGGGGACCGACGAGGTCGGCGCGATCACCAAGGCCATCACGGGCACGCTGGAGCGGCTGGCGGTCACGGACACGCCCGCCTACCTGTACGACGATGCCTCTCCGCGCCGCCGCTCGCAGGCGCCGCACACGGCTTACGTGAAAATCGCCGAGGGGTGCGATCGCCCCTGCGCGTTCTGCATCATCCCCAAGCTGCGCGGCCCGCAGCGCAGCCGGGCGCCCGAATCGGTGCTGCGCGAGGCGCGCGAGCTGGTGGCGGGCGGCACGCGCGAGATCTGCCTGGTCGCGCAGGACCTGACCACCTACGGAACGGACCTTCCGGACGCGCCGCCGTTGGCCGAGCTGCTGCGGCAGCTGGCGGCGGTCGAGGACCTGGGGTGGATCCGGCTGCACTACGCCTACCCGTCCGCCTGCACGGACGCGCTGCTGGACGTCATCGGCGCGGAGCCGCGCGTGGCCAGCTACCTCGACGTCCCGATTCAGCACGTTGACACCGGCGTGTTGAAGGCGATGCGACGCGGTTACGGCGAGCGCCAGGTGCGCGATCTCGTCGCGCGGTTCCGCCAGCGTGTCCCGGGCGGGACGTTCCGCACGACGTTCATCGCCGGGCACCCCGGCGAGACCGACGAAGCGTTTCAGCGTCTGTGCGACTTCGTGCGCGAGGCGGAGCTGGATCACGTCGGCATTTTCAACTTCTCCCGCGAGGAGGGGACCGTCGCGGCGCTGCTGCCCAACCGAGTGCCGCAAAAAGAGATCGACGCGCGCCGCCGCGAGCTGCTGCGAATCCAGCGCGAGATCTCCAAGAAGCGGCTGCGCGCGATGCGCGGTCAAACGCTGCGCGTACTGGTCGAAGGACCTTCGGATGAGTCCGAATACCTGTTGATGGGCCGCCACGAAGGGCAGGCGCCCGAGATCGACGGCCAGGTCTACCTGTCGCTGGGCGCGGACGGCACGACGCCCGCGGCCGGCAGCTTCGTAGAGGCGTGCGTCACGCATTCGGCCGAGTACGACCTGGCCGCAGAGATTCGTTAGAGCCATTCGTCTGCCGTTTCTTCAAAAAAACGGCGCCTGCGCGATCGCTTCCTGCAAATGCGCTTAACGGCGCGCGTCGATTGCGTGTTCTGGTGAGCTACCGGGCGCCCCGTATGTCACTCTCCATTGCAGGCAATCGTGCGCACCGAAGCAACACCCAGCACGAGCGGCAATCGGCGACGGCATCCGCGCGTCCAGCTCGGATTGCCGGTCGAGGTTCACGTCGATGAGGTCGCCGAGACGCTCACGGTCGAGCTGATCGACATCGGGGCCGGTGGGGTGCGCCTGCGGCCCCTCGAGTCCAGCGGCATCACGGTCGATCGGCGCGCCACGTTCGGGTTCATCGTTCCGGGCGGCGGCAAGTGCGTGGCCGGCGGGCGGGTGGCCCGTGTGCAGCCGGGCGGCGAGTTCGTCGTCGTTCTGGACCGCGCCAACCCCGCCTTCCGCGAGTTCCTGCGGTCGCTCTCGGTCTGATTCCCCGGATTTCAGCCAGGGCTGGCCTAATCGCACGCCCCCGGTGACACTTCCGCGCGTGCCCGGTGTTGAGGGTACATGCGGGAGGCGACACCCGAGTGGCCCTGGACGTCGAAGGACTCTATCTACGGTACGGACCGGCGGTGCTCCGTCGCTGCCGGTCGATCTTGCGAGATCCCGGCGCCGCCGAGGACGTGGCCCAGGAGGTGTTCGTGAGCGCGCTGCGGTTCGAGGCACGCCTGCGGGACGAGGCGCCGGGCGCGCTGCTGCTGCGCATCGCCACGAACCTGTCGCTGAACCGGTTGCGCGGCGAGCGCCGCCGGCCGGAGGACGCGGACCCGGACGTCGCGCTGCGAATCGCCCGCGCGGGCGACGACGGCGCCTCGGCCGAGAGTCGGGCCGTCGCGCGCAACCTTCTGGCGCGGCTGTTCCGCCCGGACGATCCGCTGGCGGCGTCCACGCAGACGCTGGCGTTCATGCACCTGGTCGACGGGATGACGCTGGACGAGGTCGCGCGGGAGGCGCGGCTGTCCGTCTCGGGCGTCCGCAAACGGTTGCGCACGCTGCGCGGCCGGCTGGCCGAATTGCAGGAGGACGGGTCGCGATGACAAACCCGAATGACGAATCACGCTGGATGCTCGAGCGGCTGGCGCTGGGCGAGCTGGACGCCGCCACGGCGGCTGATCTGCGCCGGCGGCTCACCGCGGCGGGGGTCGACGTGGACGAGGCGCTGGCCCGGCTGGCGGCTTCGAACGCCGAGCTACTGGCGGCGCACCCACCCGCGCGAGTGGTGGCGGGGATTCGAAATCGTGCGGCGACCGCCGCGAGAGTCGCGACGGCGCGGCCGCGGCGTGCACCCTGGCTGGCGGTGCCGGTCGCTCTGGCCGGGGCGATGGCGCTGGCGCTGTGGGCGCGTCCCGGGCTGCGCGGGCCCGCCCCCGTCACGGGCGACGGGCTGGAGCCGACCACGTTGAAGGGTTCGCCCGCCGCGGCCACGCGCCTCTTGGTTTACCGCCACGAATCGGGCGGCGATCACGCGTTGCCGGACGGCGCCCGCGCAGCCGAAGGAGACCTGGTCCAGCTCGCGTACCGCGAGCGCCACGGCGGATTCGGCCTGTTGCTGTCGATCGACGGCGCGGGCGCGGTCACGCTGCACTGGCCCGAGCAGAGCGGCGACAGCGCGGCGCGGCTCGAGACGGCCGCCGAGGCGCGGCTCCCCTCCGCGTACCAGCTGGACGGCGCGCCGGGCTTCGAACGCTTCTTTCTGGTGACGGCGCCGCGCCCGTTCGCGCTCGGTCCGGTCGTCGCGGCGGCGCGCGCGCTGGCCGCCCGCCCCGGCGACGCCCGCGTGGCCCCGTTGCCGCTCCCGCCGTCGTACGAACAGACCTCGATCGCGCTCGACAAGCCGGGCGCGGGCCGAAAGGAACTCCGATGAAGCGCCTCCTGACCTCGTTCGTCCTCGCGGCGACCGTCGCGATGGGCGCGACGCCGCGGCTCGCGGCGGCCGCGGCCGCTTCCGCCCGGCTGCACCGGTACGCGCTGTTGATCGGCGTCGCGGACGGCGGCCCCACCCGCCCGCGCCTGCGCTACGCAGCCAGCGACGCCCAGGCGATGGGCCGCGTGCTGCAGACACTGGGCGGCGTGGCGGCCCCCGACGTCGTCTTCGTCGCGGACGGCACGCGCGCCGCGATCGACGCCGGCTTCGCGCAGATCGACGGCCGGCTCCGCGCCGATGCGACAGCGGGCGTGCGCCGCGAGCTGCTGGTCTACTACTCGGGCCACTCCGACGAGGAGGGGCTGCTGGTGGGCCGCGACCGCTATCCGTACGACGAGCTGCGGACGCGCGTGCAACGGGCGCCCGCCGACCTGCGGGTCGTCATCCTGGACTCGTGCGCGTCGGGGGCGTTCACGCGTCACAAGGGCGGCGTCAAGCGCCCGCCGTTCCTGATGGACAGCTCGATCGACATGCGCGGGCATGCGTTCTTGACCTCGACGTCCGCTGACGAGCAGGCGCAGGAGTCGGACCGGATCGCGGCGTCGTATTTCACGTATTACCTGCTGTCCGGGCTGCGCGGGGCGGCGGACGCCAACCAGGACCGGCGCGTCACGCTGCAGGAGGCGTATCAGTTCGCGTCGCAGGAGACCCTGGCCCGCACCGAACGCACGCAGGGCGGCCCGCAGCACGCCGCCTACGAATTCGATCTGACGGGCACCGGCGACATGGTCGTCACAGACGTGCGCGGGACGGAGTCGGGGCTGGTCCTGCCACCCGAGCTGAGCGGCCGTATCACCGTGCGACAGCGCGACGGCGCGCTGATCGCCGAGCTGCACAAGGCCGCAGGCAGCACGCTGGAGCTGGGCGTGGAGCCTGGCGACTATGTCGTCGCGATGGAGGGCGCGCCGCAGATCTTTCAAGCGGAGATCGCGCTGGTCGCGGGGCAGCGCACCGCGGTGCGCGCGTCGGCCTTCCACGCCGGCGCAGCACGCGAGCTGACCGTCGCGCGGGGCGACGTCGCGCCGGCCCCCCCGGCCGTGTCCGCGACCGCGAGCGCTCCATCGGCGCCACCGGCCGAGACGGTTCCCGTCAAGGCCGTGCTGTTTCCCGGTCGCAGCGACGGCAACACCGACGTCGACGGGTTCTCGTTCGGGTTCATCGCGGACCGCGCGCGCCGGGTGCACGGGTTGCAGCTCACGCTGGGATACGCCCAGGTCGACGAGCAACTACGGGGCGTTCAGCTCTCGGTCGGCGTCAACGCCGTTGGAGGCGACATGCATGGCGGCGAAATCACCGTCGGCGCGAACGTGGTGACGGGCAACGTGAACGGCGCCCAGATCGCAGCCGGCGCGAACATCGCGACAGGCGACGCGCGCGGCGCGCAGATCGCGGCTGGAGCCAACGTCGCGGGCGGTGAGCTGCGGGGCACCCAGATCGCCGCGGGCCTCAACCTGGCGAACGAAGCGCGGGGTGTGCAGATCGCGGCCGGCGCCAACTACGCGACGCGGCTGGACGGCGCACAGCTGGCGCCGCTCAACATCGCGCGATCCGGCAGCGGAACGCAGATCGGCGTCGCCAACGTCGTCGGCGAGGAGACCGGGGTTCGGATCGGCGTCCTCAACTTCGCGGCGCGCAATCATGGTTTCCAGTTTGGCGTCGTCAATGTCGCCGCGCACGACGACGGTGAGTCGCTGGCGCTGCTCAACCTCATCGGCGACGGCATCCACGAGGCGTCCATCTACGCGACCGATCTGATGCTCACCAACTTCGGTATCAAGCTGGGCGGCCGTCACCTGTACACGCACTTCATGATTGGCTACCAACCGGGTGACGACCTCGCGGCGGGCCCCGAGCACTTCACGCGCTCCAGCCGGCGCTGGGGGTTCGGCGCGGGTCTCGGCTGGCGCTTCCCCGTCGAGTGGGGCCGTCTCCGGTACGTGGAGGTCGAGGCAGACAGCCTGCAGCTCCGGACCACCAGCAATTTGTCCGGCAACTCTCCGCAGGTGGCATCCCTGCGCGCGCAGGTCGGGTTGCGGCTGTACCACGACTTGAGCGTGCTGGTCGGCGCCGGGGCGGGCGTTGCGATCGGCACCGACGGCCAGGACGCCGACGTCGGCTTCGGTCCGCAGAGCGTCAGCCACAGCGGCGCGACGACCGTGCGGGTGTACCCCTCGCTGCTGCTGGGCCTGCAGATCTGAGCGTGGATGTCAGTCGCGCGCGGACTCGTACTGCTCGCGCAGCGCGATGCCGTCCGGCAGGTTCATCGCGGTCACCGTCGCCAGGTAGTCGCTGAACCGGTATTGCACGCGGGCGCTGTGCAGCGGGCCGCCCGCCAGCGCGAGGGCGGTGGCCTCGCCGGCCAGCGCGCCACCGCCAAGCTGGGCGGATAGCTCATGTCGGAGGCTCTCGAACAGTCCGGCGGCGCTGCCTCCGGATAAATGTCCGCGCAGCGTCGACACGGAGACGAGGCGCCCATCGGGCGCAAAGCCGAACGTCACCTCGTCGTACGTCGGGATCTGCCGGCAGGTCAGCAGCGCCGACGGACGGGCGCGCGCCGCGCAGATCGCGCCTCGCCCGGCGGCCCACCGCTGTACGTCCGCCACCCGCGCGGCGTCGAGCTGCAGCCCCAGCGCCGGTCGCGCGGGCGCGGCGGTCGGACCGCGCAGGTCGCGCACGCCGCGCATCCGCAGCGCCTCGGCCGCCTGCGGCGTGACGGCACGGGCGGGACACGTCACGCCCAGGTGCCGCATGAACGGCCGCCCGGCGGACGTGTGCAGGAACCCCATCGCGGCGACGAAGACCGCCGTCGCGCCGCCGCTCCAGGCCAGCGCGCGCACCAGGGGCCGCCGGCGTCGCCGGATGAGTCGCGACCGCATCATTGTGCCGCGCCGCCGTCGCACGCCGACTTCGCGACGGGCGTCGCCGACACGACCTGCGTCTTGATCCCCGTGACCGCCCCCGCGATCGTCGCGATGTCCGCGTCGGCGACACCGTCGGCTTTCAGCACGCCGCCGAAGTCCATCACGAACTTGTCGAACACCGGCCCTGGGATGCCGAGCCCGGCGTGAATCGCCGTCATGTCGACGCAGGTGTCCCCCTCGTCGTTGACGCCGGGATAGGTGGCCGGCCCGCCGAAGAGCGCCGTGAACTGCAAGCGCAGGCAGCTCTTGAGGCGCGCGACCGAGTCGTGGCCGCTGGTGCCGACCACCGCGAAGTACGGCGCGATCTCGCAATCCGCCAGCACACCAGCGACGGCGTCGTCGACGACCTTGGGGATCGCCGCACCGTACTTGTCGTACAGCGTCGGGGCGCCGGACGTCCCCGCCGCGCCACTGCCGCCGTGCCCACCGGCCGCCGCCGCGGTTTCGTTGTCACTGCTACAAGCCCCCAGCAGCGTGCCCGCTGCCAGCATCGCCGCCACCACGGTCAAGGCCCCAGTCGATCTCGATCGGTTCATGTCGTCCTCCACCCGCAGCTACACGCGGAGAACGGATTCGGATCTCTACTGGCGTGACAGGGCCAGCAGGATGCGCCCGCGCAGCGTCAGCGGTTGCAGCTTGCCTTCGTTCACGACCAGCGCGATGCAGGGCTCGCCCGGCGCGACCCGCTGCTGGTGGCGCTCGCCCGGTTCGCGTACGGAGATATCCCCCCGCCCGAAGCGGGCGCCCTCTTCTTCCAGCGCGCCGCTGAAAACGACGATGTGCTCAGGACCGCCGTGATCGTGCAGGGGGATCGTGATCCCGCCCTTGAAGGCGATCAGCCGAACGACGTCGTCGGCTGCGCCAACCGGCAGGTTGATCGCCCGGACGCCCGGAATCACGAGCCGCCAGCGAACCGGTACTTGCGCCCGCCCCAGGACGGCTCGCAGCGTCCGCGGCAGGCCATACGGACGCAGCAGCTCCGGGACCTCGGGCAAGGCGGCGGCCGCTCTTGGTTGCGGCGCCGCGTCCAGCCGCGCCAGCACCGACGCCAGCGCGTCAGGCCGCAGCTCGGCCGATCCGGCGGTCTCCAGCAAGGCGCCGCCCAGCACCTCCAGCTCGGCGACGCGCGCGCTGCAGGCCGCGCAGAGCGCCACGTGGCAGGCGATCGCCAGCGAGGCCCCCTCGCTGGCCGTCCCCGCCGCGTGCGCGAGCAACCCCTCGTCGGGAACGTGGTGGTGGATGGTCGGGGTGGTGTTGCCGGACGCCGTCATTCCTTGCTCCTCGCGTGCATGAGCTCGCGCAGCCGCGCCAGGGCCAGGCGGACGCGCGTCTTGGCCGTTCCGAGCGGGATCTGGGCCTCTTCGGCGCACTCCTGCAGCGTCTGCCCGCGCCAGTAGGCGGCCAGCAGGATCCCGCGCTGCTCCGGCGGAAGCTGCTCGACCGACGCCGCCATGAGCCGCGTCGCCTGGGCGCCCATCAGCTGCTGCTCGGTGTCCGGCGGCGGTTCGACTTCGTCGGCGACGTCCAGCTCCGGGGCGCCCCGCCCGCCACGCCGCACGTGATTGAGGAGGCAGTTCCGGCTGATGGTGAACAGCCACGTCGCGAGGCCCCCCCTGCCGGCATCGAACAGCGCCGCCTTGCGCCAGAGCAGCAGCATCGTCTCCTGCGTGAGGTCGTCCGCGATGCCCGCCGGCGTCCCCCGCGCGACGAGGTGCGCCTTCACGCGGGGCGCATACCGCCGGAACAGCAACCCGAACGCCTCCCGGTCGGCGCGGTCGGCCACGGCGGCCATCAGCGCCGCGTCATCGGTCGGCTCGTCCACCCTGTCCAACGCCCGCCTCAAGCTAGCACCGCAGGTACTGATTCGGGGGCCGGCCGGCAAGAACATAGCCTCACGTCCGGTACACGCGCCGGGCCCGGCCGGATCTCTCGAACGCAAAAAAAAGGGGAGAGGCCGTCGGGCCCCTCCCCTTGGATTCAACTGATCAGGTGACGACTAAAAGTCGTCGTCCCCGCCCATGCCGCCCATGCCGCCACCCATACCACCACCACCGCCGCCGCCGTGCGCATGCCCGCCGCCGCCCGACTTCTTCTTCGGCCGCTCGGCCACGAGGGCCTCGGTGGTCAGCATCAGCGACGCGACCGACGCCGCGTTCTGCAGCGCCGCGCGCACGACCTTGGTCGGGTCGATGACGCCGGCCTTGACCAGGTCCTCGTACTCCTCGGTCGCGGCGTTGAAGCCGAACGCGCCTTTGCCGTTCTTGACCTTGTCCACGACGATGGAGCCGTCGACGCCCGCGTTGCTGGCGATCTGGCGCAAGGGCTCTTCGGCCGCGCGGCGGATGATGTTGACGCCGTACTGCCGGTCGTCGTCGAACTTCAGGCCGTCCAGCGACGACAGCGCGCGAATCAACGCGACGCCGCCACCCGGAACGATGCCCTCTTCGACGGCCGCGCGCGTGGCGTGCAGCGCGTCTTCGACGCGGGCCTTCTTCTCCTTCATCTCCGACTCGGTGGCCGCGCCGACCTTGACGACGGCGACGCCGCCGACCAGCTTGGCCAGCCGCTCCTGCAGCTTCTCGCGGTCGTAGTCCGAGGTGGTCTCCTCGATCTGAACGCGGATCTGCTTCACGCGACCCTCGATGTCCGCCTTCTTGCCGACACCCTCGACGATGGTGGTGTTGTCCTTGTCGACGGTGATCCGCTTGGCGCGGCCCAGGTCCTTCAGCGTGATGTTCTCCAGCTTCAGGCCCAGGTCCTCCGTGATGGCCTGGCCGCCGGTGAGCACCGCGATGTCCTTCAGCATCTCCTTGCGGCGATCGCCGAAGCCCGGCGCCTTCACCGCACAGACCTGCAGGGTGCCGCGCAGCTTGTTGACGACCAGCGTGGCCTGCGCATCACCGTCGACGTCCTCGGCGATGATCAGAAGCGGGCGGCCGCCCTTGGCGACCTGCTCGAGGACCGGCAGCAGGTCCTTCATGTTCGACAGCTTCTTCTCGTGGACGAGGATGAAGCAGTCTTCCAGCACCGCCTCCATGCGCTCCGCGTCGGTCACGAAGTAGGGCGACAGGTAGCCGCGGTCGAACTGCATACCCTCGACCACGTCCAGCGTCGTCTCCATCGACTTGGCTTCTTCGACGGTGATGACGCCTTCCTTGCCGACCTTCTCCATGGCCTCGGCCAGGATGTCGCCGATCAGGCTCTCGCCGTTGGCGCTGATCGTGCCGACCTGGGCGATCTCGGTCTTGCCCTTGGTGGGCTTGGCCTGGTCGCGCAGGTTCTCGACGATCTTGAGGACCGCCGCGTCGACGCCGCGCTTGATGTCCATCGGATTGTGGCCGGCAGCGACCAGCTTCGAACCCTCGGTGTAGATGGCCTGCGCCAGGACGGTGGCCGTCGTGGTGCCGTCGCCCGCGATGTCAGAGGTCTTGGAGGCGACCTCCTTCACCATCTGGGCGCCCATGTTCGCCAGCTTGTCCTCGAGCTCGATCTCCTTGGCGACGGTGACGCCGTCCTTGGTCACCGTGGGAGAGCCCCAGGACTTCTCGATGATGACGTTACGGCCCCGCGGCCCCAGCGTCACCTTGACCGTGTTGGCCAGAATGTTGAGCCCGCTCGCGATGCTCTGACGGGCGCTCTGCGAAAATACGATTTCTTTGGCAGCCATGACTCTGTGTCTCCGGTTCGCGTGAAGTGAAAGAGTTATTCAACAACCGCGAGGATGTCGTCCTCGCGGAGGATCAGGTGATCCGTCCCGTCGATCTTGATCTCGTTCCCCGAGTACTTGGAGAAGAGGATCTTGTCGCCCGCCTTCACCTCCAGCTTGCGGAGGGAGCCGTCGTCCTGAATCTTGCCATTGCCCACGGCGACCACGACGGCCTCCATCGGCTTTTCCTTGGCGGTGTCCGGGATGTAGAGCCCGCCAGCGGTCTTCGTCTGTTCTTCAATGCGCTTGACGAGAATGCGGTCGTACAGCGGTCGGATCTTCATGTGTCTCTCTCCTTCGTTCGCGTTTCTTAAAAGCGTCCGGGCCCGGCCTTGTTCAGGCAGCCTCAGACTTTTTGCCTTTGCTCGACTTGGTGGTCGAGGTGGAGGCGGACTTCGTTTCTTTGGTGGTGGAATCTTTGGACGAGCCCTGCTCGGCGGCGCCGTTCGGCTTGGGGCCGGAGTACAGGTCCGAGTACCAGCCGCCGCCCTTCAGGTGGAAGGAGGTCTGGCTGATGAGGCGCTCGACCTTCTTCGCCTTACACTTGGGGCAGACCTTGACCGGCGGGTCTTTGATCTTCTGCCACTCCTCGAACTGGTGGCCGCAAGCGGCGCAGGCGTACTCGTAGATCGGCATGCGGGCGAAGCATAAACACCCCGCCCGGGTCGTCAAGCAACCTTCGAGAGTGCTAAAAATCTGGCACTTTGCCGTTACATTACGGCGACTTAGAAAAGCCAGATTCCGCTGGCGCTCGACCCGTCCCAGTGCTAACGGACGACTTTTCGGAGCGCCGAGAGCAGCGCGTCGATGCGCTCGCCGTGCAGCTTCGCGGCGGCCCGCCCGACACAGACCCGGGCGCTGACCTCGAGGATTGTCTCGACCTCGCGGAGGTTGTGCTGGCGGAGAGTCTCGCCGGTCGAAACGACGTCGACGATGCGGTCGGCGAGCCCGACGAGCGGCGCGATTTCGATCGAGCCGTACAGCTTGATGATCTCCGCGACTGTCCCCCGCGCCTGCAGGTGCCGCCGCGTGATCTCGGCGAGCTTCGTGGCGTAGCGCAGATGCACGTGCGCGTTCTCGTCGACCGGGCGGTCCTCTGGTTCGGCGACGACCATGCGGCAGCGGCTGATCCCCAGGTCCAGCGGCTCGTAGAGGTCGCGGTCCTGCTCTTCCAGGACGTCGCGCCCGGCGATGCCCAGATGCGCGGCGCCGTGCTCGACGTACGCGGGAACGTCCGTGTCGCGCACGATCAGCACGCGCAGGTCGTGCTCGGGAATCGGGATGATCAGCCGGCGCCCGGCCCGCGCCTTGTCGGCGGCTCCCAGGTCGATGCCGGCCTTCGCAAACAGCGGCAGCGCCTCATCCAAAATGCGCCCGCGCGGCAGCGCAATCGTCAGGATCTCGGCGGCCTCGACGGTGCCGCCGGCTTCTTTGGCTTTTTTCTTCACGCGTTCCCTCGCGCGCGGCGGACGTCGGCGCCCAGCGCGCGCAGCTTCTTGTCGAGGCGATCGTAGCCGCGATCCAGGTGGTAGATGCGCAAGATCTCGGTCTTGCCCGTCGCGATCAACCCCGCCAGCACCAGGCACGCGGACGCGCGCAGGTCGGTGGCCATGACCGTCGCGCCCGCCAGCTTGGTCGGGCCGCGCACGATGGCGGTCCGTCCGTCGACGACGATGTCGGCGCCCATGCGCTGCAGCTCGGGGACGTGCATGTATCGGTTCTCGAAGATCGTCTCCGACAGCACCGACTGCCCCTGCGCCCGCGTCATGAGGACCATGAACTGCGCCTGCATGTCGGTCGGGAAACCCGGGAAGGGTTGCGTCGAGATGTCGGCCGGGCTGAACTCGGACTTGCCGCGCACGCGGATGCCGTCCCCCTCGGCCGTCACCTCGGCACCCGCCGCGCGCAGCTTGGCGATCACGGCGTCCAGGTGCTCGGGCAAACATTCACGGATCAGCACGTCGCCGCGCGTGATCGCCGCGGCGACCAGCAGCGTGCCGGCCTCGATGCGGTCGGGGATGACCGCGTGCTCGATCGGCTGCAGCTCCTCGACCCCTTCGATCGTGATCAGCGACGTGCCGGCGCCCCGGATCTTGGCGCCCATCTTGTTCAGCACGCGCCCCAGCTCTTCCACCTCGGGCTCGCGCGCGGAATTCTCCAGGGTGGTCATCCCCTTGGCCAGCGCGGCCGCCATCATCAAGTTCTCGGTGCCCGTGACGGTCACCATGTCGAACACGATCGTGGCGCCGCGCAGGCGGCGGGCCCGGGCGTTGACGTACCCATGCTCGAGGTCGATGCGCGCGCCCATCGCCGCCAGTCCCTTGAGGTGCTGATCGATCGGGCGCGCGCCGATCGCGCACCCGCCCGGCAGCGACACCCGCGCCTTGCCGTACCGCGCGACCAACGGGCCCAGCACCAGCACGGAGGCGCGCATGGTCTTGACCAGATCGTACGGCGCCTCGTGCTCGACGATGCGCGAGGTGTCGACGTGCGCGACGCCCTGGCGCACCTCGGGGATCTCGGCGCCGAGGCGCTGCAAGAGCTTCCCCATCGTGCGGACGTCACCCAGTCCCGGGACGTTCCGGTAGATGGACCGCCCCTGCGCCAGCAGCGACGAGGCCAGAATCGGCAGTGCGGCGTTCTTCGAGCCCGAAACGCGCACCTCGCCTGTCAGGCGCGCGCCTCCGCGGATGACGATCTTCTGCAAACGCCGCTACGTTCTACGCGGGGGCGGCGCCGCCCTCGGCGGGGGCAGCACCCTCGGGCGCGGCCACCCCGGCGTGCTCGTCACAGAGCCCACCGTGGGTTCGCGGCTTGCGGCAAGCTTCCTTGCTGCAGATCTTGTAGCGGTGGTTGTCGCCCACGTCGCCGCGGCGCCAGCCGATGAAGTGCTTGCGGCAGAGGCCTTTGGCCCGCACCGGCTGCTTGCACTTGTCGACCGAGCAGGTCCCGGCGCCGGTCTCGGCCGCTACGGCCGGAGCCGTCGTCTTCGCTTCTTTCTTGCTTTCGTCCGCCATGGCAGCCGGCCACTTTAGGTGGTCGCGGCCGAGAGTCAAGCGAACGCCCTCCTTGGCCATCCCGTGGTAGAGAAAACCGGATGAAGATCGAGCTGGCTGACCGCATCCGCGAGCTGCCCCCCTACCTGTTCGCGCGCATCGACGCGTTGAAGAACGAGGAGCGGAAGAAGGGCAAGGACCTCATCGACCTGGGCATCGGCGACCCCGACCTGCCCACCCCCGAGCACATCGTGGCGGCGCTGGCCGAGGCGGCGCGCGACCCGAGCACCCACCGGTATCCGTCGTACGTGGGCATGGAGGCCTTCCGGAAGGCGGCGGCCGAGTTCATGAAGTCGCGGTTCGGCCTGACGTTCGACGCGCAGAAAGAGGTCATCTGCGTCATCGGCTCCAAGGAGGCCATCGCCCACTTCCCGTTCGCATTCGTCAACCCGGGCGACATCGTCCTTTGCCCGGACCCGGGCTACCCGGTGTACGCGACGCTGACCCGGTTCGCGGGCGGCGAGCCCTATTTCCTGCCGCTGCGGCGCGAAAGCGGCTTCCTGCCCGACCTGGACGCCATTCCAGCGGATGTCGCGCGGCGCGCGAAGATCCTCTGGATCAACTACCCCAACAACCCGACGGCCGCGCTGGCGGCGCCTGGCTTTTACGAGAAGGTGGTCGCCTTCGCCGAGAAGAACGACGTCATCGTCGCCAGCGACCTCGCCTACAGCGAGATGTACTACGAGTCGCCGCCGCCCTCGTTTCTCGAGACGCCCGGCGCGCGCGAAGTGGGGATCGAGTTCCACTCGCTCTCGAAGACGTACAACATGACCGGCTGGCGCGTCGGCTGGGCTTGCGGCAACGCGAAGCTGGTCGGGGGCCTGGGCCAGGTGAAGACCAACGTCGACTCGGGCGCGTTCGACGCCGTCCAGCGCGCCGCCATCGCCGCGCTGACGGGCGATCAGGCCTGCGTCGCGCGGCAACGGTCGATCTATCGCGAGCGGCGCGACGTCCTGTGCGGTGGCCTCAAGAAGGCCGGCTTCGACGTGCTGGTCCCGAAGGCCAGCTTCTACACGCTGATTGCCAACCCGCGGGGGATCAACTCGATCGACTTCGCGTCGCGCCTGCTCACCGAGGCGGGCATCGTCGCGACGCCCGCCACCGGGTTCGGCGCGGCGGGCGAGGGATTCGTGCGCATGACCGTTTGCGCCGACAAGGCGCGCCTGGCCGAAGCCGTGGATAGGCTCGCCAAGCTGAAGCTGTGACCGCATGAAGCCGATCGCGATCTCGCTGGGAGACCCGGCGGGGATCGGGCCCGAGGTCGTCGCCCGCGCGATGATGGAGCGGCCGAACGTCGACCTGCTGGTGTTCGGCGATCCCGGCGTGCTCGCGCGCGCGGCCTCCGCGGTCGGCGTCGCGGCGCCGCCGCCAGAGCGGGTCCGCGCCGTCACCAAGCTCGGCGCCGGTGAGGTGACGCCCGGGCGCCCGGACGACGCTTCGGGGCGCGCGCAGCTCGCTTACCTGACGGCCGCCACCGACGCGGCGCTGGCCGGCGAGGTCGCCGCGCTGGTGACCGCGCCGATCTCGAAAGAGTGGATCGCCCGCGCCGGCTTCACCTTCCCCGGTCACACCGAGTACCTGGCGGCGCGCGCCGGCGTGCGCGAGTTCGCGATGATGCTGGCCGGCCCCGTCCTGCGGGTCACCGTGGCCACCACGCACGTCCCGCTGAAGGACGTCCCACGCCTGCTGACCGCCGACGGAATCGCGTCGACCATCTGGCTGACGGTCGAGGGGCTGGCGCGCCGCTTCGGCATCGCGCACCCGCGCGTCGCCGTGGCCGGCCTGAATCCGCATGCCGGCGAAGCAGGCCGCTTCGGCGACGAAGAGGATCGCCTGGTGCGCCCAGCCGTCGACAAGGCGCGCGCCCGCATCGCCGCCGCCGGAATGAGCGCCACGATCGACGGCCCGCTGGTCCCCGATTCCGTGTTCCGTCAGGCCGCGAACGGCGAGTTCGACGCGGTCGTCGCCCTGTACCACGACCAGGGCTTGATCCCGCTGAAGCTGCTGCACTTCGACGACGGCGTGAACATCACCCTGGGGTTGCCGTTCGTCCGCACCTCCCCCGACCACGGCACCGCCTACGACATCGCCGGCACCGGCAAGGCGCGCGCCCAGAGCTTCCTCGCCGCCCTGGACCTGGCCGTCGCGTCGTCGCGACACTGACATCACCGCCGCTCCAGGTGAATCGCCCGCTCCGGGCAGGCCGGCACGCAGAGGCCGCACACGCGGCACTGGTCGACCTGTGGCGTGTAAGCCGTTTGCCGCCGGTGCGCGAGGCTCTTCATTTTCCCCCGCCACGACAGCTGCGCGAAGTCCCCGTCTTCGATCCGCCGCACCTCGAAGACGTGGAACGGACACACCGCCACGCAAGCCCGTTTCCCTTCGCAACGCGCGTGGTCCACGATTGGCCGAACGACCGGCCGAACCTTGTTTTCCATGGCCCCGACCGTAGGCCGCCACTGTTAAGCGACCGCCGCCGGGATTGTGAAGAAGTGTGTCGGTCACACCCGCGCGAAGCGTGTCGCGGTGACGTACTCTGTCGCTAGCCTCATGCACACTCGTCCGACGAAGGCCTGGGCTCTGCTGGGGATCGTCGCCGGATGCGCCGTCTACACGTCGGGGATTCGGCCAGACGCCAGTTTGGATCCGGGCTCGGCCTATCTGTACGGACGTTTCTTCATGAAAGCCACGGCCAACGAAGCGGAGTTCGGGGGCAAGCAGTCGATCGGGCTCGTCATCCGTTGCGAGGATGATTCCAGTTACACCTTCGGCTCGCTCGACAAGCAGCAGTTGCAGGTGCTGCAAATAAAGCCATCGCGCTGCTGGCTGATCGAAATGGTCCTCGCGGACGAGGACCGAATCATTCGCAAGACGGTTCCATTCGATCCTTCCTTGCAGCGCCCGCTCGACTTCGCCGCCGGTCACGCGTACTACGCTGGCGACTACTTCGGAAAGGCCGATTTCGCGATGAGCGGGACCTGGAAGTCCTGGCAATGGGCGATGGACCCCGGCGCCACCGACCGCTATCAGTCGACGACCGCGGAGATGAAGCGGACGTACCCGAACCTGGCGGCGCTTCCGGTCGTCGACCTGCGCCTGATCCCTCCGCAGGAGCGAAAGCGCGATAACGGTGTCGGCCCCTCTCCCGGCGAGCCACCCATGTCGCCCGACCGGGTCGCGGCGATCGCGCCGTTCATCAAACGCTCGTACCGGACGCCAGCCGAATGCGAAGCGGCCTGCCCCGCCGGACAATGTTTCCCGTACCGAGGGGAGTCGGGGCCGGCGATGGCCTGCGTGGTCCGCTGTGACACCGACGCGAACTGCCCGCAGGGGCTGACCTGCAACTGCCCGAACCGCGAAAAGCCCGCCGGTCCAGCCTGTCACCCGATCGGCGCAGCGCCACGCGAGAGCATGGCGCGAATCTGCCTCTCACCGCCGCCATCCGATCCGCCGGCAGTCAGTCCAGCAGCGCCGATTTGATCCGGGGGACCGTGTAGCCGCCGGCGGCGGGTTCAGAGAAGCTGGGACAGCTCCGCGTAGAGAGCGTCCAGGCGGGCGGTGGCCACGTAGGCGTCGTACTGCTTCTGGCAGGCGTAGAAATCGTCGCCGTAGGTGATCGCGTCGCTGTTCGTCTGCACGGTCAGGCTCTGTTGGTCTTTGTCGGCGCCGCAGCCCGGCGCGCTGGAGATGGTGACGTTCGCCAAAGCCGAATGGACGGCCGCCCACGTCGACGCATCGAGCGGATGGTCGACGGTCGCCGCGACATAGCTGGTTGGATCGCTTTCAGGGCCGTTCACCGAGCAGCCGTTCCAGCTGACATCGTGAGTGGCCATCGTGATGAGGTACGTCCACTTGCCCGGATCGCAGGCGGCGCCGCTGGGTGGAACAGGGCCGTAGCCTCCTCCCGCTGACTGGTAAGAGGCGCTCACGACAGCCGGCGTCAGAACGCTGCCAGACGGCGCGTTGTCAGGCCCCAGCGTCCCCGAGCCGCATCCGGCGAGGCACGCCATCAACCCCAGGCCCGCGGTCGCGACCTTTGATTGGAATGCTCTGGTCATGTGGAACGTCAAAGCAACCTTCGTTCCACCCGGGCAACCCCGCGGACCGGGCCGAGACGGCGCGCATCACCCTCGCGTTCCTCATCTTTTCACGGCCGTGCCGGACAGAAATGTCGCGTTTTCTCGAGCGGTACCAGACTACCTCGACCAGGTTCGTCCGGCGCAGGCCAGCTTTCCGTCACCGACGACAGGAGCGAGGCCTACCCTGTTTGCACGGATACCGTGAAAGCGCTATAGTTACCTCTGTGATCGCAAGCTTCGCCGATGACGCGACGGCGGATCTCTTTCACGGTCATGAAACGGGGCGGGTCCGGCGATGGTCGGCAGAAATCAAGAAGGTTGCGCGGCGGAAGATGGATCTCGTGAACGCGGCGGCCAAGCTCGATGACTTGCGCGCGCCTCCGCGTAACAGGCTGGAGGCGTTGAAGGGCGATCTGGCCGGCTTTCACAGCATCCGAGTCAATGACCAGTGGCGAATCGTCTTCCGCTGGAACGACGGGGCTGCGCACGAACTCAGGATGACCGACTACCACTAGCTTGTACTTCGAAGGAGGACAGTGATGATTCCCGAAAACCGAATACCGGCCCACCCTGGCGAAGTGCTCCGCGAGGAGTTCCTCGAACCGTTGCGGGTTCCGCAGACGGCTCTCGCCGACAAGCTCGGTATTCCGGTGCAGCGGATCAACGAGATCGTGAACGGTAAGCGTGGCATCACACCCGAGACCGCCTGGCTGTTCGCGGGAGCATTCGGGACGACGCCGGAATTCTGGACGAACTTGCAGGCCGCCCACGACCTCGCTCGCTCGCGTCCGGAGAAGAAGGTCGCACGTATCGCCGCGCGATAGTCCGCCAGGCCGCTCCGTCACTCCAGCAGCGCGGACTTGATCTCGGGGACCCACCGGCCGGTGATGCCGAGCTGGCCGTAGGCGGCGAAGTTGCGGCAGAACTCCCAGTAGCCCCAGCCGAACCCGCGCTTTTCCGCCTCTTGTCGGGCGATGCGGGTCCAGCGCCCGCGTGAGGCGACGTCGGCGTTGACGCCGGCGCCGAACTCGCCCATGTAGACGCGCATCCCCGTGCGGTCGGCGAACGCCTTGGCGATGTCCAGCTGTTCGATGATCGCGGCGGGGCCGCCCGGGTTGGTGATGGCCGGCTCGCTGTTGTACCGCTCGAACCAGGCGTGACTCTCGGGGTCCTGGTCGGCGGCGGCGACCGGCACGATGGGACGCGACGGCGGCCCCGGGAAGATCACGCCCCGCGTCTGGTAGCGCGGCTCCATCCAGCTGAAGCCCTGGTGCGTGAAGTACATGGGCGCGTACATGTGGAAGCTGGCGATGATGTTCGGATCGCCCTCGGGCACCTCCAGCGTGTCGCGCAGGTCCTTGGCCGACGCCCAGTGCGCGCCCTCGACGATGATCAGCCGCTCCGGATCGATGGCCCGGATCGCCGCCACGGCTTGCGCCAAGATGGGGTTCCAGATGTCGGCCGTCAGCTTGTCCTGCGGCTCGTTCAGGATCTCGTACACGACCGGCCGCGGCAGCCCCTTGTAGCGGGTCGCGATCTGGCGCCACAGCCCGACCAGTCGCGCGGCGTGGGCCTTCGGCGCCTGCATCATCGAGGTGTAGTGGTGCAAGTCGACGATGATCGCCAGGTCGTGCGACAGCGCCTGATCGATCGCCCAGTCCATCCGGTGCAGGAATCGCTTTTCGATGCGGAAGGGCGCGGTCGCCTCGGCGTGCGAACCGATTCGCATCGGCACCCGCACGTGATCGAAGCCGGCGTCGCGCACCGTCCCGAAGTCGCTCGCCGAGAGCGTCCAGCCCCAGTCACCCTCGTGCGGGGCGTCCATGGCGTCTCCAAAGTTCATGCCCCGCTTGAGCTCGGTCGTGGCATGAGTCTGACGGGCTCCAGTCTTGTAAGCCTCGATGCGCTGGGCAGCGCTCGCACATCCGACCAAACTTGCCGGACCAACCGCGCCGCCAACCGCCAGCAAGACGCCCAGCGCGCGCCTCCGGGGCAGCGGAGTCAGCCACATGTCACGCAGCTTAACAGGGTCGCCGCGACGGGCGACCGTGATAGGGTGTGAGGGCTGAGATCTGACTTGCGCCGTCCTCCGGCATCTCAAGGGGCGCATTTCGAACAAGCCGAGTCGGCCAGGTCATGCAGAAGATCGTCATCAAGGGGGCGCGCGAGCACAACCTCAAGAACATCGATGTCGAGATCCCGCGCGACAAGCTGGTCGTCATCACGGGGCTCTCGGGGTCGGGCAAGTCGTCGCTGGCCTTCGACACCATTTACGCCGAAGGGCAGCGGCGCTACGTCGAGTCGCTGTCCGCCTACGCGCGGCAGTTCCTGGACCAGATGCACAAGCCCGACGTCGATTCGATCGAGGGGCTGTCGCCGGCCATCTCGATCGAGCAGAAGACCGGGTCGCGCAACCCACGGTCGACCGTCGGCACGGCCACCGAGATCTACGACTACCTGCGCCTCTTGTGGGCGCGCGTCGGGGCCGTCCATTGCTGGAACTGCGGCCAGCGAATCGAGTCGCAGACGATCCAGCAGATGGTCGACCAGGTCATGGAGTTCGCCGAGGGCGAACGCTTCTCGGTCCTGGCGCCCGTCGTGCGCGAGAAGAAGGGTGACTTCACCGTCCTTCTCAACAAGCTGCGCCAGGACGGCTTCGTGCGCGCCAACATCGACGGCGAGCTGCACGAGCTGGCCGAACCGCCGGCGCTGTCCAAGACCGCCCCCCACACCATCGAGGTGTTCGTGGACCGGCTGGTCAAGAAGGACGGCATCCGACAGCGGCTGACCGACTCGATCGAGCTGGCCGCCAAGCTGGCC
>JBJMQQ010000132.1:0-10739 GCA_045802645.1 Polyangia bacterium
CCGCGCGGACGGAGGTGCCGTCGGCCCGCGACACCGGGCCGCTGGTCCCCTCGTTCGCCGCGAGCGAGGGTTTTTGATGCCGCATCCCGAGGCGGCTCGCGCGCTGGGCGGAGAGGCCGAGCGCCCGGGTCGCACCACAGCCGAGTCCGCTGCCCGCCGCCCGGCGGCGCGCGGGGTCGTGCTTGCCGGCGTCCTGGTGGTCGCGATCCTGGTCGCGCTCGCCGCCGGCCTGCTGATCGGGCCCGCGCCGCTGTCTCTGCGCGAGGTCGTCGGTGCCATCGGCCGGCGGCTGACCGGGCGCGCCGCGGGCTGGCAGGACGTGGTCGTCGTTTCGGTGCGCCTGCCGCGGGCGGTGGTCGCGCTGCTGGTCGGCGGCGCGCTGGGCATCTCGGGCGCCGCGCTGCAGGGCCTGTTCCGCAACCCGCTGGCCGATCCGGGCGTGCTGGGCGTGTCGTCGGGGGCGTCGCTGGGGGCCGTGCTGGCGATCGCGCTGGGGCTGGCGGGCGTGACCGTGTGGGCGTTGCCCGTCTGCGCGTTCGCCGGCGCCGCCGCCGATGTGCTGCTGGTGTTCGCGATCGCGGCGCGCCGTGGACGCGGGCGGCTGTTTTCGGGGACGCTGCTGCTGGTCGGGGTCGCCGTCGGCGCGCTGAACGCGTCGATGTCGACGTTCGTGCTGTCGGCGACGCTGGCGCGCTACGACGCCGGCCGGCAGATCGTCTACTGGCTGCTGGGCGCGCTGGAGGCGCGGACCTGGGACCACGTTCTTCTGGGTGGTCCGGCCATCCTGGTGGGGTCGGCGGTCATTGCGGCGCACGCGCGCGAGCTGGACGCGCTGATGCTGGGCGAGATCGGCGCCACGTCCGTCGGCGTCGACGTGCCCCGGGTTCGGCTGCGCCTGGTGCTGGCCAGCGCGCTGGTCGTCGGCGCGGCGGTGGCCGTCGCCGGGCCCATCGGATTCGTCGGGCTGCTGGTGCCGCACCTGGTTCGCCTGGGCCTGGGCGCGGGGCATCGGGCCTTGTTGCCGCTGGCCTTCGCGGGCGGCGGTCTCTTCTTGCTGCTGGCCGACCTGGTGGCCCGCGCCATCCCGGCCCGCACGATCCCCGTCGGGGTGGTCACGGCCGCGATCGGCGCGCCCGCGTTCCTGGCTCTGTTGCTGCGGCGCCGCGCCGGCGAGGTGGCGCCGTGACGACGCCGGCGCTGGTCGAGGCGGCGGGCCTGGGCTTCGGGTACGGCGCCCGCCCGGTGCTGCGCGACGTGAGCTTCTCCGTCGGCCCGGGCGAGCTGGTCGCTCTGTGTGGCCCGAACGGCGCCGGGAAGTCGACGCTGTTGCGCCTCTTGCTCGGCCTGCACGCGCCGTCGGCCGGGCAGGTGCGGCTGGGTGGCGCGCCGGTGGGTGAGCTGTCGCGGCGTCAGATCGCGCGCCGCGCGGCGCTGTTGCCGCAGGACGCGCCGGCCGATCTGCCGCTGACCGCGCGCGAAGCGGTGGCGCTGGGCCGCCTTGCGCACCTCGACCGCTTCCAGCCGGAATCCAGCGCCGACGTCGAGGCGGTGTCGCGCGCGCTGGCCGCCGCCGACATCCAGGCGCTGGCCGACCGCCCCGTCGCCGAGCTCTCGGGCGGCGAGCGGCACCGGGTCCATCTGGCGCGCGCGCTGGCGCAGGAGGCTCCGCTGCTGCTGCTGGACGAGCCGGTGTCGGGGCTGGACCTCGCGCATCAGCTGCAGGCGCTGGACCTGCTGCGCGCGATGGCCGACGCCGGGCGCGGCGTGCTGGTGGCGCTGCACGATCTGTCGCTGGCGGCGCGACGATGCGATCGGATGATCCTGCTGTCCGCGGGCACCGTGCGGATCGACGCCGCCCCCGCGGACGTCGTGACGCCCGCGCTGCTGGCCGAGGTGTTCGCCGTCGAGGCCGAGGTGCTGCGCGACGGCGCGGGGCACCCGCTGGTCGTTCCGATCGCGCCCGCGCGGCGGGCCGAGGGCGCGCGATGACGGCCCGCGGCTGCCGGATCGCCACCATCGTCGCCCTGGCGCTGATCGCGGCCCGGCGCGCGCTGGCGGAGGATCTCCAGGCAAGCGGAGGTCGTGGCGCCGGGTTCCAGACGACCGTCACCGGTCCCGCGCCCGATGCGTTGGTCCCGCGCGCGGATGTCGCCGCCGCCGGATCCGTGGTGCGGCCCGCTGACAGCCCGCACGCGCTCGACGACCTCGGGTCGCTGCTGCTGGAGGTGCCCGGCGTGACCGTGTCGCGCACCGGCGCGGCGGCGGCGTTCTCCACGATCGCCTTGCGCGGGTCGAACCCGGACGAGGTGCTGATCGTCCTCGACGGTGTTCCGCTGAACATCGCGGAGGGGGGCGGCGTGGACGTCTCGACGCTGCCGCTGGGCGACGTCGAGCGCGTCGAGGTCTACCGGGGCACCAGCCCGCTGCCCTTCGCCGAGTCTGCGCTGGGCGGCGTGGTGTCGATCGTGACCCGCACGCCGGCCGCCAATCGCGTGACGGCGCAGGCCGGCGTGGGTTCGTTCGGCACCACGTACGGCGACGCAACGGTGGGTGGGCGCGTCGGCCGCCTGCGGCTCTACCTGGGCGTGCACGCGCTGGGCTCCCGCGGGGACTACGCGTTTCTCAACGACAACAACACGGCGATCAACCCGAACGACGACTTCATCGATCGGCGGCAAAACAACGATTCGCGGCAGGGAAACGGCGTCTTCCGCGCGGCGCTGACGCTGGTGGGCCGCCGGACGTTGAACGTGGGTCTGCTCGGCTTCGCGCGCGCCCAGGGGCTATCGGGTTCGCAGAACTATCCCGCCCTGCTCGCGCGGTTTCACACGGCGCGCGGTCTGGCGACGCTGCGCTACGAGTCGCGCGACGACCTGGGGCCGGGTGGCCGGCTGTCGGTGCAGGCGTTCGCCACCGTCCAGCGCGACCGGCTGCTGGATCCCGGGGGCGAGATCGAAGGGCGCGGTCCGGTGACGGTCCACGAGACGACCGTCTCGGCCGGCGTCATCGCGAACGCCTCGCGGCCCATCGGCGCGTGGGGGCGCGCCGCGGCGGTGCTGGAAGGGCGCCGCGAGACGTACACGCCCGTCGACGAGGCGGTCCCGTCGCGCTCGGGGCTGCCCGCCCGGCGGCTGGTGGGAATCGCGGGCGTCGAGGTGGATGCGGCGATCCGGCCGCTGGACCTGCACGTCATCCCGTCGATTCGCGGCCAGCTGATGGACGACGTGGTGACGGGCGTGAACGGCGCGGCGATGACGCTGCCCGCCGCGCCGGTCGTCCGGTTCCTGCCGACGCTGCGGCTGGGACTGCTGCGCGCGCTGGGACCCGCGGCGACAGTCAAGGCGAACGTCGGACACTACGAGCGGGCGCCGTCGTTTCTCGAGCTCTACGGCAACGGCGATCAGCGGCTGCTCGGCAATCCGCTGCTGCTTCCGGAACGCGGCACGAACGCCGATCTGGCGCTCTGGCTCGATCACGCGGGGCCGTCGGTCGGCGTGACCAGCCGGACGACCCTGTTCGGCGCGCTGGCGGACGACCTCATCACCTGGACGGTGAACGCGCAGGGGATCTCGCGCGCCACGCAGGTGTCGCGCGCGCGGGTCTACGGCGTCGAGCAGGAGCTGCGGCTGGCTCTCGGCGCGCACGGGCGGCTCGTCGCGCAGGGGACAATCACGGCGACGGAGGATCGCAGCGACAACAGCGCCAGCCGGGGCCGGCAGTTGCCGCATCACCCGCGGTACATGGCCTACGCCCGGCCGCAGCTGGTCCGGCTGCCGTTGGGCGGCACGTGGGAGGGCGAGCTCTACGCCGACGCCACCGTGCTGGCCCACGACTACGACGACCCCAGCAACCAGGCGTCGGTCCACCCGCGGGCGTTGCTGGGCGCCGGGGCCAGCGTGCTCTGGCGCCGCGCGCGCCTGCGCGCCACCGCCAGCGCGTTCGATCTGGGCAACGTCGGGCCGTTCGATTTCACCTACTGGCCGCTGCCGGGGCGCAGCTTCTTCGTCACGATTGCTTTCGACTCCGCTGCCGTCGTCCCCGACGACGGCTTTCCGTCAACGACCCATCCCTGAATTGCGAATGAAGGAGAATACGATGCGTGGTTTGGCTCTTCGAGGTCTGGCTGTTCTGAGTGGGCTCGCCGCTGTTGGTCTGGTCGCCGGCTGCACCGATTCGGTGCGCAGCAGCGAACCGTCTTACGCGACGGCGGGCTCCGGCGGTGGCGGGACGACCGGTGGCCCGGGCGGGGGCGTCGGGAACCCGGACGCCGGCCTCGGTGGCGCGGCCAGCGGTGGACAGACCGGGGAGGGCGGACAGGGAGGTCAGGCCGGTAAAACGACGACGACGGGCGCGGGCGGCAGCGTCGTGGCGACCGGCGGCGTGGGGGGCGGCGCTGGCGGCCCGAACGTTCTGGCGCCGCCGGCACCCCTGGGACTCGTTTCGCTGAACAGCGACTACCAGACGACCAGCCTGTCGCTGCTCAGCAAGGCCGGCGGGTCCGTCAAAGGCGATTGCGTGCATTCGTCGACGCTGGGGAACGGAACGTCGAAGACCATCTCGGGCGACGCGGTGCTGCCGTCGCAGCCGCAGCTGGGCGGTGACATCGTCATCGTCGATCGCGGCAACGGCGCGCTGACCTTCGTCGATCCGGCCGGCTGCTTCATCGCGCGCCAGGTCGCGATCCCCGGTGGCGCAAAGACGGATCCGCACGACGTGGTGATCGTGTCGCCGCACAAGGCTTACGTGACGCGATACCAGGCCAACACGACCGCCGCCAACTTGCAGCAGGCCGGCAACGACGTCATCGCGATCGACCCCGCCACCGGCGGATACATTTCCCGCATCGCCCTGGACACCTACGCCTCGACGGGTGCGGGCGCCCAGGTGCAGGCGCGCCCCGACCGGGCGGTCATCGCCGACGGGATGGTGGTGGTGTCGTTGAACCAGATCGATGCCTCCTTTTCCATGTACGGCGACGGCGCGGTGGTCGTCATCGACCCGGCGCAAGACAAGATCGTGGCCAGCGTGTCGCTGCCGGGCCTCTACGACTGCGAGGGCATGGACTTCGTGGCCGCCTCGCACATGCTGCTGGTGGCTTGCGGGGGCGCCTTTGGCGGCCGTGACCAGCCGTTGCAGTCCGGCATCGCGGTCGTGGACCTCGGCGCCACCCCGCCGCGCCTCGACCACGTGGTCTCGTCGGTGGCCTTCGACGGTCACCCGGTCAGCTTCGGCTGGGTGCTGAGCGCGCCCACGGCTGCCGCGCCCAACCGGGCGTTCGCGGCGACGTACGACCCGAATGGCATCGCGCCCGATGCGGTGTTCCAGTTCGACTTCGCCTCGGGGGCGGTCACGCCGGTCACGACGGCGGCGGCGTTCTCGATCGGGTCAGTCGCCCTGGCCGACCAGTTGCTGTTCGTCCCCGAAGCGCTGATGACGGCGCCGAAGGTCCAGCTGATCGACGTGACCGCGGCGCCTCACGCCGGCAACGGATTCACGACCGACACGAAGAACGGGCTGCCGCCCCGCGCGGTCGCCTGGTACTGATGGACGGGGGGCAGCCGCGGCGCTGGTCCCGGCGCGCCTGGCTGGGCGCCGGCCTGGTCGCGCCGGTCGCGGCGGCGGCCCTGGTCGGGCCACGCGTACGGGGCGCCATGCTGGGGACCGCCGCCCTCACGGACGGCCGCATCGCCGCGCCGCCCGGCGGCGGGTTTCCGCGCACGCTGCTGGGTCCGGTGGGCGACCGCTGGACATTGGCGGGACCCCCGCGCCGGGTCGTGTCCACCTACCTGGCCGCCGACGAGATCCTGGCGTCGTTGCTACCGCCGGAACGAATGGCCGGCGTCTCCGTCTTCGCGGACGACCGGGTCGTGTCGAACGTCGCGGGCTTCTACCCGCGCGGCGTGGCGCGGGTGCGGGCGCAGGTCGAGGCGATCCTGTCGCTCGCGCCGGACCTGGTCTGCGTGGCCGGATATTCAGATGCGGACGGGCTGCGCCTGGAGATCGGGGCCGGGCTGCCCGTCTTGCGCTGGTCGCGGTTCGCCACGTTCGAGGACGTGCTGGCCAACGTTCGGGTCCTGGGCGCGGCTGTCGGGGCCGACGCGGCTGCCGAGGCGCTGGCCGCCGGCACCGAACGGGAGCTGGCTGCGCTGGACGCCCGTCTGGCGGGGGTCACGCCCGTGCGGGCGCTGTACCTGGACCCGCCCGACTTCAGCGCCGGCGCGGGCACGCTGATCGACGAGATGCTCTCGCGCGCCGGGGCGGTGAACGTCGCCCGTCAGGCGCGGCTGGACGGGGCAGGACCCATCCCGGTCGAAACGGCGCTGGCCCTGGATCCGGACGTCCTGGTGATGCCCGCTGCGCCCGGCGCCACGCCGCCGCTGGCCATGATCCGCGCGGCCCCGCTATGGCGCGAGCTGCGCGCGGTGCGCAGCGGCGCGGTGGTCAATGTCCCGGCGGCCTGGACCGGCGACGTCTCCCACCACGCGGCGCGCGCGCCGGCAACGATCGCCCGGGCGCTGCACCCCAGCCGGTTCGGCTGATCAGACGAAGTAGAGGCCGTAGACGACGTAGGTGATCCCCATGGCGCCCAGAAGCGCCGAGACCCCCCACAGGCTCTTGCGCTTGGTGAGGAGGCACACCGACGCCAGCGCGATCGCGATCTGCAGCGAGGCGATCCCGAACCCCATCGGCGGGCCGTGCTTGGCCATCGCGTCCCGCATGCCCTCGAGGCGCTGCGCCTTCTCCAGCAGGTCCTTCTCCTCGGCCTTGTAGCGGGCCACGTCGGCGGCCGCCGGCGCGACCGCGTCGCCGGTGGCGGCGCGCGCCTCCATCTCGGCGATGCGCTGCTTGATGCTCTTGGCCTGATAGAAGGCCCAGTTGTCCGAGGCCTGGGTCTGGTACAGCATGACCTTGCTGCCGAACCCGCCCGACTTCAACGTGCCGATGGCGGTCGCGACGGCCAGGACCACCACCATCAGCGAGACGTAGCGGGTCCATTGCTCCCGCCGCTCCTTGTCCTTGGCGGCGCGCCGCTCTTCGGCGATCGAGCGGAGCAGCTCCTGGACTTCGGTCTCGGTCGGCGGTGGTTGGGGCAGGGCGGTCATTGCGGCAGCTTCGAGCCGCCCGATTCTCCCTCGCCACCGCCGCCGTCGTCCAGCTCGGCGTCATCGGTGATGGGGGTGGCGATCCGGTAGCCGCCATCCAGCCACTTGCCCAGATCGGCCGCCCGGCAGCGGGCCGAACAGAACGGACGAAAGGGCAGCCTGTCTTCGGTTTGCTCGAATGACCGCCCGCAGGTCGGACACTTCCGCTTCACGCCGGGGAAAGATAGACGGTGTCCGGGCGGCTTGCCAGGGCCGTACCCATGCGATACTGCGTCCCAAGGTGACGAGCAAAGTCGACCCGCGCGCCGAGGGCGAACCGACCCGCCCGCGCCCGACCACGCGGGCCCAGATCACCCTCGAAGGGCTGAAGCGGCTGCCCCGGGTGGTCTGGCTGCTGGGGCTCGCCAGCCTCGTCAACGACGTGTCCAGCGAGGCGATCTTCCCGCTGCTGCCCACATTCCTGGTGAGTCTGGGTGCGCCGATGAGCTACCTCGGGCTCATCGAGGGGAGCGCGGACGCGCTGGCCAGCTTCATCAAGATGGCGGCCGGCCGCCTGTCGGACCGCGGGCCGCGCCGGGTGCTGGTGGCCACCGGATACGCCATGCCGGCGCTGGCCCGCGCCGGGATCGCCGCGGCGATGGCGCCGTGGCAGGTGCTGGGCGCCCGGCTGTTCGACCGCACCGGCAAGGGGATCCGGTCGGGACCGCGCGACGCCCTCATCGCGGACTCGGTGGTCCCGTCGCAGCGCGGCCGCGCGTTCGGCCTCAACCGGTCGATGGACCACCTGGGCGCCGCGCTGGGTCCGATCATCGCGTTCTCACTGCTCGCGCTGGGCGCCAGCCTGCGGGTGACGTTCGGCGTGGCGGCGTTGATCGGGGTGATCGCGCCCTTGCTGCTTTTCTTCCGGCTGCGGGACGGCGACCAGCTCGTCGAGCGGAGCGGCCCCGTCGACGCGCCGAAGGCCGACGGAGTGCGCGACGGGATGCTGCGGCCCGGCTTCCCGACCTATCTGGCGGCGTGCGTGGTGTTTGCGCTGGGCAACTCGTCCGACGCGTTCCTGCTGGTCCGCGCGCGCGAGCTGGGCTGGTCCGCGACGGCGCTGCCGCTGCTCTGGACGTTTCACCACCTGGTGAAAGCCGCCGCCGCGCTGCCGGGTGGTGCCCTGTCCGACCGCCATTCGCGCGCGCTGGTGGTCGCGGCCGGCTGGATCGCCTATGCGCTCACCTACGTCGGGTTCGGGTTTGCCACCGCCCGCTGGCAGGTGCTGGGGCTCCTGCTCGTGTACGCGCTTTACCACGGCCTCGCGGAAGGGGCCGAGCGCGCCATCGTCGCCGACCTCTCGGAGCGGGGCGCCCGCGGCCGCGCGTTCGGCCTCTATCACGGCCTGACCGGCGCGGCCGCGCTTCCGGCGGGCCTCGGCACCGGCTGGATCTGGGACCGGTGGGGAGCGACCTGGGCGCTCTCGATCAACGCGTCTTGCGCGGCCATCGCCGGGATCTGGCTGTTCACGCTCAGCTTCGCCGGGCCGCTGCGGCGGCAACCCTAGCGGGCCGCGGGCGTGTAGCTCAGCGCGAGGACCCCGCTCTTTAAGGTCTTGCTGTTCGTGAGCGTCAGCTTGGTCGTTCCCGTCTGATCATCGAAGAAACGCCGGCCGCGGCCCATGACGACCGGCGTGACGAGGAACCGATACTCGTCGATGAGGCTGTCACCGCTGAGCGAGCGCACGAGCTCCGCGCTCCCCATCACCAGCAGGGGGCCGCCCGCCTGCTGCTTCAGCTTTTCGAGCTCCTTCGAGACGTCGCGCTTGATGATCGTCGTGTTGTTCCACGAAGCCGTCTCGAGCGTCGAAGAGACGACGTACTTCGGCGCGCCGTTCAAGTTGGCGGCCACGCCCATCTCGTTGTTTTGCATGGCGGACCAGTACGGGGCGAGCATCTCGTAGGTGCGCCTGCCGAGCACGAACGCGCCCGCGGAGCCGATCTCGCCCTGGATGTGCGCCGCGCGTTCATCACTGTCGTAGGGCCCCCACCAGTCGCCCATGGCCTGCGCGTCAAACACGCCGTCGAGGGACATCCACTCCGAAACGATCAGCTTTCTCATCTTCAGTCTCCTGTTCCGTTTGTCAGTCGAAGTCGATCACGACCTTGCCGAAGGGCTTCCCGGTCGCGAGGTGTTCATAAGCGCCCCGAAAATCATCGAACGGGAAGCGCGCGTCGATCACGGGGCGCAGCTGGTGCTTCTCCAGGAATTCCACGAGCTGTTCGAAGCTCGTTCGGCTGCCTCCCGAAACCGCGCGTAGCGTGACGGCGCGACGAATGACCTGAAGGAGATTGAGCGTCACCGAGGTGCCGCCGACATATCCGAGCAGGACGACCGCCCCGCCGACCCTGGTCGCCGCGATGACCTGAGGGAGCATCGGTCCGCCGACGACGTCGATGAACAGATCGACGCCGCGGCCGGCGGTCGCGGCCCGAACCCGCTCCGGCCAATCGGGTTGCTCGCTGTCGAGGACCTCGGCCCCGAGCCGTTCGAGACGCTCGCGCCGGCCACCTCCACGCAGAAGGGACAGCACGCGAACGCCGGCCGCGCGTGCGAGCTGCACGACGAACAGCGAGACGCCGCCGCTGCCTTGCACCGCCACGGTCTGCCCCGCGGCCACGGCCCCGTTCGCGAACAGCGCCTGCCACGCCGTAACGCCCGCGATGGGCAGCGTGGCGGCCTCCCCGGCGTCGAGGTGGGCGGGCGCGTGCACGGCTGCATCCTCGTCGACGCACATCAGCTCGCGCAAGGTCCCGTCAGCAGGGCCTCCCAGACGTCGCATCGCCGTCTCCTCCTGGATGGACCCGCCAATCCAGTCTGGTACGTAGGATGGGCAGACGAGATCGCCCACCTGAAACCGACGCACCTCGGAGCCGACGGCGACGACCGTACCGGCGCCGTCGGACACCGGCACCAGCGGAAGGGGGTAGCTGCCATACTCGCCGCGTGCGATCGAGAGGTCGCGGTAGTTGAGGGAAGCCGCGCGCATGCGCAGCAGGAGCTGGCCGGGTCCGGGAGTCGGGGCGGGCTGCTCGACGCCCCGCAAGTCGTCCAGCGCGAGGCGGTTCTCGAAAACGATGGCCTTCATGAGCTGCAGTATTCCGGGTGGCCCGGCCTGCCGCAATGCGTGTCTCTGCAGCTTGAACCTGCAATGATGCATTCAGCATGAGTTGGGATGATCTCCGTCATCTTCTGGCTGTTCATCGTCAGGGCAGCCACAAGGGGGCTGCGCGACTCCTCCGGGTCGATCCGACCACGGTCGGTCGTCGAATCGCGGCGCTCGAGCGGGCGTTGGGCGCGACGCTCCTCGTGCGGACGCCCGACGGCCTGAAATCGACGCCGGCGGGCCTGCGCGTGCTCACCCACGCCGAGCGGATCGAAGCCGAGGTCCTCGCCTCGGAGCGGGAGCTGCTCGCCAACCCGACGGCTTTGGCCGGTCCGCTGCGGGTGAGCGGGGGTGACGCACTCGTCAACTACGTGGTTCTTCCCGTCATGGGGGGACTGCTTGCCGCGCATCCCGACCTGGTCATCGAGCTTCGGACGGAGACGACGATCGTCGATCTATCGCGGCGCGAGGCCGACGTCGCGCTGCGCCTC
>JBJMQQ010000133.1:0-31402 GCA_045802645.1 Polyangia bacterium
TGCATTTGCGTGACCAGCGGCTCGGCGAGCCAGGCCTGCAACGTCGCGAGCTCGCAGGCGGTCAGCGGACTGCGAAGGGCTGTTCCGGTCACGTTGGTGGGGGGCATCTTCCGCGACCTGGAACAGGTCGCCGGGTTCGCCGCCTCGATCACGTCGACGACCACCTGGTAGCGGTACGGCGTCGGCTTTTCGGGGCACGAGGACGCGTGCGCACCGGCGGTGATCCAGTCGTACGCGTGATCGTACCCGCCGCCCGACATCGTCGAGGCGGCGTCGATGACGTGGCAGCCGTCCCCGCCCTGGCTGCCGCACGACTTCATGAGAAAGGGCTGCACGTCGTGCTGGAAGCCCACGGTGGCGGGCAACGTGCAACCGGGTGGTGCGCCTGCGCCGCCTCCCGAACCCGGGTGGCCGCCCGAGGCGCCGGCACCCGTGCCGCCTCCTCCCGCATGCCCGCCAGTGGCGCTGCCGGCCGCTCCACCGCGCGCCCCGCCGTTCGAGCCGCTGCCCCCGCCCGTCGCTCCCGTGACCGGGCCGCCGCCGGTGCCCCCGCTGCCGTCCTGTCGTCCCGCACCCCCACCCGTCGCGGGCGTCGTCGGCCCCGGACCGCCACCGCCACCGCTTCCCCCTGTGGACGTCCCGCCCGGAACGCCCCCCGTCTGTGCCGCGCCGCCCGCGCCGGGTCCGCCCTGCCCGCCTGATCCCGCGGAAACACCGCCCCCGCTGCACCCGGCCCCGAACGCCAACAGAGCGACCGTCAGGCCCATGGCGCACCCGGAACGGCCTGAACGAACTGACGTGGTGGGGGCGGGCATGTCTCCTCCAGGACATGAAGGGCCAAACCCGCGGGACCTATCCTGTCGGTGATTGCGCGCGTCCCGGCTGGGCTGCGTCACCCCCGCTCATACAAGGTCTGGACCAAAGGCCCTCCGTCGGGGAAAGTTCGCCCATGAGCAGTCCCGGATACCGCAGCCGAACCACGACCCAGGGCCGCAACATGGCCGGCGCCCGCTCGCTTTGGCGGGCCACCGGGATGAAGGACGCGGACTTCGAAAAGCCGATCGTCGCCATCGCCAACAGCTTCACGCAGTTCGTCCCCGGTCACGTCCACCTGCACGACGTCGGACAGCGCGTGAAGACCGTGATCGACGCCGCCGGGGGCTGGGGCGTCGAGTTCAACACCATCGCCGTCGACGACGGAATCGCGATGGGCCACGGCGGCATGCTCTATTCGCTGCCCAGCCGCGACCTCATCGCCGACAGCGTCGAGTACATGGTGAACGCGCACTGCGCCGACGCGCTGGTCTGCATCTCGAACTGCGACAAGATCACGCCCGGGATGCTGATGGCCGCCATGCGGCTGAACGTCCCGACCATCTTCGTGTCGGGCGGCCCGATGGAGGCCGGCAAGATCGTCGGCACGAACAACCGCGACGGCAAGGCGCTGGTGCGCAAGCTGGACCTCATCGACCCGATGATCGCCGCCAGCGACGCCAAGGTCACCGACGACGAGCTGGCCGAAATGGAACGCTCCGCCTGCCCCACCTGCGGTTCGTGTTCGGGGATGTTCACGGCCAACAGCATGAACTGCCTCAACGAGGCGCTGGGGCTGGCGCTGCCCGGCAACGGCACGTTGCTGGCCACGCACGCGCGTCGCTGGGAGCTGTTCGAGGCCGCCGGCCGCCGGATCGTCGACATGGCCAAGGCCCACTACGTCGACGGCGCCCCCGGCATCTTGCCGCGCGACATCGCGACCTTCGATGCGTTCGAGAACGCGATGGCCCTGGACATCGCGATGGGCGGCTCGACGAACACCGTGCTGCACATCCTGGCGATCGCGCACGAGGCGGGCGTGGCGTTCACGATGGACGACATCGACCGGCTTTCGCGCCGCGTGCCCAACATCTGCAAGGTCGCGCCGTCGTCCCAGTACCACGTCGAGGACGTTCACCGCGCCGGTGGCATCTTCACGATCCTGGGGCAGCTGGACGCGGCGGGCCTCATCCACCGCGACGCGCGCACCGTGCACGCGCCGACGATGGGCGCCGCCATCGACGCGCACGACATCCGGCGGCCGACCGCGACGGCCGAGGCCCGCCAGCGCGCGCTGGCCGCGCCCGGCGGCGTCGCGACGAAGGTCGCCTTCTCGCAGGACAAGTACTTCGCCGACGTCGACAGCGACGGCGCGCGCGGCTGCATCCGCGACGTCGAGCACGCCTACAGCAAGGACGGCGGGCTGGCGGTCCTGCACGGCAACATCGCCCAGGACGGGTGCATCGTGAAGACCGCCGGCGTGGACGCGTCGATCCTGAAGTTCGAGGGGCCGGCGCGCGTGTTCCAGTCGCAGGAGGCGGCCTGCGACGCCGTGCTGGCGGATCAGGTCCGCGCCGGCGACGTCGTCGTCATCGTCTACGAAGGCCCGAAGGGCGGCCCCGGGATGCAGGAGATGCTGTACCCGACGTCGTTCTTGAAGGGCAAGGGGCTGGGCAAGGTCTGCGCGCTCATCACGGACGGCCGCTTCTCGGGTGGGACCGCCGGGCTCAGCATCGGCCACGTCTCGCCCGAGGCGGGCGAAGGTGGCGCCATCGGGTTGATCGAAGAAGGCGATCGCATCCGCATCGACATCCCCGAACGGCGCATCGACGTGCTGGTCGCGCCGGACGTGCTGGCCAAGCGCCGCGCGGCCATGCAGGCGCGCGGCGCCGACGCCTGGCGCCCCAACCGCGATCGCCTGGTGTCCCAGGCGCTGCGCGCCTACGCCCTCATGACGACCAGCGCCGCGCGCGGCGCGGTCCGCGACCTGACGCAGCTGCGGTCGAAGTAAACCGTCACTCGCGCGTCATCTGATCGACGACCGCTGCGCCGGCGCCAGCGGGACGACGGCGCAAGTGCCGGCGTCGGTCAGATAGACACGCGCGGCACCGCCCCGCAGGGCAGCCGGGATGTCGTCGTTGAGCAGGTAACCGGCGTCGACGCCGACCAGCTCGGGATCCAGGGCCAGGCAGAAGACCTGCGCGTCGCGATGGCCGCGAGCGCCCGCGACGGCGCGCCCGCGGAGCGCGCCGTAGATGTGGATGTGCCCGTCCGCCAGCAACTGGGCGCCCGGGTTGACGGCCGCGAGCACGATCAGGTCGCGGCCGTCCGCGTAGACCACCTGCCCCGACCGAACCGGCTCCCGAATCACCAGCGACGGCCGCTGCCGGACCGCCGCCGCCAGCGACGGCGCGACAGGCGCGGCCCGCGCCGGGATAGCCGGTGTGGTCGGCGGAGGCGGACGATTGCCGGCGTCTCGGGTGGGCGCGGCGGCCGCGCCGGCCGGACCGCCTTCGAGCTCTGCGAGACGCGCCTTCCACCGCCCCAGGCGGTCGGCGTCGACCGCCCCGCCCGCCTCCGCCTCGCGGACCAGGTGGCGATAGATCGCGACGGCGTCGGGCAGGCGCCCTTGTCGCGCCGACAGCTCGGCCATCGTCTCGGTGGCGAACAGCGGCGCGCATGGAACGTCGTCGTCCGCCTCTCGTGTTTGCGCTTCGGCCATGGGCAGTCGGCGATTGTCCCGCCCGCGCAACGCGCGCGTCAACTATTCGCGCTGCGCGGCCGAGCCCGCATCCGAGGATGGCGGCGTGTAGATCTCGCAGCTCCCTTCGACGGACAGCGGCGAATATCTCGCCGCGCGCGCGTCGACCATCGTGACCACCACGGCGTCGCAGCCGCATTCCGCCGCCTGGGCCCGCAGGGTCCCGAGCATCTGGTCCAGCGTCTGTTCGTTGTTCCCGCGGATCACCTGCAACAAGCCGAGGTCCACGTGCGGGCGTGGCGGCGGCGTGACGACGAACATCTCGACCTGCCGCACACCGGGGCTCTCAGGCGGCGGCGCGCATACCGACCACCAGCCCGGCCAGCACCAGCGCGGCACCCGCCAGGCTGTCCGCGGCGAGCCGTTCGTGCCGGACGGCGGCGCCCAGCGCCAGCGCGATGAGCGGCACGATGACCGTGATGTACGACGTACGGCTGACCGGCCATCGCGCGATCAGCCAGCTCAAGGCCACATAAGCGCCGAGTGAGCCGCCGATCGTCAGGTACAGCAGCGGCCACAAGGCCTGCACTGTCGTCGGGATCGCGTGCGGTTCGCCCAAGCAGACGCTGGCGATCCCGGCTATGACGGCACCGATCGCGCACGCCACGGCGTTGGCGGCGAACGGATCCTGGCGCGGCCCGCGCTTGAGCAGCGCCGTGCCGACGCTGGCGGCGGTGGCCCCGACGAAGATCGCGGCGAACCCGGCCGCCGGGACGTGCCGGTGCAACGCCGACGAGAACAAGACGGCCACGCCCGCGAAGGCGACCACCGCACCCACGAGCTTGCGGGCTGTGAGCCGCTCGACGCCCAGGGCGGCCGCCGCCAGCGCGGTCGTGAAGGGAATCGTCGCGAAGACGACCGCGGACACGCCGGACGGGACCACCTTCTCGCCCCAGTAGAGCAGTGGCAGGTTCACGCCGAACTGCGCGACGCCGTAGCCCCGCGCGGCCCGCCGCGCCGGGCCGCGCGGCAGCGACTGCCCGCGCGCGAACGTCCAGGCCGCCAGCAACACCGACGCCAGCGCGACCCGCAGCGTGGCCGCCCACACCGGCGCCAGCGCGTCGTTGCCGATGCTGATGACCAGGAAGGTGCTTCCCCAGATCGCGCTGCAGGCGGCGAACGCGGCCCAGGCCGGGGCATCGCCCCGCGCAGACGTCATCTGGCGGCCAGCGCCAGTCGTACCAGCTGTTGCACGTTGAGCGGACAGGCCACCGGAACCGGATCGCCGACCCACCGCACGGCCGTGTATTCGTCGCACGCGGCCAGCTCGCGCGTCGCCACGTCGGCGACGAACGCGAAGTTCATGTGCAGCCCCTTGCTGCCGGCGGGGTGCTCTTCGTACCCAATCAGCCCAGGCGGAGACCCTTCGATCCGACAGGAACCCTGGGAGGGTTCCTTGAACCTCCCGCGACGACTGCGCTGGGCGGCGCCCAGCTCCGTCAACGCGACGCCCAGCCCCGAGGGGAAGGTCCCCTCGAGTCCGGTCTCCTCGCGCAGCTCGCGCCGGGCCGCCTCGAGAGGCGTCTCGCCCGGCTCGACCTCGCCGCCCACGGGCAGCCACAGGTCGAGCCGCTTGTGCCGCACCAGCAGGATCTCCCCGGCGTTGCGGCAAAAGATGGCGACCGCGAACGCGCGCCGCTCGGCCACGGCTGCGCCTACCTGTCGGTCAGCGCGGCGACGCCGGGCAGAACCTTGCCCTCGAGGAACTCCAGCGAGGCGCCGCCGCCCGTCGAGACGTGCGACACCTTGCTGGCGACGCCCGCCTTCTTCACGGCCGACGCGGAGTCGCCGCCGCCGATGATGGTGGTCGCCCCGCTGGCGGTCGCCTTGGCCAGCGCCTCGGCGACGGCGATGGTCCCCTTGGCGGTGGCGTCGATCTCGAACACGCCCACCGGGCCGTTCCAGACGATGGTCTTCGCGCCCAGCAGGATCTCGGTGAACGCGGCGACGGTCGCCGGGCCGGCGTCCACGGCTTCCCAGCCGGCCGGGATGGCGTCCTTGGCGACGGTCTTCAGCGCGCCGACGGTGCGCGCCTTGAAGTCCAGCTTGTCCGTCACGACGAAGTCGGTCCCCAGCACCAGCTTGCCGCCGGCTTCGGCCATCAGGCTGCGGGCCAGGTCCAGCTTGTCGTTCTCGACGATCGACTTGCCGACTTCCAGCCCCTGCGCCTTGAGGAACGTGTACGTCATGCCGCCGCCGATCAGCAGCTTGTCGACCCCCGGGAGCAAGCTCTTGATGACGTCGATCTTGCTGGACACCTTGGACCCGCCGATGACCGCCACGAACGGACGCTTCGGGTTGCCGAGCGCGTCGCCCAGGTAATCCAGCTCCTTCTTCATCAGGTACCCGGAGGCCGCCTGCGGCACGAACCGCGTGATCCCCTCGGTCGAGGCGTGCGCGCGGTGGGCGCTGCCGAACGCGTCATTCACGTAGAGGTCCGCCAGCGCGGCCAGCTTCTTGGCGAACGCCGGATCGTTCTCTTCTTCCTCGGCGTGGAAGCGAAGGTTCTCCAGCAGCAGCACGCCCCCGGGCGCCAGCGCCGCGACCGCTTGCTCGGCAGCGGGGCCGACGCAGTCGTCGGCGAAGGCGACCGGGGCGCCCAGCAGCGCCGACAGCGCGTCGGCGACCGGGCGCAGGCTCATCTCGGGAACGCGCTTTCCGTCGGGGCGCCCGAGGTGCGACATCAGAATGACCTTCGCCCCCTTTTTGCGCAGGAACTCGATGGTCGGCAGCGACTCTTTGATGCGCTTGTCGCTCTCGACCTTGCCGTCCTTCAGCGGCACGTTGAAGTCCACGCGCACGATGACGCGCTTGCCTGCGGTGTCCAGCTCCTCGACGAACAGCTTCTTCCCGGTGCTCATGGCCGACGGATTTACCAGACTTTCGAGCCCCGTGTCGACGTCCCCCGCGGTCAATCCCCCGCCGCGACGTTCGGCGACGGGGCCAGCAAGGCGCTGCAGGCCTCGGGCACCTTGGGTCCGGACCGCTCCCCCGCCTGGCGGCGGCGGTCCTGGGTGCTCTGGGCGTCGCCCCCGAACCACCAGGCCAGCGACGGGCCACAGCCGTCATCCGGCGGCGCGTCCTGGGGCACGCACGCCGGGCTCCCCTCGGGACATTTGAGGCGCACGTGGAAATGATCGTGATGCCCCCACCACGGTCGGACGCGCCCCGTCCAGGGCGCCTTCCGTTCGGGCCCCTCGCACAGCATCCGCTTGATGCCCGGGTTGACGAAGATGCGGTCGACGGCGGGATCCGCCGCGGCGATCGCCAGCAGCTTCACGCTCTTCGGCGTCCAGGCGGCGGTGGCCGTGTGTGTCTGGAGATCGATGACCGCCGGCGGGGCCACGTGTTCGCGGGTGGCGGCCGCGACGTGTCCCGCGCGTAGACCGGCGGGTGCTGCGTAGCCGACGTCGACGTCGAGGCCTGTCTGGTGGCTGCGATGGCCGCTGGGTGTCGGGCCACCGCGCGGCTGCGAGAGATCGCCGACGACGACCAGACCCAGCTTCTTGGCCTTGGCCGCCTTGCCCAGGCGCCGCACGAAGGCGATCAGTTCGGGGTGGCCGTAGCGGCGGTTGCGCTGCAGGTGCAGCACCTCATAGCCCGGACCGCTCACCGGCAACGTCGCGGCCCCCTGCAAGCAGCCGGCGCTGGTGCCACCGATCGCTTGCGCCAGGCCCGCTGAAGGGACGCGCTGCGCGTTCCATTCAGTGGGCGACGCCGGCACCAGGGCCGCGGCCCAGAGCGCCAGGAACACCGCTGCACTCACGTGGGTAGCATAAACGCAGGATGGGGCGAAGGGCAGCACTTGCGTGCCACCCCCGCCCCACACCTCGAACGCGGATGCGCTACTGCAGCGCGCCGAGCAGATCCGACAGGTACGTCGGGATGCTGGCCCACGGGTTGGGCATCCCGGCGCTCTGCAGGTACACGTACCCGACGGTCGGCCGCGCCGCGGCGACGAACGTCGTGTCCAGCGCCGACACGCCGTACGGAATCACGCCGAAGTTGCTGCGTGCGTGCGAGGCGTGCCAGCCGCCGACCTCGGTCACGGGCGGAACCCCGGCGTTCTCATAGATGAGGATGACGTCGACGGAGCCGACATAGCTCTCCGCCGTGTCGGCGCCCGGGTTGCCGATCGTGAGATCGAACCCGGCCGTCTTCGCGGTCGCGCTGAGCGAGCTGTAGTACGACTCGTGCCCGGCGGCGTTCGCCATCTCGTCGAGGAAGAGGCCGCTGACGCCCGGGTACCAGGTCCGGTACTGCTGCATCTCGCCCTGCAGCTCCGTGACGTTCCGCGCGCCCCAGGACGTGTGGACGTAGCCGATGACCTTGATGCCGGCCGCCGTCAGCTTGGTGATGCCCGCGGCATAGGACGCGTCGGCCGCGGGGCCGGGGCCGTTCGACGGGTTGATCACCGCCAGCACGGGAACGGTCGGGTGGGCCTGCTTCGCGGCGATCACGCGGTCCCACGAACCGTCAGTCGGATACGTGTAGAGCGGGATGATCGTGCCGTTCGCGCCGGTCGCTGCGACCAGACCGTTCGCTGCGCTTGGTCCGGCCGCACCGGCGCCCAGGGCCAGCGTGTCGACCGACATCGTGCCGGTCCCCGGTCCCTCGCACGGGATGAGGGCCATGCCCTTCACGCCCGCGAAGTCGTGCGCGCTGTTGAGCGTCGCGCCCGCCGGTTGCCAGGCCGCGGCCTTCAACGAACCGAACGGGATCGTGACCTGCTGCCATCCGGTGAAGGTCACCGGGACGCGGGCCTCCCATCGCTCGGAGCCGGAGTCGTAGATCTGCACCAGGAACGTCTGCCCGGCGCCAGCTCCATTGACCCACAGGTTGATGGCGGACGCCGTGGACCAATCCACGGGCGTCGCGAACCGGTGCTCGAGACCGGCGTATCCGCCGGCGGCCACCTGGTAGGTCATCTGCAGCGACGCGGGCGCCGTGCTGTCGTGGCCAGCACCGTGAGCCGTCGTGATCGACGACCCGCTGGCCGCCATCGGCGACCAGCCTGACGGATCCGAGATATCGAAGCTGCCACCTGTGGTGGCGGCCGCAAAGGCAGGGGTCTGTTCACCCGATCCCGGCTCGCCGCCGCAAGCGACGAAGAGAGCCCCGGTGGCCATGGTTGCCAGGACGAGTTTGAAGAAATTGTGAGTGGTCGTGTTACCAGTTCGTGTCATTTCACCTCCGCGGGGACTACGCGGGGGCGTGCTCAGCCGGATCGGACGTTTTTTAGCTGGAGCAATTGAACAACGAGTCACAACGCTCGTTTATGGCGGCAAGAATTTCTTGGATGGTCACCTGAACCAATCGACGTGTACGCTCGTATCGGACGGTGAGTCGTATTGATGCTGACGAAGATTCTCGGCGTCCTCGTCGCAGCCGGCTCTGCGGTTGTGCCCCTCGCCTGCTCGAGCAGCAGCCCCGACGCTGACGACGCGTTGATCGTTCCGGCCGGTCTCGACGTGGCGTTGGAGCCCGGTGGGGCGGGTGTCCTCGACCTGTTCGCGCTCACGCTGCGCGACGGACCGGACGGCCTGGAGATTTACGCGGCGCTGCGAAACGATGGAGACGTTCCGGCCTGCGACGCCGCGTTCAAGATCACGCTTTACGACAAGGCATCCCAGCCGTTGGGGAGCTGGATCAGCGGCCTGCACACGAAGCACTTCTTTCGTTACGACCTGCCCGACGGGTCCAGCACCATCGCGGCCTGCGCGAGCCCCGGCGACGTGACGATGGCGCAGCTCGCGACGATGGCCGCCGATGTCGCGGTCGCCGACGTGGGACAGGTCGTCTACTACTATTCGTACTTCGCGCTGGACGCCGTTCCGATCGACGGCCTCGCCGTCACGCAGGTGAACAGCGTCATCACGGGCGGCGCCACGTCGTACACGGGCACGGTGTTGAACGCGCTGGACACCGCGGTGAGCAACCCGTCCGTGACGATCTTCCCCGTCAATCGCGTGGGCCGGCCCCTGGGCGCGACCACCGTCGGGGACGCGACCCAGATTTCACCCGGCGGAAGCTGGACCTTTCAGACCGACACCGTCGACGCACGCGGCGTCAGCTTCGCGGCCTACCCCGCCGCCTCATTTGGCGGCTGAGCGCTGCTCACCGGCCCGCTGGAACGCCAGCACCTGATGCAGCAGCTTCAGATAGAGCTGATCGATCTCCCGGGCCTGGCCCTGGGCCTCTTCGATCTCCTTCGAGACCTGCCGCAGATCGCCGCTCCGGCCCGACGCCAGCGCCGCGTCGAGCCGCTCCGAAAGCAAGGTCACCTTCGCGTCGGCGACGCCCCGCGCCTCCTCGGCTCCGTAGAAGCTCGCGCGGAGCTGCGGGTACCCGGGCAGGTCCGCCGGAATGGCTTCGACCTGCTTGCTGAGGTCGGCGAATCTCTGCTGCAGGTCGCCGAACTGCTTCTTGAGCCCGGCAAACGCGGGTTTGACGGACTCAGCCGCCGGCGCGTCCTCCGCGCTGCCCGCCCGGTGGCACCCGATGATCCCGGCCAGCAGCGCGCACGCGGCGGCGATGCCAAGGAGCTTCAGGAGCTGGCCTTGAGGGCGGTGAATTCGCCCGGGTCGTGGATGGAGGCCGCCTTGGCGCCCAGCCCACCGTCGAAGTCCGAGGTCAGGTCGGAGTAGCCGAACTTCGAGACCGGGGCGCTGCCGCCCTTGGCCGGCGCGCCGCTCGCGTCGCCCTTCACGCCCATCGCGTTCATCAGGTTGTAGAAGTACTTGTTGATGGGCGCGTTGGCGGCCTTCGAGTCGGTCCCGGTCTGCTGGGTGAGGCCGTTGACCTGGCCGCTGGTCGACCCGTCCGCGCACTGGGCCTCGCTGTTTCCTTGCGACAGTGACGCGGACCCCGTGTTCGCGTTGTCGACGTTGATCGTCCAGCCGGTCTTGAAGTACCCGCCCGCGCCACCGGCTTGAATGATGGGGAGGTTGTTCAGGTTGTGGGCGTTGCCGTCGGACATCTCGTTGAACCAGACGGCGGCCGTGTTGTCGAGCAGCGTCGACCCGTCGGGGTTCTTGATGCCGTCGAGCATGCCGACCAGCTTGGCGAACTTCGTCGCATAGTACGTGTCGATCGTTCCGAGCTTCGTGAGCGCGTTCGCGACGCAGGTCCCGGACATGTTCGCGTTCGACAATCGATGCGACAGGTTGTGCGACTCGTCCGTGATCCCCAGGCCCTTGAAGTAGAAGTTCGGGGGGTACTTGAGGAAGATGACCGGGTTGTAGTTGCAGACGGCCGCCAGCACCGCCATCACCGAGTACATGTCCGCCGCGTCGAGGTCGGTCGTGACCTTGTTGGTGAGCGCGTCGCTGCTGCCCGCGCCTGAGCCCGCCGCGGTCACGTTCGCCGACGTCGCACCCAGCATGGTCGCCAGCGCGGACGTGCACTGGTTGGAGGCGACGACCGTCGTCCCGACCGAGTTGATCAGCGCCTCCCACGCGGCGAGCTTGTTCTTGTCGTCCGCGCTCATGTCGAAACGCTTGAGCGCTTCCAGGTCCGCCTTGACGAGGTCGGAGACCTTCTTGCCGCGCACCGCCGCGTAGCTGTCGGCGGTCATGGGCGTTCCGGCGCCGAACAGGCCCGTGAGCGCGCTGAACACCTGGGCCGGCGTCCCCAGCCCCGGATAGATGTCGGCGGCGGCGGTCGCAGCGGCCCCGGCGGCCTTCAGGTACGAGATGTTCGACTGCGGCGATTCGCCCCGGGTGCCGCCCGAGTTGCCGACCCGCATGAAGAGCGGCGTGCCGCTGGGGCTCAGCTGCTGGGCCATGACGTGATCCAGCGAAGTTCCCACCGGCTTGGCGTTGAACTTCGTGTCCTGCGAGAAGCTGAACGGGTCGTTGCTGTTCGGCGTGACGGGCTGCAACGTGAAGTAGGTCCCGCACGGGTTCAGGTGCGGGTCGTTCCCCTGCCCTCGCCCGCCGCCGTTGCTGTTGCTTTGCGTCCACTCGTTCATCGCCCGGATGCCGCGCGGGATGAGCAGCTTGGCCGCGTAGGGCTTCAGCGGGGCGAGGCTGTTGGTCAGGTCCGCGGCCGCCAGCGCGCCGTGCGACTTGGCCGGGAAGAACTTGGTCGTGACGCAACCGTAATGCGTGAACATCGCGATGAACGTCTTCGGGGCGGCAACCGTCTGCCCGCGCGCCTGACGCTCCCAGACGGAGCTGAGGAACGGCGCCGCGACGACGGCGCCGCCCAGGCCGCGCAGGAAGACTCTTCTGTGCATAGTCGGGTTCATGTTCTCAGCTCCTGGTCGGCGGTCACGGGGTTGCGCGGACGCGCAGACGGAACGAGTCCGCCTGGGTGAGGTCGGACAGGATGTTCAGGATGGGGTAGTTGCCGGTCGACAGGTTGGTGCCGATCTGGTTGGCGATGCACTGGTCCTGCGGGTTCGGCTGCCGGCCGTAGGCGTAGGCGACCCAGTACTGCGCGTACGTCGCGCGCCCCGCCGCGGAATCGGCGATCCCCTGCATCAACTGCTTCACGGACGTCACGGCCTGGCTGTTCCCGCCGCCGAAGTTGACGGTGGAGGTCGCGTCGATCGGTCCACCGAGCTGGTCGGTGGTCTGCCACTGGCCAATCGAGTTGAAGTTCTCCAGCACGAACCCGGGCGGATTGATGACGTTGGTGTGGCACGCCACGCAGTCCGTCCCCGTCATCTGCACGAGGGCCGACACCTTCTCGCGGTTCGTCTTGTAGTTGCCGGGCGGCTGCGGGGTCATGGCGGCGCCCGGCGGGGGCGGCGGGACGTTGACTCCCAGCATGTAGATGACGATGAAGGCGCCGCGGAGGATCGGGGAGGTGTCGCTGTAGTGCGAGTACGAGCTCAGGAAGCCCACGCGGGTCATGAAGCCGGGCCTCTGCTCCGCGTCCAGCTGCACCTTGGTCAGCGCGGTGCCGTACTTGGAGGCGTCGAGACCGTAGATGGCGGCGTTGTCCTTGTTGACGAAGCCGACGTTGCTCAGAAAGAGGTCCTTGTACGTGCCCGTCGACCCGACCTCGGCGAAGAAGCTGTCCATCTCGGCCTGGTAGCTGGGTCGGGCGGCGACCGAGTAGAGCGGGAACGCCTTGGTGTCGTGATCGATGTGCCACCAGTGCTGGCCCGAGTTGTCCATCTGCACCCAGTGGTCGTGGAAGGCGGACAGCTGCGGTGCGGTCTTGTCGCGCAGCGCCACCATCCGCTGCGCCTGGGCCAGGATCTGGTCCTTCGTCTGAAGCTGGTTGGCGTCGGCCGCCGTGCTGAGCGTCGAGTCCGGAGCCGAGCCCCAGATCATGTAGGAGAGCCTGGCGGCGACTTCGTAGCTCGAGAGCTGGATCGCGCCCGACGGCGCCGGTGACGCGGCGGCCGTCGCGTTCGTCTCGACGAGGTAGAGGAACGACGGGTCGACCAGGAACGCGAACAGCGTCGCTTCGGCCACCTCGGCGGGCGTCCCGGCCGGCGTCCCCTGGCCAAGGGCCTGGAACCGCGTCACCTCGTCCGTCGTCAGCGGCCGGCGGAAGGCTTTGCGGCCGAAGGTCTGGATGGTCTGGGCGAGGCAGCCGGACGCGGCTGGGTCACAGCTGATGAAGTTGGTCTTCAGCGTCGCGCTGCCCATGACCTGCTTCGCGATCGCGGCGCCGACGTCCTGGTAGATGCGCCAGGCATCGGGGACCATGGCGCCGTCGAAGTCGGCGTAGAGCACCGACGAGGGCACCCCGGTTCCCTCCGCCGTCGTCACCGACGTGACGCCCAGCAAGTCGCGCACGGTCGCGTCGTATTGCGTGTTCAACATGCGCCGGAGCTGCGTCGTCGCCGGAATTCCGGGCGAGCAGGCGATGGCCTGCGTGGCGGCGCTGCCGCCGCTGCCCGAGCCCAGGCTGCCGGAGTTACCCGTCCCGGTGCTGCCGCCTTTGCCGGCGCTCACGCTGCCCGCGTTGCCGGAGCCGGAATTGCCGGGGCCACCGGTGCTGCCGCCACCTATGACGCCCGAGCAGCTGCCAACGCCGGCCAGCAGGAGTGCCCCAAGACTCGTCCGAACGGAGTGCCTCATTTGCGTTCTACCCTTCTGCCGGCGGCCCAGGTGATGAGAGGTAATGGGCGGTGCGCGGGAAAACCTGCTCCGTGGGGTGGGCAGAGATGGCGGCGTTCACAAATGCGTGGACGGGGGTGCTGGCAGGTCAGCAATGGACGGCGGGTGGTTGCGCGTTGGGCAGCAGCGGTGGACGGAATGGAGCGGCGATGGGGGCGAGCGGCGAGGGATTTTGGGTGGCACGCGGGGTGCAGCGGCGGGCGGGTCTGATGGAAACGAAGACGAAGACGAGGACGAGGACGAGGACGAGGACGAGGACGAGGACGGGGTTGAGGATGATCGTTGGGTTGGGGCTGGCGTTGCCCGTGGTTGTCGCGGGGCGGGCGCGGGGGCAGAGCTTGGATGCGGCGGTTGATGCGGTCGCGGACGGGAGTGTGGACGCCGCGGGCGCGGGTGGTGCGGGTGGGAAGGTCGATGCTTCCGCGGCTGGGGGGGCGTCGGGTGCGGGGCGGGATGCTGCGGGTCCGCACGACGCGGCGCCGCCGCCGCCCATTACATTCTTCTTCAACGAGCATCCGGGGTGCTCGGTTGGGGAGATGGGCGGCAGGCCTGGGCCGGCGGCGCTGGTGGGCGGGGCGATTGTCGCCGCCGCCCTGTTTGCGCGGCGCCGGGCTAGGTAGCCACGGCGGGCAGCGCCGGGTGCTCGGTGGCGGGCGCGCTCTTGCGGCGCGTTCGCCCGTTTGCCGGACGCGACAGGCCCAGGTTCTCTCGATACGTCGCGCCCGCGTACTCGCGGTGAAAGAGGCCGCGGCGCTGCAGCTCCGGGACGACCAGCTCGACGAAGTCCTCGAACCCGCCCGGCAACAGCGGCGGCACCACGTTGAAGCCGTCCGCTCCCTCCTGCGTGTACCACTCCTCGATGACGTCGGCGACGTGGGTCGGGGAGCCGATGACCTGCAGGTGCCCGCGCGCCACACCGAACCGCAGCACCAGCTGCCGAACGGTGAGGTTCTCGCGGCGCGCCAGCTCGATCAGCTGCTTCATGCGCCCCTTGCCGTTCTCCGGCTCCGGCAGGTCGTCCGGCAGCGGACCGTCGAGGTCTACCTTCGTCACGTCCACCCCGAACAGGAACACCCCGCGCGTGAAATCAACCAGCGACTGCAGGCTCTCGAATTTGTCGCGGGCCTCCTGGTCGGTCCGGGCGACCACCACCGACAGGCCTGGCGTGACCTTCAGCTCGTCAGGCGCGCGGCCGTAGCGGGCCATTCGCCCCTTCACGTCGCGGTAGTAGGCCCGCGCGACGTCCAGCGACTGCGCCGACGCGTAGATCATCTCGGCGATCTCCGCGGCGAATTCCCGACCCCTGTCCGAGTTGCCGGCCTGCACCAGCACCGGATAGCCCTGGATGGGGCGCGCGATGTCCAGCAACCCCTCAGACGCGAACCACTTGCCTCGATGGTTCACCGGGTGGGCAGCGGCGGTCTCGAAAAACCGACCGCTCGCGCGATCCGGACGATCGAACGCCTGGTCGTCCCAGCTGTCCCAGAGCTTCTTGGCCAGCGCGACGAACTCGGCCGCCCGCTCGTACCGGTCAGCGTGACTCGGGAGCTGGTCCAGCCCGAAGTTCTTCGCGGTCGGGTCCATCAGCGACGAGACGACATTCCACCCGGCCCGTCCTCCCGACACGTGGTCCAGCGACGCGAACGTCCGGGCCACGTTGTACGGGTGCGCGAAGTTCGTGTTCACCGTCGCCACCAGGCCGATGTGCCGGGTGTGGGCCGCGATGTACGACAGCAAGCTGATCGGCTCGAACTGGAACGCCACGCCCGCGTGGCTCTGCGCATCCAGGTCGTCCGCCGAGCGGCCGATGAAGTCCGCCAGGAAGAACGTGTGCAGCTTGGCCCGCTCGGCCAGCACCGCCAGCCGCGTCCAGTAGTCGACGTCGGGGCGCCCGTGGCCCTGCGCGCTGGGGTGGCGCCAGGCCGCCGGGTGGTGGCCAAAGCGCATGAAGAACGTGTTCAGGATCAGCTCGCGGCGCGGAACTTGGATCGGCATCGGGTTCTCCTCTGAGTTTTCGGCTCACCACCAGCGGGCCAGCAGCGACAGCCCAACGGTGCGCGGCTCGCCCCAGATGGCCACGTCTCCCGTCGCGCCGGCGGCGCCCGGAAGGCTGTGCAGGCGGTACGCGGTGTTCGCCAGGTTGTAGGCGTAGAGGGTCAACGAGACCTTCTCGTCGGGGCTGACCAGCGCGATGCGGGCGTTGAACAGCGAGAACGCCGGCGTCTGCAGCAGCGGATCGGTCTGGTTGGTGCTGTAGTGGAATTGACGGCTGGTGAAGTGCCAGTCGCCGGCCACGACGAGGCTGGGCACCCGCCCTGCCCCCAGCGCGATCCGGTAGTCAGCCAGGATGATCGTGTCCACGTGCGGCGAGCGAACGAACTGGTTGCCCGAGTAGTTCGTGCCGCCGTTCAGGACCTGGAAGTTGGTGAACTTGGTGTCCAGCAGGCCCAGGTTCCCGCTGACGTGGAGGTTGCGGATCGGCAGCGACTCGACCTCCAGCTCGCCACCGTAGACGCGGCCGGCGGCCACGTTCTGCAGGTAGGAGACGGCCGTGTTGGTGGGCGGCAGCGGGCCGACCACGTTCACCTGGATGTTGTGATAGCCGTAATGAAACGCGCTGGCGTTCACGATCAGCCGATTGCGGAACCAGCTGGTCTTGGCGCCCAGCTCCAGGTCGTCCAGCCGCTCGGGTTGGACGACGTTCAGGGCGGCCCGCGTGGTGGCCGCCGTGTTGTAGCCGCCCGACTTCACGCCGCGCGCGTAGCGGAAGTACACCTGCGCCGCGGGCGTGATCTCGTACTGGGGCGTCACGTCCCAGGTCAGGTTGTTCCAGGTGTTCGCGGGATCGGAGCTGAACCAGTTCGTCAGCGGCGTGTTCACCGACTGCGGCAACCACCAGCGCGACGGATCGGCGAAGCTGGCGGCCGCGCCCGCCGGCGTCGCCTCACGCAGAAAATTCAACCGCCGCGTCTCGGTCGTGAACCGCAGGCCACCGGTCACGTTCAGGGCCCGGATGATCCGCAGCGTGGCGCTGCCGAACACGGCGCCGCTGTCGGCCAGGTGCTCGAACCCGGTGTAGGCGTAGTTGGCGGCGGCCGGCCCTTCCAGCGGAAGCCCCGGGAGCTTGGCCGTCACCGTGTCGCTGTCGATCTTCTCGTGGAAATAGAAGGCCCCCGCCACCCAGCTCACGCGATCGGCGCGCGGCGACGCGACGCGAATCTCCTGCGTCAGCTGGTACGACCGCGCCTGCGACCACCCGCGGCTGATCTCGACCGGCGTGTAGTCCGAGTCGCTCGCCTGCTGGTCGCGGAAGTCCTCGTACGCCGAGATGGCGGTCAGCGTGAACAACGGCGTGTGCCACTTGATGTTGATGAACGCGCCGTTCTGGGTGATTGCATCGTTCGCCGGCGCGTTGGTGTCGACCGTGTTGATGTCCGTGCTGGGCACGTACCCGGCGATGTACGCCCCGCTGGCTGCGTTGCTGCTCGTCGTCGACGTGCTCCCTTGCGTCCCGTACTGGCGGAAATGGACGTTGCCGGTCACCAGCAGGTCCGGCGTGATCTTCCCCAGCAGCTGCAGGCGAGCCGCGCCGTCCTGGAACTGTCCTTCGGGGCCGTTCGTGTAGAGGTTGGTGAACCGCGCGCCGCGCGACTCGTAGTGGAAGGCGATGCGCGCCGCCAGGTGGTCCTTCCAGATCGTGTCGCCGGCCGCGCCCTCGACGACGCGATCGTTGAACGTGCCGTAGTCGAACCGCAGGTAGCCGTCGGACGCGAAGTCCGGCTGCCGGGTGAGGACGTTGATCGCGCCGCCCGTGGTGTTCTTGCCCCACAGAGTCCCCTGCGGGCCGCGCAGCACCTCCACCCGATCCAGGTCGAACAGCGGGAACCCGGTCGCCGTGGCGTTGCTGATGTAGACGTCGTCCAGGTAGAAGCCGACCGGGTTCGAGAAATCGAGCTGCTGCTGCCCGGTGCCGACGCCGCGGATCCACCAGCGCGGGCGACCGTGCATCTGCGACACGGCGGACGCGTTCGGGACGTAGTTCAGGATCTCGTTGGCGGAGCGGCCAATCTGGTTCTCGGTCAAGCTCTCGCCCTTCAGCACGCTCAGCGCCGTGGCCACCGACTGGGCGCTCTCCTCGCGGCGCTCGGCGGTGACGACCACCTCTTTGAGCTGCTGTTGTTTCGGCTGCTCCGAAGCGGCGGGAACGGCCGTGACGGGCGGTATCACGCCGACCTCTTCGGTCGTCGCGGGCGGCGCGGGCGGTGGCGGCGCGCCGGCGTCAGCGGTCGCAGGAACGCCGAGCGGCGGCGCGATATCGGGCTGGACCGTCGGTGTCGTGGCCACGGGCGGCGGCGTCCCGGCGTCCGCCGTAGAGACCGCGAGCGGCGCCGCGTCGGGGGCCGTCTGGGCGCGCGCGATCGGGGTCAGAGCGCCGCCGAGCGCGGCCAAGCAAACCAGGGAAGCAAGGAAAGGGAAGCGGTTCGATCGTTTGTCCACGGATCCTCGTTGGGGAAGCGACGGGTCCGCTGCATAAGCACGTCGCGCGCCAGGTCCGGAGGGCTGCGAATCGGCGGGGGATTCACCTCCCGCCAATCCAGGTTGCTGCGTGGCCAGCAATCGGACCGCCGCGATGCGCAGCCACAAACAGCCATGCTGCGGCAGCCCGTCACCGGCCGCGTGGCACAAGCCGTGCTGCTGGCTTGCGACGGCGATACCCAATCCTCGCAACGTCGCCTATCTTCATTGGAGAGAACCATGTCGCTCATCGTGACGATCACAGGCAGCCCTTCCGAAGGATCGCGAACCGCCCGGCTCGCGCAGGATGTGGGCGCGACCCTTGCGGGGCGCGGCTTCGAGGTCGCCGCCATCAACGTCCGCGACCTGCCGGCGGCAGAGCTGGTGGGCGCCCAGATCCAGTCGCCGCCCATCTCGGCCGCGCTGGGCCTGGTCGAGCGAGCGCGCGGCGTCGTGCTCTGCTCGCCGGTGTACAAGGCGTCGTACAGCGGGGTCCTGAAGACGTTTCTGGATCTGCTTCCGCAGACGGGGCTGGCGGGCAAGGTCGCGCTGCCGCTGATGACCGGCGGAACCATCGCGCACGTGCTGGCGCTGGACTACGCGTTTCGCCCGGTGCTGGCCGCGCTGGCCGCCCAGCACGTCGTGTCGGGCCTGTTCCTGCTCGACAAGACGATCGGCACGCGGCCGGACGGCGGGATCGCGCTGGAACCCGACGTCCGCGCGCGACTGGACGGCGTCCTGGATGACTTCGTCGCCAGCATCCGGCGCCACGCTCACCCGGGCTGAACGCCCGCAGCGCCGCCCGTGCGGCAGACATGCGTCTCTTATGCGAGACTTTTGTCTTGTATTTTGTCGGCCGCCGGCTAGGATGGCTTCACGCACATGGCCGGCACGGACGCACATTTCGGGTTCCTGACCTGTTGACCCGGCGGCGCTGAGGCGTCGCCGTTGCGATCACATAGGGAAGGAACCAGAGACCATGACGATCGAGACCCTCCGGGGAGAGGCACGCTGATGCCGATCCTCACGCTGCCCCAGGGCGAGAAGCTGTCGCTGTCCGTGCGCGCGAAGGCGCTCGTGTTCGAGGACGGCAAGTCCCGTGCGCTGCTCGGGCGCATCCAGCAGGTCGCGCCCAGCAATGCCACGGTGTTGATTGCCGGCGAGACGGGGACGGGCAAGGAGATCGTGGCCCGGCACATCCACGACCTGTCGAACCGGTCGAACCGGCCGTTCGTGGCGGTGAACTGCGGCGCGTTTTCCGAGTCCCTCATCGAGAGCGACCTCTTCGGGCACGAAAAGGGGGCGTTCACCGGCGCGGCCAGCGGTAAGGCGGGTTGGTTCGAGGCGGCGGATGGCGGCACGCTGTTCCTGGATGAGATCGGTGACCTGCCGCTGGGCGCGCAGGTGAAGCTGCTGCGGGTGCTGCAAGAGCAAGAAGTGGTCCGCCTCGGCTCGCGCACGCCCATCCCCGTCGACGTGCGGCTGATCGCCGCGACCAACGTTCGCCTGGAAGAGGCGGTGGCGGCCGGGCATTTTCGCGAGGATCTCTTCTACCGGCTGGCCGTGGCGAAGGTGTCGGTTGCGCCGCTGCGCGAGCGGCCGGGAGACATCCTGCCCCTGGCCCGCTACTTCCTGAACGTGTACGCCGGAAAGCTCGGCACCGGCCGCCCGGTGCCGGGGTTGAGCCCGCTCGCGGAGCAGAGCCTTCTTCGCCACGCCTGGATGGGAAACATTCGCGAGCTCGAGAACGCGATTCACCACGCGCTGCTGGTCTGCCGGGGAGACCAGATCACGCCGGACGACCTGCCGCTCATCACCCTGCCCCCGCGCCGACCCAGCGGCACCTTCGCACCGCTGGCCGTCGCTCTGCCGGAGCTGCAGCAGCCGCCGCCGTCCGTCCCGCCCGATCCGCGCGAGGCCATCCGCGCCGCCCTGAAGCAGCTTTACGACCAAGGGGGCGCGCACCTGTGGGACGACATCGAAGAGCTGGTCATGCTGTCCGCCTACCAGCACGCGGAGGGGAACCAGCTCCGGACGGCGCGCCTCCTGGGGATCAGCCGCAACGTGGTGCGCGCGCGGCTGCTGCAGTTCGGTGTGCTCGCCGGCGGCACGCGCGACGCCGAGCTGGAAGACACCGGCTTGCTGCTGGCCCAGCAGAAACCGGCGCCGGCTGCTGAATGCGAAGCAGGCGCCGAACCCGCGGCTCGGGCGGACGGCCTCCGCGGCGTTGGCACGGGTCGTGCGGAGGCGTGGCGTGGACCTTCCCAGGAGCCACGCCATGTCCAACGAGCAGTCGTCCCCGGTTGACCTGAACACCTACGTCGAAGAGGCCAAGCGCGACGCCATCTTCGTGTTCGATTTCCTGCGCGAGTCGGGGACCCTCTCCGCCAGCCTGACCTTCAACGTGACCCACCGGATCCCGGGGCACGACAAGCTGGTGAGCGTGAAGTTCCCGCAGCCCTGGTCGCGTGACCGCGACGTCACCGCCAAGGTCACCGACGCGTCGGAGCACAAGGAGCTGGTCATCAACGAGCCGCGCCTGGAGGCGGACACGTTCGTCCACGCGCACACGCCGTTCCTGGCGGCCTGGTCGCTGGCGCAAAAGAACTTCCCGATCCTGTACGTGGCGGCGCAGCGGCACCTGCTGGCGCGTGAGATCCCGAACCACCTCGAGCGGACCCGCAGCGCGCTGGACGTGATTCGCGAGCGCCTGGACAAGCATCCCGAGCTGGCGCCGCCCCCCGCCCTGCTGGAGTCGAACGGCGGCGCGAACTTCTGGGGCAAGGGAATCTTGAAGACGGGCGAGCTGATCCTGCTCATCGAAGAGGGCGCCCGCCTGCAAGCGATCGCGGAGCAGATCGGCGGCGCGAAGGAGTACACGCCGGGCGCGCTGGATCTGCAATGGAAGCGGACGGGTTTGCTCGAGCGGGCGCGCAGCTTCGTCGCGCGCTCCGTCAGCGCCAGCTAACCGCCGGGAGACGACGATGAGCAGCGGGAAGAAGCGACAGCTGGTCCTGAACGTGTTCTTTCAGCGCTTCGGGCACCACCCGGAGGCGTGGCGGCACCCGGACAACGCCGGCAGGACCGGACGTCCGGAGCTGGACTTCTGGATTGGTCTGGCGCGCCTGGCCGAGCGCGCCAAGCTGGACGTCTTCTTCCTGGCTGACTTCATCGGCCGCTCGGGCGCGAACGTCCGCGCGCACGCGCGGGCCGGCGGCAGCTACCAGTTCGAGCCGCTGACCCTGCTCTCGGCGATCGCCGTGCACACCCGGAACATCGGTCTGGTCGCGACGGTCAACACCAACTTCAGCCAGCCGTACAACGCCGCGCGCATGCTGGCGTCGCTGGATCACATCAGCGGCGGGCGCGCCGGCTGGAACATCGTCTCGTCGTTCAACGAGGCCACTGCCCGCAACTTCGGCATTGCCGAAGCACGGGCGCACGCCGAGCGGTACGAGCGCGCCGCCGAGTTCGTCGAGCTGGCCAAAGCCTACTGGGACTCGTACGAGGACGACGCCTTCGATCATCCGGATCCCGCCGCCGGGCAGTTCTACGACCCGGACGACGCGCATCCGGTCGACGTGCAGGGCAAGTACTTCAGCGCCGAGGGGCTGCTGGACATGGCGCGGCCGATCCAGGGCTACCCGGTGTTCGTGCAGGCGGGGAACTCGGAGACCGGGCGCGACTTCGCGGCGCAGGTCGCCGAGATGACCTACTGCTCGGCGCAGACGCTGGACGACGCGCGCGCGTACTACAAGGACGTCAAGTCGCGGATGGCCAAGTTCGGGCGCGACCCGGACCAGCTCAAGATCACGCCGGGGCTGTCCGTGGTGGTCGGCGAGACCGACCAGCAGGCGGCCGATCGCTTCGGCGAGCTGCAGGCGCTCATCGACTTCAGCAAGGGCGTCACCCTGGGTGGGGCCGACCTGACCGGCTACGACCTGGACGGCCCCCTGCCCGACCTGCCCGAGACCGAGAACGGCAAGGGGCGCTTCCGGCAGCTGGTCGCGCTGGCACGCCGCGAGAACCTGACAATCCGGCAGCTGGTCTACCGCTTCAGCACCTCGCGCGGGCACCTCCAGATTCATGGGTCGCCGAAGACGGTGGCCGACAAGATCGAGGAGTGGTTCGAGGGCGGCGGCGCCGACGGCTTCAACGTCGTCCCGCCCCTTCCGCCCCTGGCCCCGGGCGGCTTCGTCACCTTCGCCGAGACGGTCGTCCCCGAGCTGCAGCGCCGCGGCCTCTTCCGGACCGAGTACACGGGCACGACGTTGCGCGACAACCTGGGCCTGGACCGCCCCGCCAACGTCCGCGGCGGATCACGGGCCCGCGCCGCCGCCGGCGCGTGAACGCACCGCCGTGCCGGTCAGAGCTGCTCTGCTGGTCGTTGACCTTCTCAACGACTTCTTCGATCGCAGCCCGGCTCTGACGGCGGCACGCCCCGGGCTGACCACCCGGGCCAACGCCCTCGCCCAGGAGTTTCGGAGTCGCGGCTGGCCGGTCATCTGGATCCGGCAAGAGTTCGCTCCTGATCTGCACGACGCGCCCGGCGAAGTGCGCGCCAACCAGATCTACGTCACCGTGGCCGGGACGCGCGGATGCGAGCTGCTCTCGGAGCTCGAACGCCGACCGGAAGACCGGGTGGTGGTGAAGAAGCGCTACAGCGCCTTCTTCGGCACTTCACTTCTCGGCACGCTGCGCGATCTCGAGACCGAAGCGGTGGTGATCGCCGGCGTGAACACCCACGCCTGCGTGCGGATGACCGCCGTCGATGCGTACCAGCACGACTTCGACGTCGTGCTGGTCGAAGATGCGGTCGCGTCCCACGACGACGAGCATCACCACGTCACGCTCCGCTACCTGCGTGACAAGGTCGCACGCGTCGTCCCGGCCGACCAGGTCATCGCCGCGATCGCGACTCGAGCCGATTGAGCTCTGCTCGGCGGCAGAGGTCCGGACCCTTTCCCGGCACCTAACGGTGCCGTCCTCTCCCGCTTCGCGGGCAAGGTCCGGAGGACGCCGACTTCTGCGCCTCTCCCGCCGAAGGCCGCCGAAGGTGGGAGAGGCCGACGAGCCGAAGGCTCGGCGGGAGAGGTCCGGAACACTTGCCGGGGAGAGATCGCTACTCGTTGACGGTCAGGACGGAGAGCTTGGTGATGCCGGCGCGGTCGACGGCGGTCATGGCCTTGGCGACCAGGCCGTAGTTCACCGCGCGGTCCGCGTTGAGGTGGACGATGAGGTCGCTGTGGGTGGCGTGCAGCGATTTGAGCTGCGGCTCCAGCCCGGCCAGGCCGACCGCCTGGCGATCGATGTAGACGGCGCCGCTGGCGTCGATGCTCACGTTCACCGACTTCTTCTGGTCGGGCCCGGACGCGGCGACCTTGGATGTCTCGGGCAGGTTGACGCGGATGGTGTTGGTCAGCAGCGGCGCGGTCACCAGGAAGACGACCAGCAGCACCAGCATGACGTCGACCAGCGGCGTGACGTTGATTTCGCTCAGAACCTCGTCGCCGCCGCCCGAAACCTGGAAGCCCATCAGACGCTCGCCCCGCGCTGCCGAAGCGGCCGCTCGCCCTCCACGATGCCCACCGGCCGGTCCTGCCGGCTCACTGCCGCCAGCAGCGCCGCGGCCAGCTGGCCCAGCTGCGCCGACTGCACCTTCAGGCGCCGGACGAAGAAGTTGTAGGCCAGCACGGCGGGAACCGCGACGGCGATGCCGATGGCGGTGGCGATCAGCGCCTCGCCGATCGGTCCCGCCACGACCTCCAGGCTGGCCGACCCCGAGCTGCCGATCGCGCGCAGCGCGTGGATGATCCCCCAGACGGTGCCGAACAGCCCCACGAACGGGGCCGTGCTGCCGATGCTGGCCAGCACCACCAGACCGCCCTCCGCCACCCGGCGTTCACTCTCGATCTGCGCCTGCAGCGCGACCTCGACGGACTCGCGCGGGTCGACGTCACCGGCATGCTCGGATTCCGCCAGCGCGGCCACCCCGGCCCGCGCCACACGTGCCGCCGAGCTGCGCGGCTTTTCACCGAGGGTCAGCGCCGTCAGCCGCAGCGGTCGCGGCAGCGTACCCAGGAAACCGCGGTCCGCGCGGCTGGTCACCCAGCGCTGGCGCCCCTTCACCAAAACCAGTGCCCAGGTGATCACGGACCCGAGCAGGAGGAGACCGAAGGTCCCCTTGACGATGAATTGCGTGGCTGTATCGGACATGGCGTTTCAACTCCCCTGTTGCAGACGGAACACGATGGGCACGCTGACCCACCCGGAAATTGCCAGGCCACCCTGGCGCGACGGGACGAACGTCCAGCCGCGCACGGCGGCCAGCGCCGCTTCGTCCAGCGCGTCGTGACCGCTCGATCGCTCGACCGACGCCGCCTCGACCCGGCCGCCCGGCGACACGCGGACGCGCAGCAGAACCTCGCCCTCCCAGTCGTGGCGCCGGGCCACGTCGGGATAGGCGGGACGCGGGTTCTTGAGATAGTTGGCCCCTTCGTGGGCGGCCAGGACGGGCGCTGGTTTCGCCACCACCGGCGGCGCGACCGCGGGCGGCGGCCCGGGTGGCCCGCTCTCCAGCGCGGCCGGCGGCGGCTCCGGCGCGGGCGGCGCGTCGGCCGGCGCGTCGGTGACGGGTGCCTGCTGGACGGGCGCAGGCGGCGCGAAGTGCGTCCGCACGGCAACCTTGTGCGCCACCGGTGCCGGACGCGCGGCGCGCGGCGGCGGCGGCGGCACCCTGGCCGGCTCGATCGGCGGTGGCTCGACTTCGATCGAGACCGACTGCGCGGCGACGCGTGGCGCGGGCGCGCCAGGCCGCGACAGCTTCACGGCCAGCGCGGTGTGCCCGACGACGGAGATGACCAGCAACACCAGGACTTCGATGCGACTCAGGGTGCGAGAGCTGACGGTGTTTCCCATGGATGAATTCCTCAGGCGGGCTTGAACACGCCCTTGAAGACGAAGCTTCGGGCGCTCTGGCGCGTGTTCGGGACCTCGCGCTCGGCCACGTCGGCCGGCAGGTCTTCCCGCGTCCCGGGGTAGCCGACGGCCACGGCAGCCATCGACTCGTACAGCTCGCGCGGAACGCCCAGCACCTCGTGGGCGGCGGCGTGGTCGATGCCCCCCATGGCCCTGGTCGCCAGACCCAGCTTGTGCGCCTGCAGCGCCAGCGAGAACCAGGCGGCGCCCGTGTCGAAGGCGCCCGTGCGCAACGGCTTGCCGGTCTCGGCGTGGGTCCGCCGCGCGAACACGAAGATCAGCAGCGGCGCCCGGCCGGCCCACTGCCGGTTCCGCTCGTTGAGGATCGGCCGCGTGCGCGCCAGCGTCTCGTCGTCGTCGTTGAAGATGAAAAGCCAGGGCTGCGCGTTGGACGCCGACGGTGCCCAGCGCGCAGCCTCGAACAGCGACAAAATGGCCTCAGCCGGGATCGCCCGGGTCGAGAACGCGCGGCGCGACCAGCGTTCGATGAACATCGGGTCCACCGGCGCCTCGGGCAATCTGGCCGAGCTCATGTCACGAAGGCTCTTGCTCTTGGGCGCGCGCGGCGGCCAGGGCTGCCTCCGCGATGTCCTTGGGCACGAGCCCCATCTTCCACTGCTGCTCCAGCACGCCAGGCCCGTACGCGCGCGACCCGCCGAACGCCTGCGCGAGCAGCTGGAAGTGCGCCCCCTCCTCGATCAGCTGGATGCGCCGGGACACCTTCAGGATGCCGTCGCCCCAGAACGTGCTCCCGCCATTCGCCTCGACCACCGCCTCCAGGTGCGGGCTCTCATCGAGGCGATCGACGATGAAGTCCTGCTCTTGCTGGCGGCGATCGATGTAGACCGGCAGCTCCTTCACGACGGTCTCCCGCGTGATCGGGACGTACCGGATCGTCAGCGCCTGGTGCGCGCTGGCGAAGGCGCCCAGCGCCGGCGTGTGCGCGTGGATGACGGTTCGCACGCGCGGGTGCTTCTGGAAGATCCGCGTGTAGCGACCCGGGACGCCCTGCGGCTTGCCCAGGTAGACGCGCCCGTCGAACCCCGCCACTGACACCTTCAGCTCGCCGTCGTCCCAGGCGCTGGGATAGGCGGCGGTCACGTAGATGTTCTCGCCCGGGACGCGCTGATAGATCTGGTACGTCTGGCTGGGGGCCAGCGTCCGGCTCTCCCACAGGACGCGCGACGCCTTCAGCGTGTCGGCCTTCACCTGCTCGACGAAGGCCGCCAGCCCCGGCGTGAGCTCAGTCGAGATGTCTTCGATGTTCGGCATGATCGTTCTCCTTGTCAGGCGATCGGCGGTTGAACGGCGCCGCTCGACGGGCGGCGCTCCGCGCGACCCGTGCCGCGCGCTTCGGCGGCCAGCTCGGCGCGAGCCCGCTCCAGCGGCCGCGGATCGATCCAGGCCCGAACGTCGACGGCGTTCGGGATGAACTTCCACTGGTGCAGGAAGTCGGTGAAGTCGGCCAGCGCCACGATCGACGACTCTTCCAGGTCGGTGCGCAGGTGGTGGTTGACGTCGCTGCCGTAGGCGCGCCGCACGGCGGCCTCCGAAGAACGCGTCTCACGCGCCACGTACGCCACGGCCTCCTGCGGGTGCTCCTCGGCCCAGCGCCCGGCCAAGATGACCCGCTTGATGAGGCGAACCACCAGGCCGGAGTCACGCTCCAGCAAGCCGGCGTCGACGGTCAGCGTCCGCGGCGACCCGTTGTTGACCCGCACCGTCGGATCGGCGTGCGCGCCGACGTCGAAGACGATCTGCGCGCCAATGGCGTCCGCCAGCTCCAGGCCCCGCGAGCCCTTGTGAAAAATGGCGTCGACTTCGCCCCGCAGCAGGGCCTGCGCCTCCAGCGTCTGGTCCAGCGGCTCCGCCGCGGCGCCGTTCCAGGGGCCGACGGTGCTGGCGCCGACGCGCGGCAATTCGACCAGCTCGACGTCCTTCGTCGAAAGTCCCTGCAGACCCAGCGCGGCGACGTAGGCGCGGATGGTCGTGGCCTTCCAGAAGTCGATCTTGTCCTGCGGCCGCGTGGCGACGCCCAGCTTGCGGCCGGCCAGGTCGCGCACCGACTTGATGCCGCTCTTCGGCAGCGTCAGGATCACCTGCGCTTCGTCGGTCCAGGTCAGGCCCACCACGCGCGTTTCACGCCCGGACGACCGCGCCCAGATGGCCGGGATGTTCCCGCCCTGCCGGAACGAGTTGTCCAGCTTGTGATCGTAGTGCGACTCCCGGATCGACGGATCGACCTGGTCCTGCAGCGTGCGAACGGTGATGCCGTCCGCCTTGAACTCGTCCTCGATCCAGCCGAGCTGCGCGGCAATCCCCAGCGGGGTCGGAACCGGGCATCGCGTGTACCAGAGGGTATCGACTTTGCTCATGACGTCTCCTGTGTGGGCCTGCGTTCTGATCCCGGAGACTGCAGCGGCCGTGCCAGCCCGAAGGCTGCGTCTCCGGGCGTTCTGCGACGGTCGATGCGTCTGCCGCAGCAGCCCCTTCGCTAGGCTGCTGTCGGAGCAGCAGAGGCGGCGCGTCGAAGCGCCTCGGGATCGCTCGCCACCTGGCCCCGCTCGTACTCGCGATAAAGCGCCGCATAGTGGCCGCCGGCCGCCATCAGCTCGGCGTGCTTGCCGGTCTCGACCAGCTGGCCGTGGCGGATGAGCGCGATCTGGTCGGCGTCGCGGATGGTCGCCAGCCGGTGCGCGATGACGATGGCGGTGCGCCCCGCGCAGAGTCGCCGGAGGGCGTGCTGGATTCGCCGCTCGGTCTGGATGTCGATGGCGGACGTCGCCTCGTCGAGGACCAGTACGGCGGGATCCGCCAGATACGCCCGCAGGAGGCACACCAGCTGCCGCTGCCCGTGACTGAGGTGCCCGCCGAGAGGCCCGGCCTCCGTCAGGTAGCCCGCCGGCAGCCGGCGGATCACCTCGTCGACGCCCAGCTCGCGCGAGGCGCGCAGCAGCTCCTCGTCGGGAACGCCGGGCGCGGCCAGGCGCAGGTTGTCGAGGATGGTCCCCGAGAACAGGACGTTGTCCTGCAGGACCACGCCGACGTGACGCCGCAGGCTTCGCTGCGTGAAGCCGCGAATGTCCTGCCCGTCGATCAGGACCGCGCCCTGTTGGGGCTCGTAAAACCGGGTCAGCAGCTGCACCAGCGTGCTCTTGCCGTGGCCCGTCTGACCGACGATCGCCACGACGCGACCGGCCGGAACCGAGAGTGAAAAGTCGCGGATGACCGGCTGCCTGACGCCGGGGTCGTAGCTGAAGGTCACGCCCGAGAACGCGACCTCGCCGCGCGGTTCGCCGTCGGCGCCCAGCTCGCGCGCGGCCGCGCGGTCCAGGATCTCGGGGCGCGTGTCCAGCAGCAGGAAGACCCGCTGCGCGGACGCGGCGCCCGTCGCGTAGCGGTCGAACAGGTCGCCCAGATCCTGCAGCGGCCCCAGGAACAGAAAGACGTAAAAGAGGCTCTCGGCGACCTGCCCCAGCGTCACGTGCCCCAACGCCATCTCGCGGCCGCCCACCAGAACCAGCAGCGCCATCCCGGCCGCCGACAGCAGCCCGGTCAGCGGCAGGAACCAGCCCGTGCGGATGTTGCCGCGAATCAGCGTCTGGTTGAAGTCCAGGACCAGATCCCGATAACGTCGGCGGTTGGACTCCTCTTGTACCGTCTGCTTCAGGATGCGAACGGCGCCGACGCTCTCGACCAGGTGGGCCGTGAACCGGCTGCGCCGCTCGGCGACCTTGCCGTAGTTCGCCGCGGCGACCCGCCTGAACAGGAAGATGGCCGGCACCAGCACCGGGACCACGGCGCCGAGCGCCAGAAACAGCCGCGGCGAGATCTGGAACAGCAGCACGCTGGCCACGACGCACCGGAGCAGCGCCGACAGCAGCTCGGGCGGCCCCTGGATCACCAGCGGCTCCAGCGCGTCGACGTCCCGGTCCATGCGGGCCACGATCCGACCGGCTTTGGCGCGGTCGAAGTACCGGACGCTCAGCCCCTGGACGTGCCGGAAGATCCGGACCCGCAGGTCGGCCAGCACCGCCAGCGCCGTCGTGCCGGCCAGGTACTGGGACCAGGCCGCCAGCGCGAACCGCGCCACCCAGCAGACGGCCAGCCCCACCGACATCGCCAGCACCACGCGCGGGTTCCAGGTCCACCCGCCGGCCACCCGGGTCAGCCCGCGGTCGATCACGGTGCGGATGAACCAGGGCCGCAGGAACACGAAGCCGACCAGGACCGTCTCCAGCAGCGCGACCGCCGCGATGCGGCCGCGCACGGGGCGAAGCAGCGGCACCATCCGCCCCCAGACGCTGCGTTCCAGGCGCTGCTGCGCCAGCTCTTGCTCGATCTGCAGGTCGTCGAGGCGACCCTTGTCCTGTTCGGCCTTCTCGCGAACGATGTGACTAGGTCGGTTGGCCATGTTGGTCGATCCCCAAAAGCTCGCGGTAGGCGCCCTGGCCAGCGGCCAGATCGGCGTGAGTTCCGGTGGCGGCGATGCGGCCGCCGACCAGCAGCACGGCCCGGTCAGCCAGCAGCACCGTCGAGAGCTTGCTGGCCACCACCAGCACGGTGACCGGTCGATCGCCGGCGGCCCGCAGCGCGCGCAGCCCGTCCAGGATGGTCCGCTCCGTCAGCGCGTCCAGCGCGCTGGTCGCGTCGTCCATCACCAGCACCGCCGGTCGTGCCGCCAGCGCGCGCGCCAGGGCCAGCCGCTGCCGCTGCCCGCCGGACAGCGTGACGCCGCGATCGCCGACGACCGTGTCGAGCCCCTGCGGCAGCTGGGACACCACGTCGTCCGCCGCCGCCAGCCGCAGCGCCTCCCAGAGGTCTGCTTCGGTCGCGCCCGGTGCCCCCAGCGCCAGGTTGGCCCGGACCGTGTCGGAGAACAGGAACACCTCTTGCGGCACGACGTGGACGTTGCGCCGGAGCTCGGAGAGGACCAGGTCGCGAACGTCCGTCCAGCCGTGTGCCGCGGATCCGATGCACACGCGGCCGGCATCCGCGTCGACCAGCCGCGGGAGCAGCGCACTCAGCGTGCTCTTGCCCGACCCCGTCGCGCCGACCAGGGCGACGATCTCGCCGGGCGCGATCCAGAGCGAGCAGTCCGACAGCACCTCGCCGGCGCCACCGGGCGTACGAACGGTGACGGCGTTCAGCTGGACGCCCAGCGCGCCGCGCGGAAGCGGGGCCCGACCACTCTTGATGCTCGGCTCGGCGTCCAGCAGCTCCATCATGCGCGCCGCAGACGAGCGCGCGTCGGCGAAGGTCTGCATCACGCGGCCGATGGCCTCGACGCGGAAGACGACCGTGTTCATCATCAGCAGCGACGCGACCAGGCTGCCCACGTCCAGACGCCCGTGGGCCACCAGGCGCGCCCCCAGCACCAGGACCCAAATTTGGCTGAACGCCACGATCACCTGGGGCACCGGGATGTGCGTGCTTGCGAACCGCAGCGCGCGGCGCGCCGCCGTGACGAAGGTGTTCACCGCCGCCTCGAACCGGGCGATCCGTGAGGGCTCGAGGCCGAAGGCCTTGATGACGCGGATGCCGTGGACGCCCTCGGTCAGGTCCTGGTTCACGCCGTCGAAGGCCGCCCCGACGGTGCGGTCCAGGACGACCAGCTTGTCGACCTGCCGCACCAACCAGCCCAGCCCCAGCGCGGTGGCCACCACCGGGCCGATTGCCAGCGACGGCGCGTACCAGGCGATGAGGCCGATGGCCCCGGCGATCACCAGGGTGGTCTCGACGACGTTCCGCCAGACGCTGATCAGCGCGTCGCGCACCTTGTCGGCGTCGCGCGTGGTGCGCGTGACCATCTCGCCGACGCCGTGCCGCAGGTGGTAACCGAGGTCCAGGCGCTGCACCTGGATCAGAATCCCCTCGCGCAGCCGGCTCAGCAGCTCTTGCCCGATCGTCAGCGACAGCACGCCGGCGGCGTACTGCAGGACGGCGCGGACGGCCGCGACGCCGAGAAGGATTGCGACCCAGGCCAGCGCGGGCCGCATGTCCAGGCCGCCGGTCGCCAGGCGCACGACCGCCCGCCCCCGCTGGAGGTCGTCGACCGCGCGCCCGACCAGGTGCTGTTGCACCGCCATGCCGCCGTTGACGGCCACGAACAGGGCCAGGCAGATCCCGAAGCGCACCGGCATCTGCCGGTAGATCGCCACGCACCGGAGCAGCGGGTGGCGCGCCAGCCAGCCCACGCCGTCGCGGCCGGGAATGTTGGGCGCTCGACTGGCCGGGCCAGCCTCAGCCCCCA
>JBJMQQ010000134.1:0-16211 GCA_045802645.1 Polyangia bacterium
CTGGTCGAACACCTCTTGAATCGCGACCAGCGCCGCCTTGGCGTTCAGCGAGTCGAAGATCGTCTCGACCAGCAACACGTCGACGCCGCCCGCGATCAGCGCCCGGGTCTGTTCGGCGTACACGGCCTTCACTTGATCGAACGTGACCACCCGGAAGCCGGGATCGTCCGCGTCGGGCGAGTTCGTCAGCGAGACGGTCAGCGGCCCGATGGCGCCGGCCACGAAGCGCTGCTTGCCGTCGGCGTTGGCGACGCGGTCGGCCCACTCGCGGCACTGGCGCGCCGACTGCTCGTTGATCTCCCAGGCCAGCCGCTGCAGCGACGGGTCCTCCACGATCTTCTGATAGAAGGCCGGATCCTTGCGCCCGCCGTGCTCACGCGGGTCGTCGACGAAGAACTCGCTCTGCGCGATCGACGTCGCACCGAACGTGTTCGTCTCGATGATGTCGGCGCCGGCCTCCAGGAAGCGGCGGTGGATGTCGCCGATCATCTTGGGCTGCGTCAGCGAGAAGAGGTCGCCGTTGTTCAGCAGGTCCTTACCGGCGTCCTTGAACCGCTGCCCCCGTATGTCGGACTCCTTCATCCCGTAGGTGCGGATGGTCGTCCCCATCGCGCCGTCGATGATGGCGATGCGCTTGGACAGGAGCTTGGTCAGCGGATGATCGTGGTGTGGGTGTTTCATGTGACCTTCAAGACGCGGCGTTCTTCTGGGCAACGGCCAGGACCACCTGCAGGTGGGGCCGCCTGATTTCGCGTGAGGCGACCCTGGCCGAGTGCACGGTCAACCCGGCGCGCGCCAGCATGCCGCGGACAGAGCGCGGCGAAAAGCCCGGATGGCGTTCGCCATAACGGGACGTCACCTCCGACTGGCGGTGTTCGTCCAGGCACAGCACGACCAACCGCCCGCCGGGGCGCAGGACACGCGCGCACTCGGCCAGGACGCGGGGCGGCCGCTCGGCGTACGTGAGCGTGTGGAAGACCACCACCGCGTCGAACGAGGCGTCGGCGAACGGCAACTCGTGGGCGTCGGCCACCTGCGCTCGGACGTTGTCGTGTCGGGCCAGGCGCGCGCGCGCGGCCTCGATCAGGCGCGGGTTGGCGTCGATGCAGGTCAGCGACCGGCAGTAGGGGGCGATGGTGGCCGCCGCCGCGCCGTCACCAGAGCCGACATCCAGGACGTCGCCCAGCTGCAGCAACGCCGCGATGCCGGCGGCCAGCGTCTGCCAGGTCCGGCCCGGCGAGTAGTCGCGCTCCAGGTCGTCGCTGAGCGCGTCGGCCCCGCTGCCCCGGCGTTCCGTCTCCAGCTCCTTGAGGCGTTTGCGGTCACTCTCCAGCGTGGCATCGCCCGAGCTGACCGCTTCTTCCAGGCAGGCCCGGACGGCGACCGGAAGCGAGCCCGCCTCCAGCGTGTAGAACGACTGCGGTCCGTTGCGGCGGTCGCGCACGAACCCCGCCTCCCGCAGGCGGCCGAGGTGCGTGGAGACGCGTGACTGCGCGATACCGGTGACCTTCACCAGGTCCGTCACGCACAGCTCTTTTTCGCGCAGGAGCGCACAGAGCCGCATGCGGCTCTCGTCCGCCAGCAAGGCGAGCGCGTCGGTGTACTGGCCCAGGTTCACGTCACATCCGTCGATTCGTATATGTAGATACAATGCCGACCCCTGGGTGTCAACGCACCAGCCGCCGGCCCACGCCCGCCCGAAAAGTCGCCCGCCTGCTTCGGCGGCGTTCCTGAATGACACCGGGCACCTGGGCCACTATGCTGACCGATCTCGTGAACGACCCGAACCTCCAATCCGCGGCCCCGGCCAGCCCGGCGGCGGCGCCCGATTCGCCCCCGCAGGCGGCCGCGACCCCATCTGAGGACGCACCCGAGATCGTCCGTGAAGAAGAGCAGCTGCTCTCGGTCGTGCTGCGCAAGCTGGACGGCGGTGCGCCGCGCAAGGGGCGCATCCAGGTGGACGACGCCGGCGCGCTGATCGAGCTGCGCGACGCCCTGGCCGAAGCCAAGCCCGAAGACCAGGGCTCGATCCTGGAGCAGATGCACCGCATCGAAGCGCTGTCCCGCCAGCGCGGCAAGGGGGACACGCCCCCCGTCGATCGCAAATCGCCGTACTTCGGCCACATGCGCCTGGAAGAGAACGGCAAGCGCCGCGACGTGCTGATCGGCGCCCGCAGCTTCGTCGAGCCGGGCGGCGGCGTGCAGATCGTCGACTGGCGAAACGCGCCGGTCTCGCGGCTGTTCTATCGCTACGAAGAAGGGGACGCCTACGAAGAGCGCCTGGGCGACCGCCTGGTCGAGGGCGAGGTGCTGGCCCGCCGCACCGTCGCCATCGTCGAAGGCGAGCTGCGCCGCGTGGCAGCTCCGCAGGGGACCTATTCGCGCGACCTGCGCAGCGGCGCCTGGCGCGAGATCGCGACGCAGCGGGCGCGGCTGCAGATCGCGCGCGACGGCTCCGCGGCCGAGCTGATTCCGACACGCGGCGCGGCCGCGCCGGCCCTGCCGCTGCCGCCCGCGATGCGCGGCAAGCTGGGCTTCGACGATCGCGGCGCCCGCCGCCCCGACCGCCACCTGCCGGCCATCGCGGCGCTGATCGATCCGCGCCAGTTCGAGCTGATCACCCAGCCCGCCTCGGGTTTGGTTGCAATCCAGGGGTCCGCGGGCAGCGGCAAGACGACGATCGGCCTGCACCGGATCGCCTACCTGGCGTTCGCGGACCCGCGCCGCTTCCGGCCCGACAAGATGCTGGTCATCGTCTATCAGCGGGCGCTGGCCACGTACGTGTCGCGCGTGCTGCCGTCGCTGGACGTGCCGGGCGTGCCCGTGATGACGTTCGGCGCCTGGTCCGAGGCCGCGCGGCGGGCCGCCTTCCCGAATCTGGACGTCGGGATCACCGACGACACGCCGCCGCTGGTGATGCGCGCCAAGGCGCACGGCGCGATGCTGCGGATCATCGACGATCGGCAGGCGGCGCTGGCGGCCTGGTGCCGCACCCGGCTCGAGACCGAGCTGCAGGGTCGCCCCGAAGGCGCGGACGCGCTGGCGTTCTGGGACAAGACCAGCGGTCCCGTCGACGGGCGCGTCACCGCCTTTGCGCACTGGGTGCGCGACGCGGCGCTGGATCCCGCGGCGCGCAACGCGCTCGAGAACGCGGGCCGCGCGATGCGCGCCCGGACCCGCGACGTGCTGGCCGAGTGGGCGGGCCTGCTGACCGACCGCGGGGCGCTGGCCGAGGGGCTGTCGCGGCACGCGCCCGGTATGTTTTCACCCGGCCAGCTGGACGACATCCACCGCTGGTGCGTCGAGCGCGAGCGGCTGCGCGGCGCCGGCAAGGGGCCATCGCTGGCGGCGGCCGACGACGGCGAAGACGAGCGCTACGCGCTGGACGCCGAGGACGAGGCGCTGCTCCTGCGGATTTACCAGCGGCAGCGCGGCCGCCTGCCCGGCTGGGACAAGCGCGACCCGAAGGCCACCCTCGCCTACGAGCACCTGATGGTCGACGAGGTGCAGGACTTCTCGCCGCTGGAGCTGTCGGTGTTGCTGGATGCCACGTCGTCGCAGCGATCCGTCACGCTGGCGGGTGACACGGCCCAGGCCATCGCCCCCGAGCACGGCTTTTCGAACTGGGCCGAGCTGCTCGACTTCCTGAACATCGCGCACGAGAAGGTCGAACCGCTGCGGGTCAGCTATCGCTCGACACGCGAGATCGTCGACGCGGCCGAGCACGTGCTGGGGCCGCTGATGGGCGACGTGCGACCGATCGCGCCGCGCGCCGGCGCGCCCGTCGAGTCCTTCCCGTTCTCGTCGTCGGGCGAGTGCGCGGATTTCCTGTCGCACGCGCTGAAGGAGCTGGTGCGCTCGGAGCCCGAAGCCTCCGTCGCGCTGCTGGCCCGCCATCCGGAGCAGGCGCGTCTGTATTACGAGGCGCTCGCGCGCGCGGAGGTCCCGCACCTTCGGCTGGTCGACGACCAGGACTTCTCGTTCACGGCCGGCATCGACGTCACCGACGTCCGCCAGTCGAAGGGGCTCGAGTTCGACATCGTCATCCTCCTCGAGGTGACCGAGGCCTCGTACCCGATGGGTGACGACGCCCGCCGGCTGCTGCACGTCGCGATGACCCGCGCCGCCCACCAGCTGTGGATCACCTACGCCGGCCCCCCCTCCGCGTTGCTCCCCGACAGCCTGCGCTGAACGCCGTTCAGAGAAGCGCCAGGACGCCGGGACGCCAGGAGAAGCCGGATCCAGATCTGAACCCGCCTGATCCGGGTTCAGGATTCCTGGCGTCCCGGCGTCCTGGCGTTTCATTCTCCGGGTTCAGAGGACGAGGAGCTCCCCGTCCCGCACCGAGCTTACGAACCCTGGAAGAAGCGGTTCAACGCCCAGACGTCGCGGGCGCGCAGGCCCTGGAAGCGGATGCCGATGCCGGATTCGTCGCCTGAGCCGAGCTTGTTGACCCAGCGAACGTCGCCGGCCACTTCGACGGGCTCCGGCTGAGTTGGCAGGGTGAAACGAAGCTGGACCGTCGCGCCGATGGGCAACGCCGCCGGCGCCGTCAGGTAGAGCCCACCCAGAGAGATGTTCTGGGTGCGGGCGACCTGCTGTTTGCCTTCGAACGACACCTCGACGTCGAGCTGTCGTTCGTAGCGCGGGTCGATTCTCCTGAAATGCTCGGCCAAACGTCTTTCTCCGGCGGAGTAGAAGCTGATGGTACGACAACATCGCACCTCGGATCCAGCCCCAGGTTATGAATCTCGGTAGATCGGCGGATGCCGTCCGAATCTTCAGGGCGTCAGCGGCGCGAGCGGCGGCAAGGTTGGGCACGCATCGGAGCTTCCAAAATCCTCGGCCGGCGCCCAGGGCTTCGCGTTGAAGGTGGCGGCGAACCCGCTGTTCCAGCACTCGGTCTGCTCCAGCCCGGCGCCATCCCCGTGCGCGACCTTCAGGGTCGATTCGCCCGCGCCGGACGCCAGCCATTGGCTGTTCACCAGCACGACCTCGGTCGCGGGACCGGCGATCAGGTTGCCGGTCAGCGTGAACGCCATCTCGCCCGATCGGTCGCTCAGGATCTCGTAAACGATACTCAGGGTGGTGGCCGCGCCGGTCCCGTCCGGCACGCCGTTCATCGTCATGCTCACCACGATGGGCGAGCCCGCCAGGTCGAAGTTCTGGTAGGCGATGGTCAGGTTGGCCAGCTTGGCGGAGCCCGGATCCAGCGGAAAATCGTGGGCCGCCAGCGCCGCGAAGTCCGCCGTCACCTGGCCGGTCCCCTGCTTGGCCCCGCCCGCCGCGTCGAAGCTGCCTGACAAGAACAGCAGCCAGCCGGGCGCCGCGGCGGCGTTCTGGGCCTGCAGCGCATACATGAAGGTCGTCGGCGTCGCCGGATCGCGCGTCACGATGAGCTCCCAGCGCCAGCCCGCGTGTTTGTCGTCGTCGAACGGCCCCCACGTGCGGCTTTCGGACGACCGGCTGGTCGGCGCGACGGCCCGGAAGGTGTCGACCAGCGCCAGCACGCTCACCAGGCTGTCATTCACCGTCTTGATGGCGTCGTGCGTCTTCTGGGCCAGCTCGGCTTCGACGACGGTGTTGACCGCGGCCGGCAGCTCTACCGCCAGCTCGGTGCTCGTGGGGACCGCGGCCATGAACTCCAGGTCCTCGTTCGAGTAGTTGCCGCAGCCCGCGGCCAGCGCGCAGGCGACCAAGATACTGGCGACCGTTCTAGAAGTCATATGCCACCGTTGTCGCGAGCTCCCAGTATCCCAGGGAGCGGTTGCCATCGACGTTGTAGAGCAGGTAATGCAACCGGCCGCGCGCGACCACACTGGTCGAGCGCGACAGGCGAAAGGCGACGCCGCCCAGCAGGCCGGGCGACAGCGTCGAGAAGAACTGATCGGCAAACTGGCCCTCGTCGAAGCGGCGGCTCATCACCAGCAGCGCCAGCCGGCCGCCCACGAACGGCGTGAACCAGCGGTGCGGCCATTCGACGGACAGCGACCCGGCCAGCGACGCCTCGGTGAAATGAAAGGGCGCGTTCACCGCCGGCAGCGCCGCCACGCCGTTGGTGCTGCCGCCAGCCAGGTCCAACCCCAGCACCCAGTTGCGGCGCAGGAAGTCGCGTAGCGTGACGTCGACGTCGATCAGCGCGGTGGGCGGGAACAGGCTGGCGCCGTCGGGTGCCGCGAAAACGGCCTGGTAGCCGATGCCCGCGCCCATCGACCAGCGCGACGTCAGCTCGACCCGCCCGCCCTTCACGGGATCGGCGCTGAACGGGGCGTCGTGCAGGTTGTTCTCTTGCAGCGTGACCAGCTCGCCGCGCGCGACGTCGATCTCGCCGACGCGCAGCCGGTCCGGCAGCCGCCGCTTCACGCGATACCGGCCGGGTGCCAGCGCGACGCGGCGGTCGGCGCCGTCGCCCTTGTCGATCTCGGCGGCCACGAATCCCTGCCGGTCCACCAGGTAATAGACACCGCCGGGTGCCTGGCGCGGGATGTAGATCCCTTCGTGCCGGGTGGCGACATCGGTCAGCACCAGGTCGCCGTTGCCGGCCAGGTCGTAGCTGAAGGTCGGGTGCTGCGCGCCCGCCAGGCTGTCGGCCGTGTCGGCGACGGTCCGATCGTAGGCGTAGGCGTAGGCCTCGAACAGCGTGACGCGCCCGTCGCCCGAGCGATCGGCGCCGCCCAGAAGCCCGCTGGCCAGGTGGTGCGAGAAGTAGCTTCCGCCGATCGCGTCGGACTCCTGCGAGTCTTCGTCGGAGGAACTCGAAGTCAGGATCACCATCCCCTTCGCGTCGCGCGGGCTCTCCGATTCGATCGCGAAGGCGGGGGCCTTGCGCGCCCCTTTCGTGCGGGTCACGGCGCCCGACCGGCAGGCGTCGAGGATCACGATGCGCACGTCGACGGGCGCGGCGGCCACGGTCGCCCGCAGCGTGTCGACCGGCAGCCGCGTGTCGCCCAGGCGCAGCGCGCCGTCCTTCGCGTGGCCCGAATAGTAGAAGACCAGCGCGGTGCGCTCGCCGCGGCGGGCGGCGTCGGTAGCCTGACGCGCCACCTTGGCCAGCGCCGCCAGCACGTCGCCCGAGCTGCTGTCGACGACCAACGCCGCGTCCTCGGCCTGGACACCGCCGAGGCGGGTCAAGATGTCGTAGACCTTGGCGGCGTCGACGCCCGCGTAGATCAGCGGGCGCGTGTCGGCCCCACCCTGGTCGTTGCCGACGACCACCGCGAACCGGTGCAGCGCCTGCGCGTGCGCCGCCCCGCGCGCGGCCAGCCCGACGGCCAGCGCCGCGATCACCCCGGCCGCTGTGGTCCAGCGCCGCATCACGGCTTGGCGAACGACCGCGTGAGCTCTTCGCCGGCCAGCCCCAACCGGGTCAGCTGGCGCAGGTCTCCGCCCGCGCGATCGTAAGCGTCCCTGGCGGCGCGGCGCGCGGCGTCCACGTCGATCGGCGCGTCCGACAGCACCAGGAAGATTCGTTCGACGCCGGCGCCGGTCAGCTCCAGGCTGTCGGGCAGGACCTGCGTCGCCTCGGCGGGGCCATCGGGCACGGACAGGCTGACGCCCTTTTCGGGATAAAGCGGCGTGACCACTCCTTGCTGATCGACCGACAGCGACAGCACGTAGCGGTGACCGCCGGGCTGGTAGCCGATGCGCAGCCGCTCGCCGGCGGCCAGCGGCTCGTCCCCGTCGACGCGCGCGGTGCGCTGCCCGGCGGCGCCCGCGACGATGACCGTCATGCCCGCGCCGCCTTTCACGCGATCGCCGCGCGGGTTGGGATCGACGCTGTACACCCCGACGGGAACGCGCGAGTCCCCGGGCTTGCCTGGGGGCCTGATCGTCAAGACGATGGCCACCCCTGCCGCCATCGCGACCGCCGAGTACATCCAGGCGCGCGACGTCGCACGCGACCGCGGTGCCCGTGCGGCGCGCTCGACGCCGGCCGAGAATCGGTCGAACGAGATCTGGCTCTCGAACCGGCGCTGCTCGTCGTCCAGCGCGCGCAGGCGGCCGCGGCATTCGCCGCACGACGCGAGGTGCAGGTCGACGGCCGCGGCATTGGCCAGCGCCTCGCCTGCCCGGTGGCGCCGCAACGCCAGCTCGCCGGGGTGATTGCCGCCGCTCACGAGGTCACTCCCTCTTCGCGCAGCTCCTGGCCCGCCAGCGCCGCCACGGCGGCCAGCCGCTTGCGCACGGTGGGCACGGAGCGGCCAATTGCCGCCGCCACCTCGTCCAGGGTCATCTCGTCGACGAAGTAGTGAATGGCGGCCTGTTGCGTCTCCACGTCCAGCTTCTCCAGCAGCTTGCGGGCGGCGTCGCGGTCCTCGAACAGCTGCGCGCCGCCGTGCCCTTCCCCGCGCGCGCGGGCCTCGCGTTCGAAGCGCCTCTGCCACGGCGCCCGCTCGGCGCGCTGCAGGTTCAAGCAGTGGTGGGTGGCGATGCGGGTCAGCCAGGTCAGGGGCGAAGCGTCGTTCCGGAAGTCGGCCCAGTGGCCCAGCGCTTTGGCGAACACGTCCTGCATCGCGTCCTCCGCCTTCGTGCGATCGCCCAGGATGTACGCGCAACGCCCGTACACCGCCCCGCCGTACCGTGTGTACAGCTCACGCAGCGCGGCCCGCGAATCGGCCGGTTTCCCGCCGCTGACGATCTGCAACACCGGTTGGGTCATGACGAACGCCCGGACCGCGTGCGCGGCCCGGGCCTGGTCGAGTCGTGGCTACGGCACCGTGAGCGCGACGAACGCCGCCGCCTGGAACGCGCCGCAATTCGCTTCCGCGCCCCAGTTGGCCATCGCGTTGCCGGGATCGTACGACGCGAAGCTGTAGACCGAACCGAAATTCGAGTCCCAGCATTCGCTGGACGTGTCGACGGTCACGCCGACGTCGCCGCCCGTCATCTGCAGGTCGGTGCGCCCCGCGCCGGTCTCCAGCCAGCGGCTGTGAAGCGACAGGGTCTCCTTGGCGCTGCTGGTCGCGACGTAGTTCTTGGCGTCGCCGTACTGCAAGTCGCCGCCGCTGCCGGGCGTCGCGCTATACGCGTAGACGGCGTCGAAGATCTGCCCGCTGGTCTTGCAGGCCAGCGGATCGCAGTGGTCCTGCACGCCCGTGAAGCTGACGTCGATGGTGACCGTCGCCGTCGGGCTGAGCCGCGAATAGTGGAAGGCGACCTGGCCGACATTGTCGTCATGCTGCGGAAGCGTGTCGGCCGCGTCGAAGTCCAGCGTGAAATCGCCGCTGCCGAAACCCTTCATGACCTGGCCGGCGGCGTCCAGCGCACGGGTGTGCGTGCCCGACAGCACCGTCACGAACGCCGTTTCGGGTTCGGTTTTCCCCTTGCCGTCCAGCGTGTACGTGAAGACGTGGGGCGCCACCTTCGTGACCGTCAGGCGGTACGTGTTCGCGCTCAGCGGGTCGGTGCCCGGGCCCCAGACGGCCGTGTCTCCCTGGACGGTGGTCGGCGGGTACTCGGTGATGGCCTTCACCAGGTTCAGCACCGCGGCCGTCGCCGTGTTGACCACGCCGACCACGGTCCGCGTCACCACGTAGTCGGCGGCGAGCTGTCCCTGCAGCGCGCCGCCTTTCACCGAGACGTTGCTGGCGCTGGCCGCGGAGGCGGCGTTCGCCGATGCCGCCGGAACTGCCAGCGCGACGGTGGCGGAGGTCGGCACGCTGCCGTTGAACTCCCCGTCGTCGGCTTTGCCACATCCGATCGCGCCCACCAGCGCGCCACACAAAACCAGACCAACCATTCGAGCCGTCGTCTTCGAGGTCGTCATCGTGAATCTCCCTTTCGTCAGTGCCGCGTGTCTGCTCAATCGACACGGCTGCACGGAAAAGGAGAAAGACGCCGTCAGGGATTATCGGGGGCTGGTGTGGGCGCAGGTGCGGGCGGCGGCGCCTCGGCAGGGGGCGCGGGCGGCGGCAGCAGCGAGGGGTCCGGGGCCATCTTGTCCTTCAAGTTGGCGATGTCGCGTCCCACGAAAACGATGGGCCTGTCCCCGGGGCGCCGGCGCGGGGTGGGCTCGCGCGCGGGCGGCGTGTCGGACCCATGACGCGGGGGCGGCGCGGTGTCGTCGGCAGCCGCAGCCGCGGCAGCGTCCACGGCGGCCGCTTCGGTCGGCTTGGGGGGCGCGGGCTTTTCGGCTTCCTTGGCCCGGGCCGCCTCGCGCGCCCGGGCACTGGCCGACTCGCGCGGGGCAGGCGGCTCGGCCGCGGGCGGCGGCACCGCCGGCTCCGCGGCGGGCGCGCCCGTGGACGCGCTGGAGGCGGGGCGTTCGGAGCCGCCGAGGTGCAGCAGCACGCGCGCGTACTTGCCGCCGAACCAGGCGCCAGCCACCAGCAGCCCGCCGATGAAGAGGATCGACAGCCCGCTGCCGCCGCGCCGGCGCCGGCGGTCCGGGCGTTCGTCGGCGGGGACGGGCAGCGCCAATTCTTCCGGGCCGGCCCGCTCCGACATCGTCTCGGCGTCCTCGGGAACCGGCAGGTCTGGCGTGGTGACGCGGGATCGCGAGACGCGCGGCCGCGACGTCAGGCTACCGCCGCCGCCCCCGTTCACGACCGCCAGCGACGTCGGCTCTTGCCCGTCGACCACGTCGGCGTCGGTGTCCAGAAGCACGACGTCCTGCTCGTCCAGCTCATGGCCGCCGGCCGCGTGCGCGCGCGCCGCCGCGCGGCTGATCGGGGGCACCCCGTCGCGCGCGCTGAGATCGGTCAGCCACTTTTTCAGCTCGCTCTGGCCGACCGGGTGGAAGACGGTGCGCAAAACGCGCTCGACGTCGGCCAGCATCTCGTCCGCGGTCTGGTAGCGCAGGTTGGGGTCGGGCTGCATCGCGCGCGCGACCAACGCCGCCACCTCGGGGTGCAGATCCGGAGCCGCCACGTCGGGCGGCCGGAACTCGCCCTTTTGCACGCGCAGCAACGTCTCCAGCTCACTGGGCCCCTCGAACGGGCGCGTCCGCGTGACCAGCAAGTAAAGGACCGTCCCCAGCGAGAACAGATCCGACCGCGCGTCGATCGTCTTGCCGTGGGCCTGCTCGGGCGACATGAAGGCGACCTTCCCCTTCACGACGCCCACGCCGGTGTGCTCGCGCTTGTTCATCGCCTTCGCGATGCCGAAGTCGGTCAGCTTCACCTCGCCCTGCTCGGACAGCAGGACGTTGTGCGGGCTGACGTCGCGGTGAACGATCCCCAGCGGCCGCTGCCCGTCGGTCTTGGCGTGCGCATACGCCAGCGCCCGGCAAACATCCGCCGTGATGTGCAACGACAGCTCGCGCGGGAGGCGCACGCCAGATGCGGCCGCCCGGTGCAGCACGCGCCCCAGGTCCCAGCCGTCGACCAGCTCCAGCACCAGGAAGTAGCGCCCGGCGCTGGCGCCCAGGTCCAGCACCTGGACGATGTTGCTGTGCGACAGGCTCATCGAGATGTGGGCCTCGTCGATGAACATGTTCCGGAACTGCGGATCCGCATAGATGGTGCTGTGGATCCGCTTCAGGATGACGGGCTTCTGAAAGCCGTCGCGACCGAGCTGGGTCGCCAGGAAGATCTCGGCCATCCCGCCGTCGGCGACGCGTCGTTGAATCTTGTACCGGCCGTGCTGCGCCATCCGCGGTACCACGTTACCATGCCGCCGTCGCCAGGACGCGCGGTCAGGGACGCTTCAGGGCGTCAGATCTCCGCGCACGTCCTCGATCGATTTGCCGCGCGCGTCGGGGTGATCGGCCAGAAATAAATCGATGAGCTTCACGAGCTGCTTGGCCTGCGCCGCGCTCAGCTTGTGGCTGGCCGGGCGTGCCGGCGGGGGTGCGGCCGGACGGTCGTCGTCCCCGGCGCGCTCGTCGCTGCTGTCGCTGCTCGGCTTCTTCTGGCCGGACGACGCCTTCTTCGTTTCGGCGTCGATCTCTTTTTGCAGCTCGCGCGAGCGCTGCTCTTCGCAGCCTTTGGGCTCGCATTCGCCGGGACAGCCGCACTTGGCTTTCTTGTCGCAGTAGCAGACGCCCGCGCCGTCCTTGTAGCAGCCACACTTGTTGCGATCGTCGTCGCCGCGGGCCCGCGACCCCGTGATCGCCAGGGCGGCGGCGAGAACCATCGACAGACCGAGCCATTTGAAGTTGCGCACTCTCACGGGGGCCATCAGACCGCGCCGTCAACGGATGGTCAAGACAACAGCGATCGCAGGGGGCGTAATGGGGTTCACGGATAACGAGGCTCGGGTTAGGCTGCGCCCGTGGATCCGGGAAATCCGGGCCGGGCGCCCGTCACCATCGGTCTGCACCACCCGCGGTGGCGCGTTCGGCGCCCGCCCCCGCACGAGGAGGGCCGGACCTATCAAGACCTGCGGCACGAGCTCCGGACCGGGGATCTGCTGCTGTTCCGGGGAAACCGGCTGATCTCGGGCTGGATCGAGGAGCTGTCGGATTCGCCCTACTCGCACTGCGCGATCCTGGCGCGCTGGGGCGAGCGCATCATCGCGTTCCAGGCCGACCTGCGGGGGGTCGAAATCCTTCCGGCCAGCACGATGGTCTGCAAGTACCGGGGGAAGGTCGACTGGTGGGCGCTGAAAAGCGAGTGGCGCGGCACCGACGGGCTCGATGAGCCGTTGCTGCTGGACACGGCGCTGACGCTGCTGGGGATCAAGTACGGGTACTGGGCGCTGATCAAGCTGGGGCTGCGGATCCTGCTGGGGCGGACGCAGAGCCTGCTGCGGCGGCGCGCGCCGGCGGCGCAGGCGCACGCGACGCCGGACAGCCTGTTCTGCTCTCAATTCATGTCGCTGGTGTTCCGGACGGCGTCGCGCGAGCGAATCCGGGTGAACCCCGAAGACGACGACGCGTCGACGAGCCCGGCGGACTTCGCGACGTCGGGGTACTTCGAGCCGCGGTACCAGCTTTTCGACGGAAGCGGCGGGGACGCCTGCCGCGACCTGCTGCAGATCGTCCCTGCGGCGGGCGCCGCGCCGGCGCGGCAGGTGAACGTGTGGGACGGGCACCGCCGCAAGACCCCCGCCCCCTGAGCGCCGGCATATGGACGAGCGCGGCCGGAGTGCGCACGATTTCGGCACGCGTGCGCCTGCAGCCCAAGCGATGGTGGCCCCTGCTGGCCGCGGCGATCCTCGCGACGGGCGCGCCAGGACGCGCAGCGGATCCGACGGCCACGCTGGAGATCCTGTTTCACGCCGATCTCGACGGCCGCTTCGCGTCCCCTCGCTGCGGCAAGCCGGGGGCCGACGCGCCGGATGAGGCGGCGATCGTGGCGGCGCTGGCGGCCGCGCGGGCGCAGGCCCCCGACGCGCTGACGTTGCTGGGCGGCAACTGGGCGGGCCCCGATCCGTTCGGCGCCGCGCTGCTGGGACCGGGCGCGACGCACGCGGAGGCCCTGGCCGCGCTATTCACGCGGGCGCGCTACGACGCGATTGCCGTCGGGCACAACGAGCTGGCGCTGGACGACGCCACGCTGGACACGGTCCTGCCCCGCTTGGCGGCGGCGGGGCTACCCGTCCTGGCGACCAACCTGACGTGCGATGCGCGGCGCCCCGCCTGCGTGGCGGTGCGACGCGACCTGCTGATCCACCGCGGGGGACAGACGGTGGGCGTGCTGGCCACGATCTCTCCGTCGGTGCTGCCGGGCATCCCGCCCGGGCGACTGGCGGGGCTGGGGCTGACGGACCCGGCGGTCGCGATCCGGGAGGGTGTCACCCGGCTGCGCCGGCAAGGCGCCACGCACGTCGTGGTGCTGACCGACGGTCCACGCGACGCGCGCGCGCTGGACGAACTGGACGCGCTGGTCCGCCAGCTGGCGACCGGCCCCGCACCGGATCTGCTGCTGGCTGCGGGGGTGGCCGACGAGGAGACCGGGCGCGCCGTTCAGCTGCTGCGCCGCGAGGGCGCCCCACCGGCGGTGGGCTCGCCCGTCGGGACGGCGGGCGTTGCACGCGTGCGCTGGACGGGCGGTCAAGTGGCGGTCGAGACGCTGCCGCCGGCGACGACGCCGGACGCGGAGGTCGCAGCCCGGCTCCGCGCGACCGACGCGGCGTTCTGCGCCGTCGCGTCGCGCCCCGCGACGCCAGCCGGCGTTCACGGCCAGCTGACCCGGGACCAGTTCGTCACCTATGTGCTGGAGGTGATGCGGCGGCGCGCACACGCGGAGATCGCGATCGTCAACCGGGCGTTCGTCAAGCGGGCACCGTTTCCGCTGTCGGGTCCACTGACGGACGGAGACCTTCAGCGCGCGCTGCCCTACGGAGCCGTCATCGGCGCGGCGCGCGTGCAGGGGCCGGTCGTCGAGTCGCTGATCGGCGCGGGGCTGAGTAACCCGAAGCTCGCCGCCGTCGGGCTGACGAAGGACGGCGGCGGCCTGAAGGTGAACGGACGCCCGCTGGACAAGGCGCGCGCGTACCGCGTCGCCACGATCGGGTTCGTCGCCGGCGGCGGGGACGGCATCTTCCCACCGCACGCGTTGCCCTTCGCCCCGCTGGCGGGGGCGCCCGACCTGCGGGCCACCGTCGCCGAGTTTCTACGCACCGAGACCGCGGCCCACGACGGTGACCCGAGCGTCAGCGTGACGACCGACTTCGGGCCGCCGCCGGTGGATCGCGCGCTGGTCGTCGTGCTGGGCGACGGTGAGTTCGACTTTGCCGACACGTCGATCTCGAACGGCCCCGCTTACACCGATCCGCAGCTGACGCGCGCGCAGCAGACGTCGGTCAAGGGCGAGGCGACGCTGGTCGCGCAGCTGCGGCACCCCCGGCACGAGCTGGACGGGCGCTTCGACGCGCAGTACGGCTGGGCGCGCACCCAGCCGGCCGGGATGCCGGCGGTCGCGGGCGAATCGATCGACCTCATCACGGCCATCGCGGCCTACAGCTACCGGGGGCTGCGCGACTGGCGGCGCTTCCCGAAGCCGGCCATCCCCGATCCGTACGTGCGCGTCTGGCTGGAGTCCGAGTTCACGCGCCCGACCATGACCGCCACCCAGACGCGCGGCTACCACCACTTGCAGCTCACGCCCACGGCGGGCGCCCAGCTGACGCTGACGCCGCGCCTGAAGGTGCGCGGCGGCGCGGGCGCGCAGAGCGAGCTCTTGGCCCCCGACGGCGACGGGCGCTGGCAGGCGGTGATCGAGGCCGGCGCGACGCTGGACCCGACGGCCATCGCGACATGGGGCGCGCTGGCCGTGCGGCTCGAGGGGCTGATCAACTACGACTTCGTCGACCCGACCAACACGCGGCAGCACCAGCTGCGTGGCACCGCCAAGCTGTCGGTCCCGCTGGTGCCCACGCTGTTCTTGACCGTAGGCCTGGACGTGTTCGGCGCGCAGCGGGAAGCGCTGGGCTGGGGCGCCTCGTACGACACGACGATCGGCCTGCGCGTGCACAGCGACGTCGCGCACCAGCCGCTCTGACCCAGGGGTCTCCCCAATTGCGCACCCGGGACTTAGCATTCGCCTCATGAGCGAAACCAAGATGTACGCGGGGGGCTGTCAGTGTGGTCGCGTGCGCTACGACGTGCGGCTCGACCTGTCGCAGCCGGTGATCGCCTGCAATTGCTCGATGTGCGGCCGCGCCGGCACGCTTCTGACGTTCGTGCCGGCCAACCAGTTCACGCTGAAATCCGGCGGCGACGCGCTGACCGAATACAAATTCAATAAGCACGTCATCCACCACCTCTTCTGCAGCACATGCGGCATCAAGTCCTTCGCGCGCGGCGTGGGCCGCGACGGCAGCGAGCAGATCGCCGTGAACGCTCGTTGTCTGGATGGGGTCGAGGTAGATGAGCTGAACGTGCAGAAGTTCAACGGGCGAGATCGCTGAGTTGGGGAACGGAGGGCTCTCGCTAGCCCTGCTGGATGATTCGCGGCAACAACCAGCGGGTTCCGCTCGGCGGTACGATCCGCGCCGCTCCGTGGTCTGGCGGCGCCCGCTCGGCGAAGAGGACCACGTCGACCCCGGCCTCGACGGCGGCGCCGATGCACATGGGGCAGGGTTCGTGCGTGGCGGCCAGGATGGTGGCGGCTGGGGCCGCGCCGCGCTGCTCGCCCGCGACGCGCAGGGCCTGGATCGCGGGGTGCGCAAGGTCCCGGCCGTCGCAGGCGCCGCCAAATGCGGCGATCACGTCGGCGTTGCCGTCGGCGACGATGCAGCCGGCGGGTTGGCCGCCCGCTGCGATGCGGGCCGCCAGTACCAACCGGTCCAGCGTGGGGTTGTCGAGGTGGGCGGCGCCAGGCGAC
>JBJMQQ010000135.1:0-8874 GCA_045802645.1 Polyangia bacterium
GCCCGCGTAGGCGGCGTTGAAGGGGGCGTAGTCCTCGAACGACGTCAGGTACACCCGCACCATCAACGCGTCCTCCAGCGTCAGCGAGAAGCGCGCGAGCACGGCCTCCAGGTTGCGGCGGACCTGGTTGGCCTGCGCCACCACGTCACCGGCGACCAGCCTGCCGGTGGCCGGATCGGTCGGCATCTGGCCCGTGACGAACAGCAGGTCGCCCCAGCGCGTCGCGTGCGAAAAGGGCGCAACGGCAGGCGGAACGCCCTCCTCCGGCGAGAACGAGAACGCGCGCTTGACCGTCACGCCGGGACTTCCACGGCGTCATCGGCGCCCATGATCCGCAGAAAGCGCGCGGTCAGCGGGTGGCGCGGTCGCGTGAGCACCTCGCGCGCGAGCCCCTCTTCCGTGACGCGCCCCCCGCTCAGGAAGACGATGCGATCCGCCACCTCCTTCGCGAACCGCAGCTGATGGGTCGCGATGATCATCGTCAGCCCGTCGTCGAACGCCAGCCCGCGAATCACCTCCAGCACCTCGTTGACGAGCTCGGGGTCCAGCGACGACGTCGGTTCGTCCAGCAGCAGCACGCTGGGGTTGGGGGCCAGCGCGCGGGCGATCGCGACCCGCTGCTGCTGGCCGCCCGACAGGTGCCGCGGCAGCGCGCCGGCGCGGTCCGCCATCCCGACGCGCGCCAAGAGGTCGTCCGCCCGGCGGCTGGCCTCATCGGGGCCGATGCCGTGAACCCAGCGCAGCGGGCCGGCCACGTTCTCGCGAGCCGTGAGATGGCTGAAGAGGTTGAACTGCTGGAAGACCATCCCGACGCCCACGGTCGCGCGCTCCTTGGCCAGCGCGCGGGGCGAACGAGAGTTGCCGTCCTCGTGAAACCCCAGGCGGCGCCCGCTGACGCGGATCTCGCCGCCGTCCCAGGCGTCGAGGCGATTGATACAGCGAAGCAGCGTGCTCTTGCCCGACCCGCTGCGGCCGAGGAGAGCCACCACCTCGCCCTGACGGACGGTCAGGTCCAACCCGTCCAGCACGACCTGCGCGCCGTAGCGCTTGCGCAAGTCGGTCACCTCCACACCTGGCGCACGGCGCGCCAGCGTCGCGGACCGCGTCGCGAGATCGGCGCGCACGGCCCCGGTGGCGGGCACCGCAGCTGGGACGGCCGTGACCACCGGCGCAGCCTTGGCCTGCCGGCGATCGAGGTCCAGCATCGCCTCGGCGATCAGCTGGATCGCGCTGATGGAACCGGTCAACACCAGATAGAGGAGACCCGACGCGAAGAAGATCGAGAAGAAGTCGAACGTGGACGACGCGAGCTGCGTGCTGCGCAAGGTCAGCTCCTCGACCGAGATGACCGACGCCAGCGACGAGTTCTTGAGCGCCGTCACCGCCTCGTTCCCCAGGGCAGGCACCATGCTGCGGATGGCTTGCGGCGAAATGATCCGCCGCATCAGCACGAACGGCGTCATGCCCAGCGCCTGCCCCGCCGCCACCTGCCCGCGGTCCACGCCCCGTACAGCCGCCCGGATGACCTCCGCGATGAAGGGCGCCTCGTTGGCGGCCAGCGCCAGGCCACCCGCGGCCACCGCGCTGAGGCGCAGGCCGATGTGCGGCAAGGCGTCGTACGCAAACACCATCTGCAAGATGAGCGGCGTGCCGCGGAAGATGACGGCGTATCCCCGCGCAAAGCCGGAGAGCAGTCGGTACCGCCCAAGCTGCATCGTAGCCAGGACGATCCCGAAGGCGATCCCGCCGGCCAGCCCCAGCCCGGTGACCTGCAGCGTGAGGCTGATGCCGCGCAGCAGGTATGGCAGCGTGAGGTAGTGAGCGAACAGCTCCATCAGTTGGTGACCAGGCGGGGCTCCTCTTGGGTGCCGGCGCCAAGTGACCACTTCTTGAGCAAGTCGACCTCGACCCCCGCCTTCTGCAGCACCGTCAGCGCGGCCGCGATCGCGTCGCGCAGCTCGTTGTTCGTCTTCGGCACGGCGATGCCGACCGAGTACGGCAGCGTCACGGCGACCGCCTTGGTGAGCTGCTTGGGATAGGCCTTCACCGCCTGGTCGACGGTGTTGACGTCGTTGACGTAAGTGTCGGCGCGCCCGGCCAGGATCGCCTGGATGCAGTCGGCGTTGTTGTCGTAAAGCTGCAACGTCGGCGCCTTCTGCGCGGCGGCCTTGCAGGGCGCCTCCAGGTTCTGAACCAGGGGCACCTCGACGAAGCCGGTGTTCTCGGCGGCGGCGGCGCCACACATCGTCGTGTTGATCCCGGTGATGTGCTTGGGATTGCCGGCCACGACCAGCACCCCGTCGAAGACCTTCGAATAGGTGATGAAGTCGGCCGCCTTGGCGCGCGGGCTGGTCGCGTAGATGTCAGAGATGACCAGATCGGCCTGCCCGCTCTGCAGCGTCGGCAACAACGCCGCGAAGGCGACGGGCTTGAACGTCAGGCTGAATCCCAGACACTGTCCCAGCGCCTGCGCCAGGTCGACGTCGAATCCGACGTACTTGCTGGGGTCTTGTGGGTCCAGCGCCTCGTAGCCCGGCGTGTGCGGGTTCAGCGCGTCGACCAGCGTCTTGCCCTTGAGCCCCGGATACTTGGCCTGCAGGGCCTTGCACGCCTTCGTTGGAAACGGAACGGCCCCCACCGCCGTCCGGCTCCAGAGACCACAGATGGCGGCGGTCACCACCAGGACCAGCGCCACCTTCTTGCCGTTCTGCAGGGGCAACCCCCGACCCGTCCCGTCGCAAGCATCCATGTCGCGGCTCCTTCCCGTCTCGACTGTGATGCCCGCAGTCTATCGACCGATTGTCGATACCGAGTTTCGCGTCAGGCAAAGCTCCGTAACTTGTCGCGCCTCCGGATCAGAGCACGCGATCGAGCCGCGCTTCGAGCGCCGGCCGTGGCAGCGCGCCGCGGATCTGGTCCACCTGCAGCGGGCCGCGGAAGATGATCATGGTCGGGATCGCCTGCACGGCGAAGCGCCCCGCGGTGACCGGGTTCTCGTCGACGTTGAGCTTGGCGATCTTCAGGCGGCCCGCCCGTTCGCCCGCGATGGCGTCCAGCACCGGCGCAACGGCGCGGCAGGGGCCGCACCACGGCGCCCAGAAGTCGACCAGCACGGGAATGGGCGAATCCTCGACCTCCTTCTTCCAGGTCGCGTCGGTGACCGTCACCGGCCGGCGCGGAAAGATCTTCGCCTTGCAGCGACCGCACGTCGGGTCGTCGCGAAGGCGCGACCGCAGGATGCGGTTCGTCCCGCCGCACGCGCTGCACGCATACAGAACCGAATCGTCGCGATGGCTGGTCTGAGGGTCCACTCTCGACTGCTTAGGCACGTCGGCCCGGGCGTCAAGCTCCGCCCCCGGGAAGCAGCGCAAAGATCGACGTCGCGACTGGAACACGGCCCGGGTCCGCCGCCCAGCTCGTCGACCAGGGATCGAAGGGGTCGGGTCCCGTCAGGGCCGGGGTGGTCACGCCGTCGGCCGTTCCCTCCTCAGGGCAGAACTGGCCGACGTGAAACGCGTGGCCGTCGAAGTGCAGGTAGTGGATCAGCTGGCCACCCGCGGCGTCGAACGCTGGCTGGGCGCGCCGGACCACCTCCTTGGCGATCGCGAAGGGCGCGGGTGCGCTGGAATAGATGCCGTCGGCGAGCCCCGTCTCCCGAACCAGGACCCTGCGCGCGACGAGCGCGTTCAGGTCACCCGGATCGACGTACTCGCGCACGTCGCCGCGCTGCCATTGCCAGCAGGGGTGGTTGCCGTGCAGGCGCATGATGGCCAGGTCCGAAGGGTCGCCCGTCGCGACGGCAACGCCGACGCGGTCGTCCATCGCGCCGACCCAGTCCGTGATCTCGCCGCCCATCGACAGGCCGACGGCAACGACCGCGCGCGGATTGACGTCAGGCCGGCCAAGCGCGTAGTCCAGGCCGCGCATCGCATCCCACGTTCGCTCACCGTCTTCTTCCCAGTCAGAGCTCGACCCACTCGGTTCGATGGCGGGGTGCAACCCGTTGCCGGTGCCCGGATCGTCGCCCAGCGCAGCGTCGGCGTAAACGGCGGCGCGGTCCGCCAGCGGTCGATGTCCGATGTCGACGGCGACGACGACGAACCCCCGGCGCGCGAACGAATCGCCGTACCAGTACAGGCCCGCCGGATCGAACACGTCGTAGGCGCTGCCGCCGTGCCCGTTCAGCGCCAGCGCCACGGGATAGCCGCCGGGCGGCGCGGGCGTGGTTGGAACGGCGACGTAGCCGTGCGCCTGGCGGGTCACGAGCTCGGCGCCGATCAGCGCCGGCACCCGGCTTTCGAACGCGAGCTCGTGCAACAGGTAGCTCTGAGGCCAGCTGGCCACCTCATCGTCGCGGGCCGCGTCGTCGACGGGCGAAATCGGCGCGCCAGTTCCGAGGTCCGCGACCTGCAGATCGACGGGACGCGGGTTCCCGCCGAACGCGAGCACCCCCAGTCGCTTCCGGGTCCGGGCCTGCCAGTCGGCGACGTCCGCCGCCGTTCGCAGGCCGAGGCCGTGCGTCAGCACCTCGATCCGCATGCCGCCCCACGGGACAGCCGTCCCGTCGGCGCGCACCGCGGTCCCCGCCAGCGTTCGCCCGGCCACGATGCCGGTGTACGTCGGCTGCCCGGCCGCCGCGCGACGCACGAACGAGAGCTGGTGGCCGTCCCATTGCTGGACGTCGACGTCCTCGGACGGCTGCTCGGCCAGCGCGCCCTCGATCGCGTAGGGCTTCAGCGTCCCGATCAGCGCGGCGCCCGCCTGCGTGGCGCGGTCGACCCTCAAGACGGCCTCCGTATGTCCGTCCAGCGACACATCCCAGACCCGCCCCGCGTTTTCGAAGGTTTCATCCCGCCAGCCCGTCACACGTCCCGTGTAGTCGGTCAATTCGCTGAGCGTCGGGCTGGCCGACGTGCTGGTGCGGCCCGCAAGAACGCCGTCCGTCACCCTGACGCGGTAGTGGACGGGGCCGCTCGCTTCCGCGACGCGCAGCCGAAGGATCCCCTCCGCGTACAAGCCGCTTTCGATGACGCCGGGGGTCGCACCGGGCGCTTCCGAGAGGCTGGTGCCGGACAACTCACCCGTGGTGGGGTCGGCGCTGATGACCAACGTCAGTCGCACGCCGTCGCGATTCAGGTACCAGTGTCCGGGGACGTCCGCCGGAATCTTGTGTCGGCCGTGCGGCGTCGAGAACGCCGGCCGATTCGGAGCCGACGACGGCGACTGAGCTTCGTCAGCGCACCCCACAACCGCGCCCGCCAGGGTCATCACCCACAGATGCCGCACCACCTTCGCTGAACGCCCCATCGGCCACCAAGGACCCCAGAGCGACGCAAGAGGTTAAACGGGCGAGCCGCCGTCGACGTGTGCGACCGTTTCAGCCGCGCCGGGCGGCATCGATGGCGGCGACGTCTATCTTCTTCATCGTCATCATCGCAGCGAAGGCGCGCTTGGCTTCAGCGCCGCCGGCCGCCAGCGCCGCCGTCAGCGTGCGGGGCGTGATCTGCCAGGAGATGCCCCATCGGTCCTTGCACCAACCGCAGTCGCTCTCCTGGCCGCCGTTGCCGACGATCGCGTTCCAGTAGCGGTCGGTCTCTTCCTGGCTGTCCGTCGCGATCTGGAAAGAGAACGCCTCGCTGTGTTTGAAATACGGTCCGCCATTCAGACCCAGGCAAGGGATTCCGAAGACGGTGAAGTCGACCGTGAGCACGTCGCCCGCCTTGCCGCTGGGGAAGTCACCCGGCGACTTGTGCACGGCGAGCACCTGGGTATCCGGGAAAGTGGCGGCGTAAAAGCGCGCGGCCTCTTCCGCGTCCTTGTTGAACCAAAGACAGATCGTGTTCTTGGGGGTCATCTGTCTCGGTTTAGCGACGAGTCGTGCCGGTCGCAAGCCGGGATCGGCGTCGCTATGGGGCGGGATCGATGACCAGCAGTCGCCCAGCCGCGGAGTCTTCGACGTACGCCCTACCCCGGCTGTCGACGACCGGGTTTCGTGCGCCGCGCGCCGTCGGGACCACGCGCGCCGCGTGCGGAACCCCGCCGGCGTCGACGCGCGCGATCGTCATGTCGCCTGCGGCGCCTGACGCCACAAACAGCAACTGCCGCCCGGGATCGTAGTCCAGGTTGTCGACACCGCCGCCGGTCTCGAGTCGTCCCAGCACCCTTCCGCCGTGCGCGAGATCCAGGTTCACGGCGCCGTTCGTGCAGGCCACGAACAGCCATCCGTGGGTTCGATCGACGGCCAGGCCGCGCGGGCCGGCGGCGCCGCACGCGGCGGGCCAGTCACTGACGACCTTGTGGGTCTTGATGTCGATGGCCAGGGTCCGGTCCTTGTCCTCGAGGTTCGTGAAGAACAGTCCGCGGGCTTCGTCGACGGCGTAACCCTCTGGTTCACCGTCGAGACGAATCGTCGCGCGCACGGCGGCGCTCTTCGCGCCCACGCCCACGATCGTGATGCTCTTGTCGGCCGGGGTCGTGACCCACAGCTCGTGGGCGGCGTGGACGTAAGCCAGGCCGTCCGGCATGGTCGAGAGCTGGCACGTGCCTCTCGCTGCCAGCGATCGCGCGTCGTATGCCGAGAGCTGGTTGTTGGCGCGGTCTCCGATCCACACGACGCCCTCGCCGACGGTGGCCGAGCTGGGGCCCAGGCGCGGGCGTCCCGGCCGGCGCGGCGGCGCCGTCGCGAATCCCCCGATCGGGGTGACCTTGCCGGTGGCCACGTCCAGCACGTCGACGAACGCGGTGTTCCCGGCCGGCACCCAGATCCGGTTGGTCCCTGGATCGTACGCCAGGTAATCCATGCCCACCGGGGGACCACCCGGAAGCGCAATCGCCGCGGCCACCAGCAAAACGAGGGTCATCAACATCGAGATCCCTTGGAACCGACGCGACCCCGCAGCCTACGGAGCGCTGCCGGGCTGGGGCGTCTGCTCGGGAGCAGCCGGAAACGCGGGCGGCGGCGGCGGCGGGGCCGGTAGCGGCGGCGCGGGCGGCGGCGGCCCCATGGCGGGCAGCGGCGGCGGCGGCGGACGGAGAGGCGTCCCGAAGATTCGCGCCTTGAGCTCGTCTTTCGCGCGGTCGCAGCGCGTCGCCTGAACGATGCCGTACACCGCCGAGCCCGCCAGTATCCCGGCGATCGCGATATCGCCACCCGCGGCGGCGTTCCGGCTCGCGCCGTTGTTCTTGTTGGAATACTCCTGCTTGGACTCCGAAAGCGCGGCGCCCGCGGCGATCCCGCCGCTCAGCGCAATGACGCCGTCGGCGACCGCCAGGCCGTACGTCGACGTGCAGTCGAAATACGCCAGCCGCGCGTGGTCCGAGGGGACGCTCTCGACGAAGATGAACGAGCAGCCGGCGTTGACGGTTCCCAGCGCCAGCACGCACACCAGCGCGACGGTTTGTGCGATCGAGGTTCTCATGTCGTCGAGCGGGGATGTTACGCCACGACGACAAAAAGTGAACTCGCCGCGCTGTCACACCTCGCGAACGGGCAGGCCGGCCGCCTCGCGCACCGCGGTGGCCAGCGCGCCCCAATCCCAGTCGGCGCGCCCGTGCGCCAGCGCCGTGATCAGGTGATCGCGCGCGACGCTCGCCACCGGCAGCGGCGCCTGCAGGTCGTGCGCCGCCTCCAGCGCCAGCTCGACGTCCTTGAGCCCCAGCGGCACCGTGAATCCTGCGGGCTTGAACTGGCCAGCCGCGATGCGAGGGCCATATCCCTTCACGATGGGCGATCCGAACAGGGTCTTCGTGAGCAGGTCGATGAGCGCGGGCGGCGCGACGCCCCCCTTTTCGCCCAGCGTGACCGCCTCCGCCAGAAGCTCGATCGTCCCGGCGATCATGAAGTTGGCGAGCAGCTTGGCCAGCAACGCCTGGCGTGGTGTGCCCACCGACACCTGTCCCTGGCCCAGACAGGCCAGCGCCGGCGCGGCGCGACTGAGTGGCTCCGCGTCGCCCCCGGTCAGCAGCCAGAGCTCGCCGCGCGCCGCTGCGTCGGGCCGTCCCAGCACCGGCGAGGCGACGAACGAGCCGCCGGCAGCCGCGTGCGCCGCGACCAGCTCGTCGACCAGTCGCAACGAGATCGTGCTGGTCCCGACGTGAACGGCGCCGCGGCCCATCCCGGCCACGATCCCCCGTGGACCCAGCACGACTTCGCGAACGGCTCGGTCGTCGGCCAGCGAGCTCAGGACCAGGTCGGCGCCGTCAGCCGCCTGCGCGGCGCTGTCGCACAGCTCGGCGGACGGCAAACCCTCCGCGCGCGACCGGGTCCGGTTCCAGACCCGCAGGCCGAATCCACCGTCGGCCAGCCGCTGCGCCATGGCCCGGCCCATCTGGCCCAGCCCGACGAATGCCACGGTTCGCGCTTGCCCGTTTGTCGCCATCGTAACCTCCGGCTGCAGCATGCATCGCGCCGGGACGCCCGCAAGGCGGGGCGCCTCCTATTCAAGCCTGTTGCAAGCTCTCTTCCCGAGGGCCTCACCGCCGCGTTTGGGCGATCGCCGGCACCGACCGGCTCTACAATCAGAGTCGCGACCACGTCATCTAGGCGGCGTGAGCGCGGAGCAATTCGAAGCGCCCCAGAGACCGCGGTGACTTCGTCACCACCGAATCGCGATGGGAGTGGTGATCAGCAGGAAGCCGGCAGGCACGTGCGCTTGGATCAGCGCTTCTCCGGGTCCTTCAGGTTTCGGGGCGGGACATGCGGTCGGCGTGGTTTTACGGTACCTCTAAGATCATGAGTTCACGGTGAATGACTGGAGTGGAAGCACGCCCAAGCTGTTGCCGGACTCATCAAAGATCTCGATTGCATTCCCGTTCGCACCAGTGAGTGTGATGCTGCCGCTGGCGACGCCGACCGTGTAATGCTTGCCGGTGCCA
>JBJMQQ010000136.1:0-7089 GCA_045802645.1 Polyangia bacterium
GCCGCTTGTTGAGGTTCGACGACCGCGATCACCGCGCAACCCGCGAGGTGCAGCGGCGACTACCGCCGCTTACATTTGTCGACGACGGGCTGTGGGAGGGTTTAGAACCCCTCCGAGGGTTCGCACTTCAAAGCAGGCCGAAATGACGGCCGGCGAGGAGCACGGCGCAGCCCCAGAGCCCGGCGACGACGTCGTCCCCCATGATACCGGGGCCGCCGGGGAGGCGTTCGGCCGTGCGGGCGGGCCAGGGTTTTAGTTGGTCGAAGAGACGGAAAGCGATGAAGCCGACGACCAGGGCGCGCGTCGTTGGGGGGGCGACGATCCAGGTGACCAGCACGCCGGCGACCTCGTCGATGCAGACGATCTGGGGGTCCTCGATCCCCAGGCGTCGCTCGACGCGGCCAGACGCCCAGATGCCGACGATCGTCACGACCGCCGCCGCAATGGCAACCGCCACCGGCCCGTGCGGGCGCAGCAGCAGGTAAAGCGGGATCGCGCCCAGCGTTCCGGCGGTCCCGGGCGCGATCGGGACGTGGCCGCAACCGAACCAGACCGAGAGCACGTGGGCCGTGATGTCGGCGGCGCCTCGCAGCGGCGGCGGCGGCGCCGCCGGCGCGGTCGTCGCCCTGCTCACGACTGCCAGACGCGCTCGCGTTCGACCCAGTCGAACACTTCGCGCAGGATGGCCACGCCGTTGCGCGCGGTCGCCTCGTCGATCGTCAGCGCCGGCTGGATCCGGAAGCTGGCCGCGTAGGCCATGGTGAGGAGCCCGCGGCGGACCGCCTCATTGAAGATGCGCTCGGTCACGCGGCGGGGCAGCGGCGCCTTGGTCTTCTTGTCGGAGACCAGCTCCATCCGAATCAGAAGCCCCACGCCGTCGACGAATCCGACGAACGGATAGCGGTCGACGAACGCCTCCAGCTCGCGCTTGAGGACGCCGCCCACGACGCGCGCGTTCTCGGTCAGGTTCTCCTCGTCGATGATCCGCAGGGCGGCCGCGCCGGCCGCGGCGGCCAGCGGGTTGCCGCCGTAGCTGGACGACGAGCCCGACGGGTTTCCCCAGGGCTTGGCCTGCGCAATCTCGTCGGTGGTGAGCAGCCCCGACAGCGGAAATCCGCCGCCGAACGCCTTGCCGATCGTCACGACGTCCGGCCGCACCCCGGTGTGGTCGACACCCCACCGCTTGCCGGTCCGCCCCAGCCCCGTGATCATCTCGTCGACGATCAGCAGCGCCCCCAGATCGTCGGCCATCGACCGAACGGCGGGCAGGAACTCCTTCGGCGGAATCACGTTGCCGGCGGTCCCCTGCATCGGCTCGACAATCACCGCGGCGACCTCGCCGGCGCTGGCGATCTTCACCTGCTTGCGCGCGATGTCGGCGCAGGCCACCCCGCAGCTGGGGTAGGTCAGGTTCACCGGGCACCGGTAGCAGTCGGCGTACGGGACCTGGTGCGCGCCCGGGACCATCGGGCCGAGCTTGTCCTTGAAGGTCGAGCCCATCAGCGACAGCGCGCCCATGGTCTTGCCGTGAAAGCCGCCCCAGAAGCTGACGAACTCGTACTTGCCAGTCGCGCACTTGGTCAGGCGCAGCGCGCTCTCGACTGCCTCGGCGCCGCCCGAGTAGAGCTGCAGTCGGTGCACGCCCGGCGCGGGCGGCTGCGCGCCCAGACGCTCCGACAGCTCGACGCGCGCGCGCGAGGTGAACGAACCGACCGACGCTTTGGCCGCCTGGTCCTGCACGGCTTTGACCCAGGTCGGGTGGCTGTGCCCCAGCGCGTTGACGTTGATGCCGCCGATGAAGTCGAGATAGGTGTTCCCGTCGACGTCGGTGACCGCGCTCCCCTGCCCCTCGTCGACGACGATTCCCGCCATCACGGCGTAGCCCTGCAGGCCGGGCGCCGCGTGGACGTCTTCGCGCGCGCGCAAGGCGCGGCTCTCGGGACCCGGCACCGCGGTCTTGAGGACCGCCTTTTGATTCTTCGGCTGCGAGTGGTTCATGGGCTCGTGTCGTTTGCGGCGGTTCGCGTCGAGAACACGAAGTATCGCTGCATCGGGTAGTTCCAGGCGTTGCTCACGATCACGGACGTGATCACGCGCGCCAAGAAATACTCGATGCGCAGGATCACGTGGAAGAAATACTCGCCCGCGGTGTTCAGCGCCAAGCTGGCCAGCGACACGATCCCGTATCGCCACGCCTGTCCGGTCGCCGGCTGGTCGCGGGTCCTGTACGTGTACCAGCGGTTCATCGTGAAGCTGACGATTGCGCCCGCCAGCGCCGCCACCGGCGTCGCGGCAACGGCGTTGAGATCGCCGATCTCGACGCACGCCACCATGACCAGGTAGTCGATGACGGTCGCGACCAGCGCGACCGTGTGGTGGCGCCCCCACTGCCGCCAGCCGCGCGGCGCGGCGGAGGCCGCTGGTGCTTCGCTGCCCAAAGGTGCTGCTAGACCGTCCCGACGGGGACGTCGGGCTTCGTGACGATCGCGTCCTGCGCGTCGAAGGCGTCCCGGGCAGCCTTTTCACGCGCGCGCAGCGCCGCGGCGACCGCGGACAGGCGCTGCACCACCGAGACATTGGAGACGACGGCGACGACCGTCAGCGACAAGATGATCGGCAGCTCGCGCAAGGCCAGGGACGGCGACCCGGCGAACAGCGTGCTGCAGATGGGTGTCAGCGACGACCCGGTGAGCAGGTAGGCGGCGCGCTCGCCCCGGCGCATCGCGCCGCGCGGCGGATCGACGTGCATCGCCTCCGCCTTGGCGGTCGAGTAGCTGACCATGAACGCCCCGGCCAGCGCCGCCAGCACGATGAACAGAACCTGGTCGTGTCCGCGGTAGTAGTAGACCAGCCCCGCAAAGAAGAAGAGCTCGCCGTAACGATCGACGGCGGCATCAACCACCTCACCGGCGTCCGAGGACTGCCCCGTCTTGCGCGCCAGCAGGCCGTCGATGATGTCGCCGAACGCAGCCAGGATCGCCAGCACGCCAGCCAGACCGAACCAGCCGAACCCCAGGGCAACACCGGCGGCCGCCGCCGGGACCAGCGACCCGATCGTCACCATGTTCGGCGTGATGTGCAGCGCCGCGAACAGGTCGATGAGCGGCTCCAGAACCCAGTAGACCATCTCCATGACGGGCTTCTTCAGGAACAGGCTGCCGCCGTCGGACTCGGTGCGCCGATGCCGCACGCGGCCGATCACCGCCGACCGGACGGCGTAGGTGATCGACAGCAACGCAAACAGCGACGTCGCGACGATGGAAATGGTCAGGTCGGCCATGGATGTGCTCCTCAGCCCCGCGAGGCCCGGCTCCGCTGGTTGCGCGCTGTGCGGGTCACCGACACCTCGTCGGCATCCAGCGCCGCCAGCCCGTCCAGCGGCAACTCGCGCCCGCCGTCGCGGGCCGAAGCGTAGGCCGTCGTGATCAGCTGAACGCAGCGGAACGATTCTTCGGCTTCGCGCCCGACGTACTCGCCGCGGGCGATCGCCGTCTTGAAGTCGTCGAACATCGAGTTGAACCAGGTGACGTGGCTGGAGTCCATCCAGTCAGACGAGATCGCCTGGCGTTCGAAGGCCCACCCCGTCGCGCCGCCGGCGCCCCGCTCTTGCACGGCAACCTCGACGTCGTCGTCCTCGACGCGGATGGCGCCGCGATCACCGTGCACGGTGTAGAGCACCTTGCGTACGCCCGCGTTCCAGGACAAGTGCGCCGACGCGATCCCCGTCGGGAACCGCAGGTTGCACGAGAAGTCGTCCTCGGTGTCGTAGGGCCCCAGCGTCGCCGTGCGCGCGCTGATGGCGACCGGATAGGCCCCCAGCCACTCGAACGCCAGGTAGAACGTGTGGCTGCCGTGGTCCATCGCGATACCGCCGCCGGAGTAGCGGCGCTCGCGACGCCAGTCGGTCCGCCACGTCGTGACCCCCTTGGCGTGCGTGTTGCGGAACGTCTGCAGCGTGACCAGGTGCACCTTGCCGATACGCCCGGACGCCAGCACGTTCCGCACCGTCTTGATGACGGGCGCGTGCTTGTAGTTGTGGCACGGGTAAAGCACGCGCTCGGACGCCATCGCCTGGCGCAACATCGCGCGCGCCTCTTCCAGCGTGGCGGCCAGCGGCTTTTCGCACAGGACGTGCAACCCGCGCGAGAGCGCGTCGAGCGCCACGGTCGCGTGGTCCGACGGCGGCGTCGCCACGTCGACGAAATCCAGATTCGCGGCCTCGGCGTCCAGCAGCGCGCGATGGTCCGCGTAGATGCGCGCGTTGGGCCAGGCGGCCTGCGCGGCGGCGCGGCGGTCCGGTGACACGTCCGCGATCGCGACGATCTCGACGTCGCCGCCGGAGCCGGCGCCGGCCTCGGCACCCATCTTTTCGGCGCGCTGGCGGTACCCCGCGGCGTGCCCCTTCTCCATGATGAAGCCGTAGCCGATCAGCGCGCCGCGCAATGTGTGCATTTCGCCCCTGATAGATGCCGCATTTCCGTAGCAATTACCACAACCGTGGATCTAAGTCCGAAACCGGGGAGATCCATTGACGAACGCCCGCCCGGGAGACTAGGTTCCGCTGCCATGAACGACCCGCTTTCGACGAGCGATCCCGAGGTCTTCGAGCTCTGTCGGGCCGAGGAGCGGCGGCAGGCCGAAAAGATCCGCCTGATCCCTTCCGAGAACTATGTCTCGAAGGCGGTCCTGGAAGCCTCGGGAACGGTCTTCACCAACAAGTACAGCGAGGGTTACCCGGGCAAGCGCTACTACGAGGGGCAGGACTTCGTCGATCCTCTCGAGTCGCTGACCATCGAGCGCGCCAAGGGGCTGTTCGGGGCCGCCCACGCCAACGTCCAGCCCTACTCGGGCTCGCCGGCCAATCTGGCCGTCTACCTCGCGTTTTTGAAGCCGGGCGACAAGGTGATGGGGTTGGCGCTCCCGATGGGGGGACACCTGACCCACGGCTGGAACGTGTCCATCACGGGCAAGTTCTTCACGCCGGTCCAGTACGGTGTGCGCAAGGACACAGGCCGGTTGGATTACGACGAGATCCGCGACCTGGCCAAGAAGGAACGCCCGGCGCTGCTGTGGGCGGGCGGAACGGCCTACTCGCGGCTCTGGGACTTCGAGACGATGGCCTCGATCGCGCGCGACGTGGGCGCCCGGTTTTGCGCGGACATCGCGCACATCGCCGGCCTGGTCGCGGGCGGCGTGCACCCCTCGCCCGTCCCGCACGCGGACGTGGTGACGACCACGACGCACAAGACGCTGCGCGGCCCGCGCGGCGGCATGATCCTGTGCCGGACCGAGCACGCGCAGGTGATCGACCGGGCCGTGTTTCCGGGATTGCAGGGCGGCCCGCACGTGCACAACACGGCGGCGCTGGCCGTCGCCCTCAAGGAGGCGGCGCAGCCGTCGTTCAAGGCGTACGCGAAGCGCGTGGTCGACAACGCCCGGGCGCTGGCCGCCGAGCTGATGGCGCGCGGGTTCGACGTCGTGTCCGGCGGCACCGACAATCACCTGATCCTCATCGACCTCACCAGCAAGAAGGTGCCGGGCAAGGTCGCCGCGCGCGCTCTCGACAAGGCCGGCATCGAGCTGAACTACAACTCGGTCCCGTACGACACCCGCAAGCCGTTCGACCCGTCCGGGATCCGCCTCGGGTCGCCGGCCGTTTCGAGCCGCGGCATGGGCGAGCCCGAGATGAAGCAGATCGCCGCCTGGATGGACCGGGTCGTGTCCGACCCGACCGACGAAACGGCCGCCAAGGTGCTGGGCGAAGTCCACGAGCTGACGCGCAAGTTCCCGGCGCCAGGCATCTCGATCTAGGCCTGCGCGGTCGAATCGACGGCACGATGCTGGGCTTTGATTACAAGAAGGTGGCCGTCGCGACGGCGCTGGTGCTGGCTGCCGGCGTGGCGCAGGCGGAGACAATCGAGCTGGTCGACAAGACCAAGCTGAACGCGAAGATCGTCCACTACTACGACGGGATCTACACCGTCGAGACGAACGGTCAGACGATGAAGCTGCCGCGCGAGAAGATCCGCGCCATCAGCTTCCAGACGCCGCCCGCGCGCCCCGAGTTCTCGACGCCGGAAAAGACCTTCGACCGCTGGCGCAAGGCCCTGACCGAAGGGGCCAGCGAGAAGGTCATCGACTGCTACGCCCTCATGTACCAGGGGATGCTGGCCACGCAGATGGGCCTGGGGCAGGCGCAGGACGGCATGAAGAAGATGCAGAAGGAGATCGAGGGGACCAAGTTCCAGATCAAGGAGTCCAAGACCAAGGGCGACACCGCCACCTTGAAGGTCCTCCGCCAGAAGGGCGATGAGAGCGACACCGGCGAGGTCGCCTTCGTCCGCGAAAACGGCGAATGGAAAATGTTGCCTCCGCAATAGCGGGGGCGTGACTCGGCATTGAATAAGCGCGTCCTCTTCATCGCCGCGGTACTCGTTTGTCTGGGCTCCAGCGCCTGGGCGAAGGGCGCGATCGATCCGGTTTGGGGATCCCACCCGGTCAAGCTGAACCCGTTTCGGAAGCTCGCGGCCAATGAGCCGGCGCCCGCTCCTGCGGCTCCTGCGCAGCGGTGTCAGCGCGATGAGGATTGTGGGGGGGAGAACATCTGCGAGGCGGGCGCGTGCAAGCCCATCCAGATCCGGACCAACGTCCTTTATCTTTATTACCGGGACGGCGCGTTTCGCGAGGCGCTGCTGCTGTACTGGGCGCGCAAGTCGAACCCCGGATACACGGTGGTCGCGCCGGTGTACTGGCATTACTGGAGCCCGTCGTCCGAGACGAGAATCGTTGCGCCGTTCTACTGGCACTTCGAGGACCGGCTGCAGCGCAGCACCGTCACCTGGGTGACGCTGGCGGTTTACACGCACGACGCGCGCGGCAGCGGGTTCGGGCTGATGCCGCTGTTTTACGCCTCGGCCGGCGGCAACTGGGCCGTGCCGCTCCTGGGCACGTTCGCGTTCCACGATCCCGAGACGCACAAGGCGTCCGGGGCGGTGGCGTTTCTCTACTGGTGGCGCCGGGCGCCCGCGGGTGCGACGGATCTGGGATTCCCGATTTTCTATTCGACGCGGACGGCGTCCAGCGCCTTCA
>JBJMQQ010000137.1:0-34104 GCA_045802645.1 Polyangia bacterium
CCTTTCGCCGAATGGCGGAGGATCAGGAAAAGGAGATCGACGAAGTCATCGCCGAGGCGATGGAAGCGTACGCCCAGCTGTCCGGCTACCAGACGGGCATCAGCGCGCTGTCGGAAGGACAACCGACGCCGCCGCCCGATGCGTCCTCCGAGCGCGACGGGGAGGCCGATGATGAATCGGAGGACTATCCGCTGCGCCGCCCGACGCCGGCGATCGCCTCGACGGCGCTGGCGGCGCCGCCGCTCGCGCCGCCGCTTCCGCCGCCGTTGCCCCCGGCGATGCCGACGCCGTCCCGATCGCGGTTTGCCCCTCGGGTGCCGCAGCCGAGCGGGCTGCACATGCTCGACGGGCCGGTCACGCCGCCGCCGCACCCGCACGCGGGTGGCCAGCTCGCGTACGACGGGGCGCCGACGGGTGCGGCGCCGCCGCCCGTCTACCTGGTGTTCGACAACCAAAAGTACCGGATCGACAAGGAGCAGTTCATCATCGGGCGCGGCAGCAAGTCGTCCGACCTGCCCATCAAGGACGGCAACATCTCGCGCAAGCACGCGGCGGTCATCCGGCGGAATGGAACCTATTTCATCAAGGACCTCGGATCGACCAACGGCATCGACTTCAAAGGGATGCGCATCGACAACAAGCGCATCGAAGAAGGTGACGTGTTCCACCTCTGTGACTACGAGCTCCGCTTCACCTTCAAGCGCTGAGTCACTCCCGCTTGCGGGGCTGCCCGGGGCGGGGCCGGTCACGCGAGGGCGGCTCGAGGCGCTGGGGGTGCGCACGGCGCGCGACCTGCTGCTGCGGCTCCCGCGGACATACGAGGATCTGCGGCGGGTGACGCCGGTCGCCGCGCTGGCCGACCTCCCGGACGGCACGGCGGTGCTGGTGCGCGGGGTCGTGAAGCGCCTGCACATTTTTCCCCGCCGGCTGCTGGACGTCCTGGTCGACGACGAAGGGGCGACCGTCCGCGCGCGCTGGTTCCGCGCGCCCGGCGGGATGGCGCGCGCCTTTCCGAAGGGCGCCTCGGTCGCGGTGGCGGGTGCGCTGCACACGGCCCGGGACGGCACGCGCGAGCTGCTGCAGCCGTCCGTGGTCACCGCGGCGCTGCTGGCGCGGGGCGGCGCCGGGCTGGGGATCCGGCCGCGGTACGGACAGATCCCCGGCGTGCCCGGCCGCACGCTGGAACGGGTCCGCGCGGCGGCGCTGGCGGCCGTCGAGGCGGGCGGGACCGCGGATCTGGCGCCGGAGCAGGCGCTGCGCGCGCTCGGTCTGCCGCTGCTCGGCGAGGCGCTACGCACGCTGCACGCGCCCTCGGACGATCTCGCGGGTACGGCGCCGGCCCGCCGCCGCGTCCTGTTCGAGCGGGCGTTCGTGGCGCAGCTGGCGCTTGCCGCGCAACGCGCGGCGGACCCACGTCCGGCCTGGACGCTGACGGCCGCGCAGGTCGCGGAAGCGCGGTCCCGGGCGGTGGCGTCGCTGCCGTTCCAGCTCACGGCGGCGCAGGTCCGGGCCGCCGACGAGATCGCGGTTGATCTTTCCGGCGGCCGCCCCATGCGGCGACTGCTGGTCGGGGACACGGGCAGTGGCAAGACCGCGGTTGCGTTCATCGCCGCCGCGCTGGTCGCCGCCACCGGCGCCGGGACGCTGATGATGGTACCGACGGAGGTCCTCGCCGAGCAGCAGGCGCGCGCGCTCGCCACGTGGGCGGGCGCGGCCCGGCTGCGGACGGCGGCACTGACCGGCGGCATGCCCGCCCGTGCCCGCGCGGCAGCCGTCGCAGCCTGGGACGCAGGCGAGCTGGATCTGCTGGTCGGGACACATGCGTTGCTGACCGCGGGGCTGGCCCAGGCGCGCGTGGGGCTGGCGATCGTCGACGAGCAGCACCGGTTCGGCGTGGCCCAGCGGGCGCGTCTTTCGGGGCATGCCCACCTTCTGGCGATGTCGGCCACGCCGATTCCGCGTTCGCTGGCGCTGGTGCTGCACGGCGACCTGGACGCGAGCTTCCTGACCGAGCGGCCGCCCGGGCGGCAGACGGCGCCCGCGCTGGTCTGCGCCACGCCGGCCTTGCGGGCTGCGGCGTGGGATCGCTTGCGCGACGCGATCGGCAGCGGCCAGCAGGCCTTCGTCGTCTGTCCGGTCCGGGAAGAGGCGCGCCGGGCCGGGGCGGTCACCGCGCTGGCGGCCCATGCCCGCCTGGCGCGCACGCTGGCGCCCGTGCGGGTTGGCCTGCTGCACGGCGCGCTGGGCCCCGTCGCCAAGGAGCGGGCGCTGCGCGCGTTCGCCGCCGGTGACACGCCCGTCCTGGTCGCGACGACCGTCGTCGAGCTGGGCATCGACGTGCCGGCCGCGACGGTCATGTTGATCGAGGACGCCGACAAGCTGGGCCTCGCGCAGCTTCATCAGTTGCGCGGGCGGGTGGGGCGCGGGACGCAGCCGGGGCTCTGCTTCCTGCTGGCGTCCGAGGGCCTGGTCCCAGCCAGCGCGGGCATGGCGCGCCTCGAACAGCTGGCCGCGCTGGACGACGGTTTCCGCCTGGCCGAGGCCGACCTGGCGCAGCGCGGGTTTGGTGATCTCCTGGGGACCGAACAAGCGGGGGCCTCCGTGGTGGGCGGCGCGGCGGCGGAGGACGATCTCGCCACGGTCGCCGAGCTGTTTCGCGCCGCCCGGTCCGAGGCGGAGGCGATCCTGCAGCGGGACCCACGGCTGGCGCACCCGGAGCACGCGCGCCTGGGCCGCGCGTTGCGCGAAGCCGGGACCGTCGGGTTCGCGGCGGAGGCGGGGTGAGCGTGCCCGCCGAGCTACCCCCCGAGCGGCGCGCGCGAATCGGCGCGTGGATTGTCGCCGGTGTGGCAGGCGGCGCGCTGGCGGGCCTGGTCGACGCCGTCTGGTCGGTGTCGGGCGGCATCGGCGGGCTATCGGTGGGCAAGGCCCTGCGGCTGATCGCGATCGACGCCGGCTTGCTCGCCTGGGCGGGGGGCGTATTGGGCATCGTGGCCGCGCTGGGCAGCGCCGTTGCCGGGCGCACCCGCGATCCGAGCCGCACGGGCGCGGGCCTGGCCGCGCTGGTGGCCGCCCCGGTGCTGGTGACGGACGCGTTCGCCATGTTCAGGGGGCACCTCGCGGCCTCCTTGCCGGGACATCAGGCGATCTCGGTGTTGCTGGCCGCGGCGGGGGTCGCCGCAACCTTCCTCGTCGCGCGCCGGTATGCGCGCGCGCTCGATCGCCCAGGCACGTCGCGGGTGGCGGTCGCGGCCTGCGTGTTGGTTGCGCTGGGGGCCCAGCTGGCCAACCGCGCCGTCCTGCCGCGCCTCTATCTCTGGTTCCACCAGACGCTGGCGGCGGTGACGCTGGTCGCGGCCGTCGCCGCCGCGCGCCTCGTCTGGCGCCGCCCGCGCCGGTGGCTGGCGGGGGTCCTGGTCGCGGGCGCGATCGCCGCGGGGTTCGCGTCCGTCGCCGGCCTGCGGAGCAGCCAGGTGCTGCGCTACGCCGCCTCGGAGAGGACGGCGCTGGTGTCCGTCGCGCTGCGGGTCGCGCCGTCGCTGGTGCGCGCCACGGCACCCGGGTCGGCGACGCCGGCCGAGCACGCCCCGATCGCGCTGGCGCCGCTGCCCGACGGACCGCGCCGGCGCGAGGCCGACGTCCTCGTGATCACGATCGACGCCTTGCGGGCCGACCACGTGGGCGCCTACGGGTACGCGCGCCCGACGACGCCCAATCTCGACGCGCTGGCGCGCGAGGGCGTTCGCTTCACGCGGGCCTACTCGCAGGCGCCGCACACGTCGTTCTCGGTTTCGTCGATGCTGACCTCGAAGTACTTCCCGACCATGGTGCGCCTCGCGCCCGGCGAGCGGCACGACACCGCCGCCGCCGTCCTGCGCCAGTTCGGGTGGAAGACGGCCGCCTTCTATCCGCCGGCCGTTTTCTTCATCGACTCCGACAAGCTGAAGGCGTTCGCCGACACCAACTTCGACTTCGAGTACGTGAAGTTCGAGTACATCGACGCCCAGCGCCGCGTCGACCAGCTGCTGGCGTACTACGACCAGGTCAAGCCGAAGCGCGCGTTCGTGTGGGTCCACTTCTTCGAACCGCACGAGCCGTACGTCGCGCACGACGGCTTCGCGTTCGGCGGCGGCGACGTCGACCGCTACGACAGCGAGATCGCGTACACGGACGCCGCCGTGGGGCGGCTGGTGCGGGAGGTGCGCGCGCGGCGGCCCGACACCATCGTGATCGTGGCCGCCGACCACGGCGAGGAGTTCGAGGAGCACGGCGGCCGGTACCACGGTTCGTCCTTGTACGAAGAGCAGCTGCACATCCCGTTGATCGTTTCGATCCCCGGGCTGCCGCCCCACGTCGTCGACGGGCAGGTCCAGCTGATCGACGTCACGCCGACGGTGCTGAACCTCCTCGACATCCCGGTGCCGGCGCGCATGCGTGGGACCGACCTCGGTCCGTGGTTGGGGTCGCCCCCGGCGCCGGCGGCGCGCCTGCCCCCCGCGTTCGCCGAGCTCGAGGACCGCCGCATGGTCTCGCTCGGCGGCGAAAAACTGATCTGCGACATGCGCCAGGGGCTGTGCGCCTATTACGACCTCACCGCCGACCCGCACGAAAAGCGCAACCTGGCCGACGAGCGGCCCGGCCGCGTCGCGTTCCTGCGCGGGTTGCTGGACCGGTGGCTGGACGCGCACCTGACGTTCGAGCCGGGGTCGGGCGGGGAGCTCGCGGCCGGAACGACCTCGCGTGCGATCGAGAGAGGCCGCCTCGGCGACGCGTCCGCCGCCGGGGAGCTGGCGAGCCTGCTCGCGTCGCCCGCGCCCGTCGCCGAGCGGCGCGAGGCGGCCCGTTTGCTGGTCGAGCTGCCGCCCCAGCCCGCGACGGCGCCCGCGCTGCAGCGCGCGACCGCCGATCCGGACCCCGCCATCGCCGACTGGGCGACCGTCGGCGCGGCGCGGGTGGGCGACGTCTCGCGGCGCGCGCGGGTCCAGGAGATCGCCCGATCCGCCTCGCCGGATGCCGGGTCCGCCCGCGACCAGGGCGGGGCGGGGCTGCGGGTCCGCGCCGCGCTGGCTCTGGCCGCCGCCGGCGACGGCAGCGGTCTCGACGTCCTGGCCGGCGCGCTGGACGCGCACGAGGACGTCCTGCTCTGCCGGGCCATCGTCGTCACGCTGGGGAACCTGCGCGATCGGCGCGCCGTGCCGATCCTGCTGAAGCACCTCGACGAGGTGCAGAACCGCCGCGAGATGGTCGAGGCGCTGGGGGCGATCGGCGATCCGGCCGCGGGCGCCGCACTCGTCGAGCGCCTGCGCGGCGACGCGTACGTGCCGGTCCGCGCCGCCGCGGCCCGCGCGCCGGCCGCCATCGGCGACCGCGCCGCGGTACCCGCGCTGGAGCAGGCCGCCCGCCGTGACACGGAGCCGATGGTGGCCGCCGCCGCGCGCGAGGCGGTGCAGGTATTGAAGGCACGTCGCCCATGACCGGCAGTCGGCGCGGCTGGGACCTGCTGCGGTCCGCGTTGACGGAGCTGGGCTTTGCCCAGCGGAGTCGTCGCGGGAGGTCCAAGGAACCCTCCGAGGGTTCCTGGCTGATCGTCGCCCTGGCGTTCTGCTTCGGGGCGCTGCTGTTCGAGCGCATCACCCCGCAGGGATTCTTCGACCCGGACGGGTTCCACGAGATGGCGCTGTTCCGCGAATGGCTGTGGACGGGAACGATGCCGCACGTGGACACGTTCGCCTTCACGCCGACCGTCGCGCCGGCGGTGCATCACGAATGGGGCGCAGGCGCCGTGCTCTACCTGCTTTCGACCAAGCTGGGCGCGGGCGGCGTCATGGCGGCGCGCTGGCTGATCTCGACCGCCGTCGTGGTCGTGGCGGTGCGCACGGCCGCCCGGCGCGCTTCGGCGACCGTGGTGGCCTTCTGCGCGGGGCCCGCCGCGCTGCTGGCGGCGATGGCGTTCACGACCATTCGCGCCGGCCTCTACACCATGCTGTTGCTGGCCGTCGTACTCGGCACGATCGACGCGGATCGAGAGCATCCAAGGCGGGGGCGCTTCCTGCTGGTCTGGCTCCCCGTCGCGGTGCTCTGGATCAACCTGCACGGCGGTTGGATCATCGGGGCGATCGCCGTCGCGCTGCACGCCGGCGAACAGGCGCTGCGGCGGCGGCCCTGGTGGCACCTCGCCGCGGGGGTGGTCGCCGTCCCCGGCCTCATGGGGCTGACGCCGTACGGGCGCGACTACTTCGCGGGCTGGTGGCGCAGCATCACGTTCCCCCGCCACATGATCGCGGAGTGGGCGCCGCTGGTGCATAGCGCCTACGCGCTGGGGCTGGCGGCGTTCGGGCTGGCGGTCCTGCTGCTGCTCTACGCGGTGGTTCGCCGTGGACCGCGTGCGTGCCCGGGGCTGCCGTTCGTGCTGGCCACCGCCTGGGCCGGCTGGCGGCACGAGCGTCACGCGGCGCTCTTCGCGATGGCCTGGTTCTGCGCGGTGCCCGGCTGGCTGGCGACGACTCCGCTCGGCGGGCTGCTGGATGCGGCCGTCGCTCGGCGCCGGGTCGCGCGCGTCGTGGCCGTTGCGGCGGTGGCGGCTGGCGTCGGTCTTGTCGCGGTCGCGCTGCCTCAGCACCCCTTCACGCTGCGCGTTCCCGCGCAGGCGAGCGATCTCGGCGTCGGGCCCGTCGTTTACCCGGCCGGCGCCGCTGCCTACCTGGCGCGCACGGGGTTTCGCGGCCGAGCCGTCACCACCTTCATGAACGGCGGGTTCGTGATCTGGAAGCTGTACCCGGCGGTGCGCGTCAGCTTCGACGGCCGCTATGAGGTCGCGTACCCCGAGGAGGCGCTGTACGAGGACCGGACGATTCACGGCGCCCGCCCCGGGTGGCAACAGGTCCTCGCCGGGTACGCCCCCGACGTGGTGCTGGTGGCGCGCGATGAGCCGCTCGCGCGCGTACTGCCAGGCGCCACGGACCTGACGCGCGTCTACCGCGACGACGCGTACGAGGTGTGGGCGAGGGCGGGGGTGGCCCTGCCGCCGACCGACGCGACAGGGACACCGGTGCAGGTCGTTTTCCCGTAGAAGACCCTCATTCCGTGCGCGTGTTGCGCCGCAGCCAGTCGAGATAGTCGCGGCTGCCGTCGTCGACGGCGAACGCGAGCACCTCGGGGACTTCGTAGGGGTGCAGCTCGAGGATCCGGGCCCGGAGCTTCTCGAAGCACTCGGGCGCGGTCTTGACGAGGCACAGCACCTCGCCGTCCTCGTGAATCGTCCCCTCCCAGCTGTAGATCGACACCACGCCGGGAACGACGTTCACGCAGGCCGCCAGCCGCTCCTCGACCAAGGTCCGGCCCAGGGCGCGGGCGGCCTCGGTGTTCGGCAGCGTGACGTGGACCTCCAGCGCCTCAGCCATGCCTCTGTCTACCTTGACGGCAGGGCGCCGGCAGTGGAAATTGTCGCGCCTTGCTCATCGTTCAGAAATACGGGGGAACATCGGTCGGCACCATCGAGCGCATGCGCGCCGTCGCGCGACGCTGCTTGGCGACCCAACGTCAGGGCCACGACGTGGTCGTCATCGTTTCGGCGATGTCGGGCGAGACGAACCGACTGCTGGGCCTCGCCAAGCAGATCAGCGATCTGCCGGACGAGCGCGAGCTGGACGTCATCGCCTCCACGGGCGAGCAGGTGAGCGTCGGTCTGGTGGCCCTGGCGATCCAGGCCGAAGGCGGCACCGCCGTGTCGCTGCTGGGCCACCAGGTGCGCGTCCTGACCGACAGCGCATTTGCCCGTGCGCGCATCAAGGAGATCGACGGCCGCGCGATCGCCGACGCGCTGAAGGCCGGCAAGATCGCGGTCATCGCCGGGTTCCAGGGCGTCGACGCGCAGGGGAACATCACGACGCTGGGGCGCGGCGGCTCGGACACGTCGGGCGTCGCGATCGCGGCCGCGCTGAAGGCCGACGTCTGCGAGATCTACACCGACGTCGACGGCGTCTACACCGCTGATCCGAACATCGTCCCGAACGCGCGCAAGATCGGGCGCATCAGCTTCGAGGAGATGCTGGAGCTGGCCTCGCTGGGCGCCAAGGTCCTGCAGATCCGTTCGGTCGAGTTCGGGATGAAGTTCAGCGTCCCGATTCACGTGCGTTCCAGCTTCAACGACAACGAAGGGACATGGGTCGTGCCGGAAGAAAAAGCCATGGAATCAGTGCTGGTCTCGGGAGTCACGGCGACGCGCGACGAGGCGAAGATCACGATGCACGGGATCTCGGATCAGGCCGGGATCCAGGCGATGGTGTTCCGGCCCCTGGCCGGGGCGGGGATCGTCGTCGACGTCATCGTGCAGGCGTACGTCGAGGGCGGGCGGACGAATCTGACCTTCACGCTGCCGGCGTCCGACATGGCGCGCGCGCGCGACCTGCTGGTCAAGCAATGCGGCCACCTCTGCTCGCCGGAAAACATCCGCGCGGAGACGAACCTGTCGAAGGTGTCGGTGGTCGGCGTTGGCATGCGGTCGCACGCCGGCGTCGCGCTGAAGATGTTCGAGATCCTGGCGCACGAGAACATCGCGGTTCAGCTCATCTCGACGTCCGAGATCAAGATCTCGTGCGTCATCGACGCCAAGTACGCCGAGCTGGCCGTCCGCGCGCTCCACGACGGTTTCGAGCTGGGCAAGCTCAGCTCGCCGTGACCTGGCGTGTTGCCATGCAAAACGCCGTAAGCACAGGCGTTTCGCAAGGCAGGCTGCCGACCTACGGATCGCCAAGTGAGCTAAGTGTGCGTAGTTACATAAGTAGGTACATCGCGAAATAATTGCGAAATCCAAGACCGCCATGATGGACCTCAGGCCCGAAAGAACTCCGGGCCTCAAACAGGAGGGACATCGTGATCAAGCGGTTCATGGAAGGAATGAAAACGGCCGAGAGGCGGCGCGTCTTTTACGCGCTCCTCGGCGGCAAGGCGTTGGGGCTCGCGCTGCTGTTTCTGATCATCGCGGGCATCCCGGCTTACTTCGGGCACAAGGCCTTTGCCGAGGACGCGGCGGCTCCGCCGGCCTACGTGAACCCGATGAACAACATGTGGGTGCTCATCACGGCATTCCTCGTGTTCTTCATGCAGGCGGGCTTCATGTTTCTGGAGGCGGGCTTCGCGCGGACGCGCGAGACGGTGAACGTGCTTCTCGAGGGCATCGTCGACACGTGCCTCTGTGGGCTGCTGTTCTGGGCGTTCGGCTTCGCGTTCATGTTCGGCGCCGGCAACGGCTTCATCGGCCACCAGTTCTTCTTCCTGCACGGCGCGCCCGAGACCTACGGCAGCACGGGCGTCTCGATGCTGACCTTCTTCCTGTTCCAGTACGCCTTCGCGGACACCTGCTCGACGGTGACCTCGGGCGCCATGATCGGCCGCACGAGCTTCGTGGGCGACCTCATGTACAGCTTCGGCGTCAGCGGCTTCATCTACCCGATCATCGGGCACTGGGCCTGGGGCCCCGACGGCTGGCTGAACACGATCCACCCGGCGGCGTTCCACGACTTCGCGGGCTCGACGGTGGTCCACACGATCGGCGGCGTGATTTCGCTGTGCGGCGCCATCGTCCTGGGGCCGCGCATCGGCCGCAAGTTCAAGCGCGACGGCGGCGGCGCGATGCCGGGGCACGACCTGACCATCGCGTCCGTCGGCGGTGTCATCCTGTGGTTCGGGTGGTACGGCTTCAACCCGGGCAGCACGCTGTCCGCCATGGACGCCGCCGGCATCGGCCGCGTCGCCGCGAACACCACGCTGGCCGCTTGCGCCGGTGGTCTGTCGGCCATGTTCTGGACCTACCCGCGCACGAAGGTGTGGGACCTGGGCATGACAGTGAACGGCTTCCTGGCGGGTCTGGTCGCCATCACCTGCCCCTGCTACTGGGTCTCGCCGTTCGGCGCGATCATCATCGGCGCCGTCGCGGGGCCGGTCTGCGCGCTGTGGGTGGACCTGATGGAGTACCTGCGCATCGACGACCCGGCCGGCGCCTGCGCCGTCCACCTGGCGAACGGCATCTGGGGGACGCTGTCCCTGGGCCTCTTCGCGACCGGTCAGTTCGGGGCGCCGACGCCGACGGGCGCCGACAACTCGGCGGGCGCGGTGGTCACTGGCCTCTTTTACGGCGGTGGCACCAACCAGCTGGTCGCGCAGCTGATCGGCAGCGCCGCGGTCACGGCGGCGACGTTCGCGGTGTCCATGGTGCTGATGCTGGCGACCAAGTACACCGTCGGCCTGCGCGTCTCGAGAGACGGCGAGCTGGAAGGCATCGACCTGCACGAGCACGGCGGCGGGGCCTACCCCGAGCTCGTCGGCTCGTCGCACGGCTTCGCGATGCCGGAAGAGGCAGTCGCCGCCGCTCCGGCCCGCGTCGTGGTTCCCAGCCCCGCAACGTAGGGCTGGTCAAAAGATGGTCCTGCCGGGCTCACACCCGGCGGGGACCGCGCGACTCGAGGGTGGTTCCTCGGTCGTGTTGGGGTGAACGGCGCCCTCGGGGAGTACCCGAGGGCGCCCGTTCTTTTTGGCGGCGTACGCACCGCGACGAGCACCCTCTCTCACCCGTCCTCGTGATCGTCCTCGTCCTCGTCCTCGTCTGATCGCGTACGGCGACGAGGACGAGGACGATCACGAGGACGGGGCGGATTCAGTCCAGGAGCTGGTGAATTTTCGCCGTCAGCTCCGTAACCGGGATCTGGCTCTGGCTTCCCTTCGCCAGATCCTTCAGCGTGACGGTATTCGAGGCGATCTCGTTGCTGCCGACGATGATGGCGACGCGGGAGCGTAGTTTGTCGGCGCGCTTCATTTGCGACTTCATGCTGCCGCCGCGGTGTTCGACCTCGCAGCGGATGCCGGCGGCGCGCAGTTTTTGGGCCAGGGGCAGGCAGTAGGCGAGGGCGGGTTCGTCCATGGGCGCGAAGAAGACGCTGACCGCCGGCTCGTAGTTCTCGGCGGGCTCGGCGATGGCCAGCAGGGCGCGTTCGACGCCCAGGGCGAAGCCGATGGCCGGCGTCGACGGGCCGCCCAGCGACGCGACGAGGCGGTCGTAGCGGCCGCCGCCGCAGATGGTGTTCTGGGCGCCCAGGTCACCGGCCGCGGTCGTGATCTCGAAGATGGTCGCGGTGTAGTAGTCCAGGCCGCGGACCAGGCGCGCGTGCAGATCGTGCCGCACGCCCAGCGCGTCCAGGTGCTTGCGGACGGCATCGAAGCGCGCGCGCGACTTTTCCCCCAGCGTGTCGAGCAAGACCGGGGCGTTCGCGTTCAGCGCCACGACCTCGGGGCTCTTCGAATCCAGGATACGCAGCGGGTTCGTCTCCAGCCGCCGGCGCGAGTCCTCGTCCAGCACCTCGAGGTGCCCGCGGTAAAACGCCACCAGCGCGTCCCGGTAAGCGGCGCGCTCTTCGGGCTCGCCCAGCGAGTTGAGGTTCACCTGCAGCTCGGAAGCCGGCAGCCCCATCTCCACGAGCATCGCGACCAGCATGGCAATCGTCTCGGCGTCGGCCGAGGGGGCATCCACGCCGAACAGCTCGGCGCCAATCTGGTGGAACTGGCGCAGGCGGCCGCGCTGCGCGCGTTCGTGCCGGAACATGGGGCCGATGTAGTACCAGCGGGTGACCGGCTCGCGGTTCCACTGCGCGCGCTCGATGTACGCCCGCACGGCGGACGCGGTCCCCTCGGGCCGCAAGCTGACGGACCGGCCGTCGCGATCGTCGAACGTGTACATCTGCTTTTCGACGACATCGGTCACTTCGCCGACGGAGCGGACGAAGAGCGGCGTGTACTCCAGCACCGGCGTCCTGACCTCGCGATACGCGAAGGCCTCCAGCACACCACGAGCTTTTTCTTCGACGAACTGCCACTTCGACACCTCCGGCGGGAGGATGTCGTTCATGCCTTTGACGCCAGGCGGAACTTCGGCCATGGCGGCTTTTACCACGCGGCCGATCGAGTCAGTCGATCTGGCCGACCGCGCGGCCGAGCCGGCCCGCCAGGAAATCCAGCGCGGCGTCGACCTGGGCGCGGTCACGGCTGTCGAACGTGACCTTCACCCGGTGGGGGCTGCCCTCACCCTGGGGATAAGAGCCGACGTCGACGGCCGGGAAGCGGGCCACGGTCTCGTCCAGCGCCCCGGCGATGTCGGCCTCGTCGGCGACCGAATAAAGCGCGCGCCCGTGGATGGGTCGCGCCCGGAACAGCTCGCGGATGGCTTCGAACTTGCGCCGGAAGATGCTCGGGACACCCGGCAGCACCCAGACGTTCCGCACGACCACGACCGGCCAGGTCGACGCGCTGGCGCCGGGCCCGTGTTCCAGGCGCGCGCCGGCCGGGATGTCGGCCATGCGCAGGTCGCGCGGATGGACGCCGTCGCCCCAGCGCGCCCGCATCAGCCCCTCGAGCTCGGCGTTGCGCGCGATCGGCATGTCGAAGGCCGCCGCCACCGCCTGCAACGTCACGTCGTCGTGTGTCGGTCCGACGCCGCCCGACGTGAAGACGTGGTCGACGGCGGACGACAGCGTTCGCACCGTGCGGGCGATGTCGTCGACGGCGTCCGGAATCACCTCGATCCGCCGCAGCGACACCCCCAGCGCGCGGAGCTGGCCGATCAAGTAGCGCGCGTTCTGATCGTCGACCTTGCCGGACAGGATCTCGTTGCCGATGACGATGACGGCCGCGGTGGGGTCGGTCAGCACGGCTTCATCATGACACGCGCTGAGCGGTTCCTGTCTCATCCGGAAGCTGGCATAATCCGCACGACCTTGACGCGCCTTTTAACTCGCCTTCCGACCTGCGTTTCGCTCGCAATCCTCGCCTGTCTGTCCGGGATGGGCTGCTCCAGCCCGTCCGCAGGCGGACGCCCGTCCCAGGGGACGGACGCCGGGGTCGACCACCCGCGCGACGCCCACGTCGTCGACGCGTACTGCCCGACCGACGCGATGGGCGGCGGACCGTGCGCGATCAATTTCTGCGGTCAGCTGCAGACGATCGCGGCCACGCCGTCCAGCAGCTACGCGCAATCCGGCGCCGACTCGCTTTGCAACGCGGGCCGCGTCTGCGTCGTCGGCAAGCCGGTGGCGACCGGCGACGCCTTCCAGCTGGACTGCGTGGCCCCGAATTCGGCCGCGCTGCCGTACGGGGCCGCCTGCTCGGCCAACCCCGCAGACGGCAAGCAGTGCGCGCACGACACCCTCTGCATCGCTGCCCCCGACTTTCCCGGCCAGCCGTTCTGCAGCACGATGTGCCGCAACGACGGGGACTGCCCGTCGGCGTCCAGCTGCCTCGAGATCGCGACCGGCGCCGCGCCGAACGGCTCGACCGCCCGGGTCGGCATGTGTGCGCCGGCGGCCAAGATCATGGCGACCGTCTGCAAGCGCGAGAGAGACTGCCCGGCGGGGCAGGGCTGCGTGGCCGCGGGCGGCCGCACCGGCCTTTACACCTGCCAGCCGGCGCCGGGCACCAAGACCGTCGGACAGGCTTGCGCGGCCGCGTCCGAGTGCCGCAGCGGCGCCTGCTACGACCGGCTGTTCGGGCTGCCGGGCGGGTCGAACCGGACCTACTGCTCGTCGACCTGCACCGTGAACAGCGACTGTGGCCTCGACCAGACCTGCACGCGGCTCGTGCAGAACAACAACGGCACGGCCTCCGATCCCACGGACGACGTCGTGGTCGGCATCTGCCAGACGCTGTTCATCCCGCGCGGCGCGGCCGGGTGCGACCCGACCAGCTGCGCGGTGACGGTCGCGGGCGGGGTCGCGGCCTGCGATACGGCGCACGGTCTCTGCTACAACAGCGCCGCCGTTCCCGGCTCCGCCTGCGCCGGCGATGCGGATTGCCAGCTGGGCGGCGTCTGCTCGACCGGAAGTCGATTCCCGCACGGGTACTGTCAGACCTTCGGCTGCTCACCGACCGCCACCGCCGGCAGCGTCGACAGCTGCGCCGGCCTGGGCAGCGTGTGTGCGCAGCGCGGCGGTCCCGACGCGCCGCTGAACGCCTGCTACGACGGATGCGCCGTCGGGTCCGACGCGGGGGGCGCCGGCTGCTTGCGGTCGGCGGAGGGGTACTTCTGCGACGCGCCGGTGCGTGGTTCCGCTGCCGCCGACATCTGCCTGGGGCAGACCGGAACCTAGGCCGGTGCGGCGCACGCGGATGCCACTGAGGTTGCGAGCCGGCGCGGCGATTCTGACGCTGGCGGCGGTCTGTTTCGTGGCCGCGCCGGCGCGCGCGCAGTCGCCGGTCGCGCCCCGGCCGGCGGTCGCGGAAGCCGCGCCTGCGCCGCCGCCGGAATCCCCGGCGCCCCTGGCCCCCGCCGACGCCGCGCCATCGAGCACGGCCGCCGCGACGCTGGCGCCGCCCGCGGCCGCTCCGGTTCACGGTGTGGCCCCCGTCCCGACGGGCGACGCCGCCCCGGTTCAGTCGGACCACGACGCCGTCATCGGGCGGGTGGGGGTGTCAGCGCGCCGCCTGGATACCGGACCCGTTCCGCTGGCGCTGCGGTCCGGCCTTGGTTGTGCCGCCGACGCGGGCGTGGCGTGCACCGTCCACGTCGGCGCGCTGGGCGCGCGCTACTGGACGTCGCGCAACCTCGCGCTGAACGGCGCGCTGGCGCTGGCCGCCGGCGGCGGTTCGTCGGGGTCGGCCTCGCTGGACACCTACTTCGGCGTCGGCCCGGTCGTGGGCATCAGCCTGCTCCTCGCCAACTGGCGCCACCTGTCCGTCCTGGCCAGCCCGGAGGTCGGTTTTCTCTGGTTCCGTCCCGCGGGCGGCGACACGGCCAGCACGGTGATGTTCGACCTGCAGGCCGCGCTCGAGGCCGAGCTGCACTTCGGCTTCATCGGCGTGCCGGCGCTGTCGATCGGCCTTCTGGCGGGCGCCGCCGTCCAGTACGAGGCCGCGCCCAACGTCCACGTCTGGAGCGTCGGCGTCATCGGCGGCGGCAGCGTCTGGAACGCGCTGACGTCGCTTTCCCTGCGCTATTACCTGTGAAAGAACGGAATCGCTGATGCCGCGCCAGCCCCCGCCCGAACGCGACCTGATCGAGCGCCGCGAGCTGCTGGACGCGGCCGCCCTGATGCGCACGCTGCGCCGGATGGCGCTGGAGACGGTCGAGATGGTGCCCGGGGACGAACGGCCGCTCTACCTGATCGGCGTTCGCACGGGCGGCGCCTATCTGGCCCACCGCCTGTGCGACCTGATGGTGCAGGCGGGCGAGCCGCAGCCGCTGCTGGGGGCCGTCGACATCTCGCTTTACCGCGACGATGTCTTCCACGGCCTTCCCAAGCCCGAGATCGGCCCCACCGACCTGCCGGCCCCGATTGACGGGCGCACTGTCGTGCTGGTCGACGACGTCCTTTACACGGGGCGCACCGTCCGGGCGGCGATGGACGTGCTGGCCGACTACGGCCGGCCTCGCGCCGTGAAGCTGGTCGCGCTGGTCGACCGCGGCCGTCGCGAGCTGCCCATCCAGCCGGACATCGTCGGCATCCGCGTCGACACGACGCCGGCCGAATCCGTGCGCGTTCACCTGGGCGAGCGCGGCGAGGTCGACCGCGTCGTCCTGCGGGAGCGGCGCTCATGAGCGGCTACGTGCATCGCCACCTGCTGGGGATCGAGCCGCTCACCCCGGACGAGCTGACGACGATCCTGGACCTGGGCGAGCGGTTCCTGGAGATCGCCGAGCGCCCCATCAAGAAGGTGCCCACGCTGCGGGGCAAGACGGTCATCAACCTGTTCCTGGAGCCGTCGACGCGCACGCGCACGTCGTTCGAGATCGCGGCCAAGCGCCTGTCGGCCGACGCCGTCAACATCTCGGGGTCGTCATCCTCGACGGTGAAGGGCGAGACGCTGCTCGACACCGCGCGCAACCTGGACGCGATGGCGCCCGACGTGGTCGTGGTTCGCCACGCGCAGGCGGGCGCCGCCGAGATGCTGGCTGCGCGCATCAAGGCCGCCGTCGTCAACGCAGGCGACGGCGCGCACGAGCACCCGACCCAGGCGCTGCTGGACTGCTCGACCATCCGCGCGCACAAGGGGAGCATCGAAGGGCTGAACGTCGTCATCTGCGGCGACATCCGGCACAGCCGCGTCGCGCGCTCCGACATCTGGGCGCTGACGAAGCTGGGCGCGCGCGTCCGGATCGTCGCCCCCCGCACGCTGCTGGCGCCGGGGCTGGAAGAGATGGGCGCCGGGCGCGTCACCGTGCACGACCGCCTGGAACCGGCGCTGGAAGGCGCGGACGTCATCATGATGCTGCGGATCCAGAAAGAGCGGATCGGCGGCGCGCTGTTCCCGAACACCCGCGAGTACTCGCGTTACTACGGCCTCAACGCGCGGCGCCTGGCGCTGGCGAACCCCGACGCGATCGTCATGCACCCCGGCCCCGTGAACCGCGGTATCGAGATCGACCCCGGCGTCGCCGACGGCCCGCGGGCGGTGATCCTGGACCAGGTCGCGCGCGGCGTCGCGATCCGCATGGCGATCCTGTACCTGCTGGCCGGTGGCGAAGCAGGCGGCTCCGAGTAGGGAGTCCTTCCAGCGGCTGAAGGACGTCGCGCCGCGGCGGCCGCGGCTGCTGCTGGTGGGGATCAACCCGGGCCGGCGCTCGGGCACGGTCGGGCATCACTTCGCGGGGAACGGGAACCCGTTCTGGCGGCTGCTGCACGCGTCGGGGCTGACGCCGGTGCTGCTGCCGTACGAAGAGGATCAGCGGCTGGGCGAGTTCGGGATCGCGCTCACGAACCTGTGCGCGCGCACGACCCGCACCGCCGCCGAGCTCACGCGGGCGGAGATCGCGGCCGGACGCGCCATTTTGGCCAAGAAGATCGCCCGCTGGCGCCCGGGCGTGGTGGCGTTCGTGGGCGTGACGCTCTACGGCCTCTACTTCGGGAAGGCGGCTTCGACCCCGGGCGCGGGCGCCAAGCCCGAGACGATCGCCGGCGCGCGCGTGTTCGTGGTCCCCAACCCCAGCGGCCTCAACGCCAGCTTCCCGGGGTTCGCCCACAAGCTGGTCTGGTTCGAGCGCCTGCGGGAGTTCGTCGCTGGGGTCGAAACCGGTTGACTGGCCGGCCTCAACCACCTATCAAAGGCCCCCGGAGAATGAAGCTCGTTCTGCGCGGCGGCCGGGTGATCGATCCTCGGCGGGGATTCGACGCCGAGGCGGACGTGTTCTTGGTTGACGGGGTCGTGGCCGGCATCGGAACGGGCCTGGCCGGCACGGGCGGCCGCGACGTGCAGGTGGTCGACGCGCGCGGCCGCTGGGTCGTCCCGGGGCTCATCGATCTGCACGCGCACCTGCGCGAGCCCGGGCAGGAATACAAGGAAGACGTCGCGACCGGCACGCGGGCGGCTGCCTCGGGCGGCTTCACGGCCGTCTGCGCCATGCCCAACACGACGCCGCCCAACGACAACCGCGCCGTCACCGAGCTGATCGTCGAGCGCGCCCGCAAGGTGGGCGTCGTGCGCGTCTACCCGATCGGCGCCATCACCAAGGGACTGGCGGGCGAGTCGCTGGCCGAGATGGGCGAGCTGAAAGAGGCCGGCTGCGTGGCGGTCTCCGACGACGGCAAGCCGGTGATGAACGCGGAGCTCATGCGGCGGGCGATGGAGTACGCGCGCACCTTCGACCTGCCCATCATCCAGCACTGCGAAGACCTCTCGCTTTCGGCGGGCGGCGCCATGAACGAGGGGCCGGTCGCCACGCGGGCCGGAATCCGCGCCCAGCCGACCTCGGCCGAATCCGCGATGGTCGCGCGCGACCTGGAGCTCTGCGCGCTGACGGGCGCCCGCTACCACGTGGCGCACGTGAGCAGCGCCGATTCCATCCGGCTCATCGCGGCCGCCAAGAAGCGCGGGCTGCCCGTGAGCTGCGAGGTGACGCCGCACCATTTGACGCTGACCGACGAGGCCTGCGCGAAGTACGACACCAACGCCAAGTGCAACCCGCCGCTGCGCGGGGCGGCCGACGTCGAGGCGCTGCGCGCCGCGCTGGCCGACGGCACCATCGACGCCGTGGCGACCGACCACGCGCCGCATTCGCCGGTCGAAAAAGAGGTCGAGTTCGAGCAGGCCGCCTTCGGAATGATCGGACTCGAGACCGCCATCCCGCTGGTCCTGGAGCTGGTCCGGGCCGGCCAGATGTCCGCCGCCGCCTTCGTGACCCGCCTGTCGGCCGCGCCGGCCGCGCTGTTTGGTCTGCCCGGTGGGACGCTGGCCGACGGCGCGCCCGCCGACGTGACCGTCATCGACCCCGAGGCCGACTGGACGGTCGAGCCGGCTCAGCTGCGGTCGCGCTCGCGCAACACGCCCTTCGCCGGGCGGGCCCTGCGCGGACGGGCTGTGATGACGATCGTGGGCGGTGCTATCGTCTACCCCGGAGAGCCAACCGCGTGACCACCGCAGAAGACACGAAGGACCAGGAGCTGCCGCCGGCGCTGCTGGCGATGGAAGACGGGACGGTTTATCGAGGCTTCGGCTTCGGCGCCGCCGACAGCGACGGTGTGGCCGGCGCGGGCGAGATCGTCTTCAACACGGCCATCACCGGCTATCAAGAGGTCCTGACGGACCCGTCCTACCGCGGGCAGATCGTCACGATGACGGCCCCGGAGATCGGCAACGTGGGCGTGAACCCGGTGGACTTCGAGTCGGCGCGCCCCTGGTGCGCCGGGTTCGTCGTTCGCGAGCTGTCGCCGGTCGTCTCTAACTGGCGCTCGTCCGGGTCGCTGCACGAGCTCCTGGCTGCGCACGGGGTGGCCGGCATCACCGGCATTGACACGCGGGCCGTGACGCGCCGGATCCGCCTGTCGGGCGCCCAGCGCGCCGTCATCACGCGCAAGGTCGCGGATCCGGCGGGCGCGGTGGCGCGCGCGCGGAATCACCCGTCGCTGGAGGGGCGCGACCTGGTTCGCGAGGTGACGACCAGCGCGGTTTACGAATGGGACGAGCCGCTGTGGCAGGGGCCGCGCGCGCCCAGTCGCGGGTTGGTCCAGACGCCGCCGGTCCGCCACAACGTGGTCGCCTACGACTACGGCATCAAGCGCGGCATCCTGCGCCACCTGCGGTCCTCCGGGTGCCGCGTCACCGTCGTGCCCGCCACGACGCCCGCGCGCGACGTGCTGGCGATGAAGCCGGACGGCGTTTTTCTCTCCAACGGCCCTGGCGACCCTGCCGCCGTCGGCTACGCCGTCGAGGCGGCGCGGGAAATCTGTGCCGCCAAGGTGCCGGTCTTCGGCATCTGCCTCGGGCATCAGATCCTGGGGCTCGCGCTGGGCGGCAAGACCTACAAGCTGAAGTTCGGCCACCACGGCGCCAACCACCCGGTCATGGACCTGACGACCCGCAAGGTCGAGATCACGTCGCAGAACCACGGGTTCGCGGTGGATGTCGACTCGATGGCCGGCAAGGCCGTGCTCTCGCACGTCAGCCTCAACGACAAGACGGTCGAGGGGATGCGCCACGGCGAGCTGCCCGTATTCAGCGTTCAGTACCACCCCGAAGCATCCCCCGGTCCGAACGACGCGAGCTACCTCTTCGACCGCTTCTGCAAGTCGATGGAAGAGCGCCGCCGCCGCTGAGCATGATCTACAAGCTGCTCGATCGGCTGACGGAGCAATACAGCGAGAACGAGTATCGGCTGGAGGCGATGCGCGCGCGCGACGAGTTCTTCGATCGCGCGGGCCGCGTCTTCGACGATGACGCCGAGCTGTTCGAGGGGCGCATGGCGTCCTTCCTCGAGTGGTACCTGCTGGAGCGGCCGTCCGCCGGGGCAGGGGGCCACGTCCCGATCGTGCACGCCGTGCAGAACAGCGCCGCCCGGCCGCCCGAAGAGCGGCGGCAGATCGCGGCGCTGGCGACCACCCACCGCAGCCTGTTCCAGCTGTCGTCGACGGCGGATCGCGTGCTGGAGGTCGAGGACCTGATCGGCGGCGCCCAGTTCTCCGTGCTCGAGCGGCGCAACACCGCGGGCGTCGCGCCCGGCGACGTGTTCGAGGCGCGTCTCATCTGGGACGACGAGCGCGTGGTCTTCGGGCGCACATTTCTGTTCCACCCCCCCGACGCGCGCGACGTCGTCCTGGAATGGGTCGATCGCGTCGTGAAAGAGGGGATGCCCCGCGACGAGATCCTGTTCCATCTGTCGCGGCAGTACGTGCGCTGGCATCGGCTGGGGCACATCGGCGCGGCCAAGGTCTATCGGGATGTCTGACGCCCCGCCGGCCCGGGCGCGGCGGCGCTGGGGGCGGTGGGTGGCTGGCTGTCTGTTGGTGTTTGCCCTGCTGATCGGCGCGGGCAACGCGTACGTGCTCTCGGTGACCGCCGCGCGCCGGCTGCCGCAGGCGGCGGATGCGCAGCCGCAACAGTACGCGATGGTGCTGGGCAACCGCGTGTTCCCGCGCCGCGGCCCATCCTGGGAGCTTGCATGCCGCCTGGAGACGGGGCGCCAGCTGTACCTGGCTGGCCGGGCGCGGCGGGTGATCGTGTCAGGCAGGTATCGGCCCGACCTTGGTTACGACGAGCCAGCGGTCATGGCGGCCTGGCTCGAAGCGCGCGGGGTACCGCGGCGCGACCTCATTCTCGACCGCGGCGGGTACCGAACGGCGTCCAGCATGGCCGACGCCGCCGCGATCGGCGTCCGCTCGTTGCTCGTGGTTTCGCAGGCGTACCATCTGCCGCGCGCTCTTTACCTGGCCCAGCACGCGGGGATCGACGCGTGGGGCGTGCCGTCTTGCAACGCCCACAGAAACTGGGCGCAAGCCGCGCACCTGCGCGTGCGTGAGTCGCTCGCCCGCGCCGAAGCGATCCTCGAGGTCCTCGTGCGCGGCGTTCGAGGGGCAGGGCCACTGCCAGAAAATCCTATCGCCCGGCGCGTTGCAAACGGGCACTCGCTTGGTTAGAAACGGCGCCATGCGTACCCGTGCGGTTCCGCTGATGGTCGGGTCGGTCGTGTTGGCCGCGCTCGCCTGCGTCGAGCAGGACCAGGACAAGCCCAGCGCGACCGATCTGACGGCCGCGAAGCAGAACCTTCTGACGGCCCCGCCCTCACCGCGGTACCCGGTGAACGCCGATCTCGACGGCAAGATCATCTTCCTTGGCCTCGACGCCGATCCGCTGCCCGCCGCTTCGGGCAAGGACCTGAAGCTGACCCAGTACTTCAAGGTCGTCGCCACGCCGGGCGACGGCTGGCGGACGTTCACGCACGTCGAGGGGCCGGGCAAGCAGAACTACATCAACGCCGACCACGTCCCGGTCGACGGGAAATACCCGGTGGGCGCCTGGAAGGCGGGCGACATCATCCGCGACGTGCACACCGTGCGCATCCCGGACGGGTGGTCGTTCCCCGTGCTGGAGGTCTACGTGGGCCTGTGGCGCGGGGCGGAGCGAATGCCGATCCGGACGGGCCCGCACGATGCCGAAGGCCGCGTCCTGGCTGCGTCGATCCCCGTGCGGGCAGCGGGGACGAACGACCGCCGCCGCTACGTCGCGCGCCTCGTGACCAAGCCGCCGAAGATCGACGGCAAGCTGGACGACGCCGCCTGGGCCGAGGCGCCGTCGACCGGCCTCTTCGTGAACACGATGACCGGCGGGGCGGCGTCGATTCAGACCCAGGCGAAGCTGCTGTGGGACAAGAAGAACCTCTACATCGGTTTCGAGAACGCCGACGACGACGTCTGGACGGACCTCACCAAGCGGGACGACAAGCTGTGGACCCAGGAGGCGGACGAGGTGATGATCGACGCCGACGGCAACGGGCGGACGTACATCGAGCTGCAGGTCGCGCCGAACGGCAACATCTTCGACACCTATCTACCGAACGTGCGGCAGTACGAGGACACCGTCGATCCGCAGATGAAGCCGTTTTCGTGGAACTCGAAGCTGGTGGCCAAGGTTCACGTCGACGGCACGCTGAACAAGCGCGACGACAAGGACACGGGCTGGACGGCTGAACTGGCGTTGCCGCTGGAGGACGTCAAGGGCCTGGACGCGACTTCGGCGGTGCGCCTGCCGCCGCAGCCGGGGGACGTCTGGCGCATCAACATGTATCGGATGGACCAGCCCAAGGGGAAGCCGCAGCAGGCGGCCGGGTGGTCGCCGCCGATGGTCGGTGATTTCCACGCGCTGTCGCGCTTCGGCGAGCTGGTGTTCGGGGACGCGGACGGCAAGACGACGCCGCCGGCCCCGCCACCCGCGCCCGCGAAGGTCGTGGCGGCGAAGCCGGGATCGAAACGCGAGAAGAAGTAACGCGCTCGGATCCTTCAGGTTCATCGGTTCGCATGCGTCAATTCGCCGCGCTCGCGCTGGCCGCGCTGGTGGTCCGTTCGCCCGCCGGCGTGGCTGTCGCGCGCGGGAAACACCGCCATCACCGCGCGCCGCGGGCTGTCGCCCCACATGCGTCTGCCCCCGTTCGCGGGTTGGTGCCGTCGGGCCCCGCCGTCGCGCGCTACGCGCCCGGCCCCGAGGGCGTGCCCCCGGCGCCGGAGGACATGCTGCGCGATCGCATCGTCGCCGAGGTGCGATCGGTCGCGCGCCGGCTGCGCGTCGCGCCCCCCGCCGAGGACCCGCGCCTCGACTGGGCTGTCACGGACCTGGCCCGCACGCTGCGTGGCGACGATCTGCCCTCGCGTGAGGCGGTGGACTTCCTGATTGCGCACTACGGGCTCATCGAGCCTTCGCCGCACCTCTTCATGACCCGCGGCAACGACGCCGCCGCCGACCAGATCGTCCAGCACGCGCACGACCAGGCAGCCGCGCTACTGGGCGCGGGGCCGGTGGGGCGGATGGGCGTGGGCGTCGTGCGGCAGGGCGACGAGGTCTCGGTGGTGGCCGGTTTTCAGGAGACGCCCGTGCAGCTGCTGGCCGCGGTGCCGCGCCGGCTGCCGCACGGCCGGTCCGCGTCGCTCGCGGCGCGCGTCGACCGCCGGTACCGCGCGCCGCAGGTCGTCGTCACGACGCCGGACGGTCAGGTGCACGAGGCGGCGCCCGCGCCGGGCGCGGAGGTCGGCGTCGATCTGCGTTGCGGGGCCGACGGCCGTTACCAGGTCGAGATCGTGGGCAGTGGTGCCGCGGGTCCGGCGGTGCTGGCGAATTTCCCCGTGTTCTGCGGGATCGCGCCGGAGCAGACGCTGTCCGGCGTCGCCGCCGTTCCGCAGGGACCAGCCGATCCGGAAGCAGCCGAGCGCGAGCTGATCGCGCTCGTGAACCGGGATCGCGCGCGGGCCGGGCTGCCGGCGCTGATTGTCGATCCGCGGCTGACCGCGATCGCGCGCGCGCACAGTCAAGACATGGCCGAACACGACTTCGTGGGGCACGTGTCACCGCGCACGGGCACGGCCATGGATCGCGTGCGCCGCACCGGCCTGCGACCCGAGCTGGTGCTGGAGAACGTCGGGCGCGCCTACGGCGCCAGCGAGGCGGAAAGCGGCTTCCTGGCCAGCCCGGGGCATCGGGGGAACCTGCTGGACCCGCACGCGCGGCGTCTCGGCGTGGGGGTGGTCTTCGGGCGCGAGGTGACCGGAACCCGCCCCATGTTCGTCACCCAGCTCATGACGAGCTGAATCTCACTGAACGGCGGGCGCGATCCAGAGGACGGGGCCGGCGGCGGTGCGGATGAAGTGGGTGGCGCGTCCGGGCGGCAACGCGGCGAACGCCTCGGCCAGCGCGGTCCGCTCTGGGGGCAGCAGCGCCGCGACGGGCTCTCGCAGCCCCTCGGGGATCTCGTAGGCGACGGCGCGCCGGTCGGGCGACAGCGCCAGCACGCGCTGGACGTGTGGGCCGCCCGCGGCGGCGAGCGCGCGCAGCTCGTCGAGGGGCGCTCCGGCCAGCGGGACCTCCCGCTCTTCCACCAGCACGTCGCGGCCGGTTCGCGCGTCGTGTCGCAGGACCAGCCGTCCGTCGGAAGTCCGGCCCAGCTCGCGGTCGGCGGGCGTCGTCGTGGGGCGCGCGTCGGGGCGGGAACGCTCGCGGGCCGCGCGGCCGATCGGCGCCGCGACCAGATTGACCGGCCAGGCCAGCACCGCTTCCGCCATCTCCAGCGCGGAGGCGAACCGCTCGGCGGGCGCCTTGGCCAGCGCACGCGCCAGCACGGCGTCGTGGGCGACCGCCAGGCCCGGACGCCGCATCGAGGGGGAGGGGGGCGCCTCGCCCAGGTGCTGGGCGACGAGGTCGGGTCCCAGGAACGGGGGGCTGCCGGTCAGCGCTTCCAGCAGTGTCGCCCCCAGCGCGTAAAGGTCCGCGGCGTGGCCGATGGGCGCGCCGGTGATCTGCTCGGGCGACATGTACGCGACCGTTCCGAAGAAGCCGCCCGTCTGGGTCTGCCCGAAATCGGCCAGGTGCGCGCTGCCGAAGTCTCCCAGCTTGGCGTTGCCGGCGGCGTCGAAGAACACGTTCGACGGCTTGACGTCGCGGTGGATGATGCCGCGCTCGTGCGCCGCCGCCAGCGCCGCCAGGAGGTCCAGCGCCAGCCGGCGTGCCGCGGCAGGCGTCAGCGGCCCCTCGGCGGCCAGACGATCGGCCAGCGTGCCGCCGATCATCAGCTCGAACACGAACAGGCCGGCCCCCGCGTTCGCGTCGGCCAGCGCGACGATGTTCGGGTGGCGCAGCCGCCCGGCCGCCTCCGCCTCGCGCGCGAAGCGGGCGTAGGCCTGCCGCTCGTTGTCGCCGGTGCCGCCGCCGACCGCCACCAGCTTCAGCGCGACCGCAGCGCCCAGCAGGTTGTCGAATGCCTCGTACACCCGACCCACGGCTCCCGCGCCCAGGAGCCGCCGCAGCTGGTACCGGCCGCCCAGCTCGCCCGAGCGGCCGGCCGCGGCCTCCCCGTGCGCCTCCTCCAGGCTGGCGATCTCGTCCGGGGTCGGCGGCGATGCGGGGTCGCGCGCGCGCAGCCGGTCGGCCAGCTCCGCGGCGGCGCCACGGAGGCCCAGCGCCAGCAGCGGACCGCACAGCGCGCGCCAGGCCTGGGTCTGCCAGGCGGGGATGCGGGCGGCGCCCTGCAAGTGGCGCGCGGCGTCCTCGGTCCGGCCCACCCGCGCCAGGAGCCGCCCCAGAGCCAGGCGCGCGGCGCCCGACTCCTGGGCGCTGCCCTGGGCGACGAGACGCTCGTAGATGAGGCCGGCTTCGCGCAGGCGGCCCGCCCGCGTCTCGGCCCGGGCCTCGTCCAGCGGGGCGCTGGCCCGGCGGTACCAGCCGGCGGCGCGGGGCCATTCGCCGGCGCGCTCCGCCTCGCGCGCGGCCTCGAAGAACCGCCCGCGCGCCGCGAACGCCTGCGCCAGCGCGGAGGCGGCCTCAGCCGGGGCGGCGGCCGCGATCTCCGCCGCTTGATCGGGCTGGTTCGCGTCCAGCGCCAGGCGCACCGCCAGCGCCGGGTCGCCCATCGCGATCGCCAGCGGCCAGGCGTCGGCGAACCGCCAGACCCGCTCGTAGAGCTGGATGGCGCGGGCCAGCTCGCCGCGCGCGGTGGCCACCTTGGCCGCTTCGACGTACGCGCCGTGCGCGACCAGATAGTCGATGAAGTCGCCGTCGGCCATCGCCGTTCAATCGTCCCACAGGGACGGTTCACATGTTAGAACGGACGGCCCTGGATGACGATGACGAGCCGATCTACACCCCTCACGCTTGGTGTTCTGGGCGGCAGCGGCCTGTATGAGATCGACGGCCTGCACGACGTCCGCGAGGCCGCTGTGTCGACGCCGTATGGCCACCCGTCGGGCCCGCTGGTCAGCGGGTGGGTGGGCGAGTCGCGGCTGGTGTTCATTCCGCGCCACGGGCCCGGACACCGGTTCTCCCCGTCGGAGATCAACTACCGCGCCAACGTCTTCGCGCTGAAGGCGGCCGGCGCCACGCGCGTGCTGTCGGTGTCGGCGGTCGGATCGCTGAAGGACGGCCTCAGCCCCGGCGACTACGTGCTGGTCGACCAGTTCATCGACAAGACGTTCCGGCGCGCGTCGACCTTCTTCGGCGACGGCGTCGTCGGCCACGTGGCCTTCGCCGAGCCGACCTGCGCGTCGCTGGGGGCGGCGGTGACGGCCGCGGCGCTGGAGGCCGGCATCGCCGACACGGACGCGGACGCCCGCACGCACCAGAAGTCCACCGAACCGGTCAAGCGCTTGCACCGGGGCGGCACCTACGTCTGCATGGAGGGGCCGCAGTTCTCGAGCCGTGCCGAATCGCTGCTGCACCGCAGCTGGGACGCCGACGTCATCGGGATGACCGCCGCGACGGAGGCCAAGCTGTGCCGCGAGGCCGAGCTCTGCTTCGCGTCGCTGGCGCTGGTCACCGACTACGACGCCTGGCACACGGAGGAGGCGGCCGTGACCGCGGCCGCCGTCGTCGAGGTCCTGCGCGCCAACGTGGCGGGCGCCAAGTCCATCATCCGAGATCTGCCGAATCACGCCGCCGGCCCGACGGAATGCAGTTGCGCCACGGCGGCCGCGCACGCCATTCTCACCGCGCCGGAGGCGATTCCGCCCGAGGCACGTCAACGCCTGAAAGCCCTCTACGGGAGAGACCTTTGAGCACGTCGAAAGCTTCGCCCCTGTTGGTCGTCGGTTCCATCGGCCTCGACACCGTCGAGACGCGCGCCGGAAAGCATGCCGACGTGCTGGGAGGCGCGGCCTCCTATTTCTCGGTCGCGGCGTCGTTCCTGGCGCCGGTGCGTCTGGTGGGCGTGGTCGGCACCGATTTCCCGGCGGCCCACACGGAGCTGTTTCAGTCGCACCAGGTCGACCTGGCCGGGCTCGAGCGCGTCGAGGGGCGAACGTTCCGCTGGTCCGGCGTGTACGCGCCCGACTTCTCGACGCGGACCACGCTGGACACGCAGCTCAACGTATTTTCCGACTTCCGTCCCAAGCTGCCGGCCGTCTGGGCCGATTCGCCGTACGTGTTTCTGGCGAACATCGATCCGACGCTGCAGCTGAGCGTCCTGGACCAGACCGAAAAGGCCGGCAAGAAGCCGCGCTTCGTCGCGTGCGACACGATGAACTTCTGGATCGAGGGGCGCCGCCCCGAGCTGCTGCGTCTCCTGTCGCGTGTCGACATGCTGCTGCTCAACGACGAGGAGGCCCGCCAGCTTTCTGGGCAAGCCAACCTGCCGGCGGCAGCGCGCGCCATCCGCGCCATGGGGCCGCGCTCGATCGTCATCAAGCGCGGTGACGCGGGCGCGCTGCTGTTCCACGAGGGGGGCGTCTTCGCGGCGCCGGCCTTCCCGATCGAAAACGTCGTCGACCCGACGGGCGCCGGCGATTCGTTCGGCGGCGGGTTCATGGGCTGGCTGGCGCGCGAAGGCGACACCAGCCCGGCCACGATCCGCACGGCGATGATCCTCGGGTCGGTGCTGGCCTCGTTCAGCGTCGAGGACTTCAGCCTCGATCGCTTCCGGCGGCTGGACCTGGCCCAGATTCGCGAGCGCTTCGCCGCCTTCGCGGACCTGGTCCACTTCGAGAAGATCAAAATCTGACCGTGGCCCTGGCGCTGGTCTCATCGGCGCGCACCGCTGCCGACCTTCAGGCGCTGGCCGAGCGCCTGGGTCGCGTGCTGCAGGTCGGCGACGTGCTGGCCCTGGTCGGCCCGCTGGGCGCGGGCAAGACGACCTTCGTGCAGGGCGTCGCGCGCGGCCTGGGCGTCCCCCCCGACCGCCACGTCGCCAGCCCCACCTTCGCCCTCGTCAACGAGCACCCAGGCCGCGTCCCCCTGGTCCACGCGGACCTGTACCGGGTCGCCGACGCACGCGAGCTGGAAGAGCTCGGCCTGACCGACGCCTTCGATCGAGCGGCGGTGGCCATCGAATGGCTCGACCGCTTCCCGGACGCCGCCCCGGCGGAGAGGCTGGAGATTGCGATCGCCATCGGGGCGGACGGCACGCGCGAGCTGACGTTTCAACCGCACGGTGATCGAGCGGCGGCGCTGGTGAACGCGCTGGTGTGATCGGATACGGGTACTAAGCGGGGCGGTGCTGCATTCGCTGCACGGGTCCTGTCAGCGGGTCGGACCCTTCCCCGCTGGCGACGGTTGCCGATCGCTCCAGCCGTTGTGTCCCCGCGCCGTCGAACTTCGGTCGTGGGGGGCCGGCAACCGCCGCCATCGTGGGCCCCTCCGACCCACTGCCACCCGCTCCGCTCACTCCGCACCGCCGGTAGGGCCACGCGATCCCCTCAAACATCAGAGATGAGCGCCGTTGTGTGGTTAAACGGGTATCACCGGTGTCAACTCTTGAAGAAATCTGGCGTCGATATGACGCAATCGAGTCCCGGCTGACCGCGCCGCTCAGCGAGCGCATGCTGGACCTCGCCGGCGTTCAGCCAGGCATGCGCGTGCTCGATCTCGCGACGGGCCGCGGGGAGCCCGCGGTTCGAGCTGCATCGCGCGTTGGATCCCAGGGATCGGTTTTGGGCGTCGACCTGTCGGGCGCGATGTTGCGCATAACCAGGGAGAGGGCGGACCGTGAGGGCGTTACGAATCTCGACCTTCGGGAGGGGAACGCAGAGTCGCTGGACGACATTCTGCGGAACCATTTCCATGCCGCAACTGTCCGCTGGGGGCTGATGTACATGGACGCGCCGATTGCGGCCCTGGCGACTGCCCGTCGAGCTCTTGTGTCCGCTGGGGTGCTAGTAGCAGCACTTTGGGCTGAGCCCGAGCGTGCGTCCTTCTTCACGGTACCGAGGCGTCTCTTGGAACGCTACCGACCGTTGCCGGCGCTCGACCCTGAATCGCCCGGGATGTTCCGGTACGCAGATCTCGAACGTGTAGTTCGAGACTTCAACCAGGCAGGATTCACGCTCGATCACGTCGAAGACATCGAGGTCCCCATCTTTGAGGCAGAAACCACCGAAGAAGTTGTCGCCTGGGTCCGCGCCTTGGGATCCGGGATCGGGCGAGTCTTGAACGACCTCCCGGAGACCGACCAGCGAGCGTGGGAGCACGACCTCACGGCCGAGGTGGAACGGACTCGAACCGGCGGTCCGATTCGGATGACTGGCGTGACTCGACTAGTCCGCGCGCGCCCGTTTCAACCGGCAGGCTGACATCTGCTCTGGGACCCTTTGACGGCGCGGGGACATAACGGCTGGAGCGATCGGCAACCGTCGCCAGCGGGGAAGGGTCCGACCCGCTGACAGGACCCGTGCAGCGAGCGCAGCACCGCCCCGCTTAGTACCCCTCCGGAGCCTGCCGCCGGCTACTTCGCCAGGAACTCCTTCGCCACAGACGCGATCCCCGGGGCGTCCAGCTTGAAGTGCTCGTACAGGCCCTTGGGGGTTCCTGATTCGCCGAAGACGTCGTGGATGCCGTGGCGGTAGATGCGCACCGGTTCCTTCTCGGCCAGGACCTCGCAGACGGCGCCGCCCAGGCCGCCGGTGGTCTGGTGGTCCTCCACCGTCAGGATGCGCTTGGTCTCGCGCGCCGCCTTGACCAGCAGGTCGACGTCGATCGGCTTGATGGTGTGGATGTTGATGACGCGCGCCTTGACGCCTTCCTTGGCGAGCAGGCCGGCCGCGTTGACGGCTGGGCCGACAGTGCCGCCCGACGCGACGATGGTCAGGTCGGTGCCGTCCACCAGCGTGACGCCCTTGCCGAACTGGAACTTGTAGCCGTCCGGCTTGTTGACCCGGTCCAGCTTCTGCCGCGTGGTGCGCAGGTAGGCCGGCCCCTTGTGGGTCAACAGGTACTCGACGGCGCCGGCGGTCTCCAGGTCGTCCGCCGGCTGGATGATCGCCATCGTTGGCAAGCTCCGCATCAGCGTGATGTCCTCGAGCCCCATCTGCGAGTACCCGTCTTCGCCGATGCCCACGCCGCAGTGGCTGCCGACCAGCCGAACGTTGGCGGCCGAGTAGCACACCGACATGCGGATCTGGTCGAAGCGCCCCGTCAGGAAGCAGCCGAACGAGCAGCAGAAGGGGACGTGCCCCGACAGCGCCAGACCGGCTGCGACGCTGATCATGTTCGACTCGGCGATGCCCATCTGGAAGAAGCGGTCCGGGTACTTCTGTCCGAACTTCTTCGAGCGCGTGCTCTCCGACAGGTCGGCGTCCAGGACCACCAGCTCCTTGTGCGTCTCGCCGAGCCGCACCAGCGCCTCGCCGAAGGCGTCGCGCGAGGCGACCGACGTGCCCGTGATTGGCTGTGCCGGGGCGCCCATCAGGCGGCTCCCTTCACGGCGGCCGCGGCCTTTTGCAGCTCCGCGATGGCTTGCGACAGCTGCTCCTTCGTCGGAGCGACACCGTGCCAGCCGACCTTGTTCTCCATGAACGAAACTCCCTTGCCTTTGACGGTCTCCGCGATGATGAACGTCGGCTTGCCCTTGGCGGCCTTGGCCTGGCCGAAGGCATCCGCGATCTGCTGGTAGTCGTGCCCGTCGATGGTCAGCACGTTCCAGTTGAACGACTTCCACTTGTCGGCGATCGGCTCGATGTTCATGACGTCCTTCACGTAGCCGTCGATCTGCCCCTTGTTGTGGTCCAGGACCACGACGAGGTTGTCGAGGGCGTACTTGGGCGCCGCCATCGCCGCCTCCCAGATCTGCCCCTCTTCGGACTCGCCGTCGCCGATGAGGGCGTAGACGCGCGACTTGCGGCCGTCGAGCCGGGCGCCCAGCGCCAGGCCGATCGCGACCGACAGCCCCTGGCCCAGCGAGCCGGTGGACGCCTCGATACCGGGCAGCAGGAACGTGGCCGGGTGCCCCTGCAGCGGGCTGCCGAGGTGCCGCAGCGTCGGCAGCAGGTCCCGCGAGAAGTAGCCGGCGTGGGCCATCACCGTGTAGAGCGCGGGCACCGCGTGCCCCTTGGACAGCACGAACCGGTCGCGATCGGGCCAGTTCGGCTCCTTCGGGCGATGGTTCATCTCGACGAAGTACAGCGTCTGCAGGATGTCCATCGCCGACAGCGTGCCGCCGGGGTGGCCGCTCTCGGCGGCCGCGATGGCGGTCAGGTTGTCGATGCGTAAATCGAAGCTGCGACGGCGCAGCGTTTCCAAGGTGGCATTGTCGAGCATGGGCACGGCGAGTTTTCCCTGAGGGTTGGCGGCGCTTCAAGCAAAACTTGCGAGTCGCCGCATGTGATTACTTCTTTCCGATACGTTGCCGCGCCCCCCCGGAACGGGTCATTTGAGGATGCTATCTTCACCGCCGTGCTCGGTCTTTTGATTCGATTCACCGTCGGGGCGGCGCTGGCGCAGGCCCTTTCCGGCCCGCCTGCCGCCCCGCGGGTCGTCGCCCGCAACTTCCCGGTCATGGGCACCGAGGTGACGTTCTCGGCCTACACGGCCGATCCCCAGTCCGCCGAGCGCGGTTTCGCGGCGGCGTACGACGAGATTCGCCGCGTCGAGCGCCTGATGACCGACTGGGAGCGCCCGGGCGAGCCCGAGAGCGACATCGTCCGCATCAACAAAGCCGCCGGCAAGCGCGCCGTCAAGGTGACGCCCGAGACGCTGGAGGTCATCCAGGAGTCGCTGGACATGTCGCGTCGCTCGGAGGGGGCGTTCGACATCACCTTCGCGGCGATGAAGGGGCTGTGGAAGTTCGACGAGGACATGGACAAGTCCGTCCCGTCCGCCGACGAGATCGCCCGACGCCGCAAGCTGATCAACTGGCGCGACGTCGTGGTCGACGCGACGGCGGGGACCGTGAAGCTGCGCCGCGCCGGCATGAAGATCGGTCTCGGCGGGATCGCCAAGGGGTACGCGGTGGACCGCTGCGCCGCCGTCCTGCGGGGCGCCGGGCTGCACGACTTCATGGTGCAGGCGGGCGGCGACCTCTACGTCTCGGGGCGCAAGGGGACGGTCAACTGGGTCGTCGGCATCCGCGACCCGCGCGGCGGGCCGCGCGACATCATTGCCCGCATGCCCATCCAGGACCACGCGTTCTCGACGGCCGGCGACTACGAGCGCGGGTTCATCCTGAACGGCCGCCGCTATCACCACATCCTCGACCCGGCGACGGGCTACCCGGCCACCGCCTCGCGCGAGGTGACCATCTTCGCCCCGACGGCGTTCCTGGCCGACGCGCTGGACGATTCGGTGTTCATCCTGGGGCCGCAAAAGGGGATGGCGCTGGTCGACTCGCTGCCCGACTGCGCGACGGTGATCGTCGACGCCCACAACCAGGTCTGGATGTCGAAGTCGCTGGAAGGCAAGCTCCAGCGCACGGCGCCGCCCACCGACGGGATTTGACCATGCAAGACGTCGCGATCATCGGCGGGGGCATCATGGGATCGGCGGTGGCGCTGCGCCTGGCCCAGCGGGGCGTCGCCGTCACCGTCATCGAGCGCGGCATCCCCGGCGCCGAGGCGTCCAGCGCCGCCGCCGGCATCCTGGGCCCGCAGATGGAGGCCGACGGCCCGGGCCCGTTGCTGGAGCTGGGGCTGCAGAGCCGGGCGCTTTACCCCGACCTGGCCGCCGAGCTGCGCGAGCTGACCGGCATCGACGTCGGCTACGCGCGCTCGGGCGTGCTGGCCGTGGCGTTCGACGAACCGGGGGAGGCGGCGCTGCAGGCGCGGCGGGCCTGGCAGATCGCGCGCGGACTGAAAGTCGAGGCGCTGTCGGGCGACGCCGCCCGCGGCGTGGAGCCGGCGCTGGGCCCCGCCGTGCGCGCCGCCCTGGCGTTTCCCGAGGACGCCCAGGTCGTCGCGCGCGAGCTGGCGCGCGCGTTTTCGCAGGCGGCCGCCGTCGCGGGCGCGCGCTTCTTGACCGGCCGCTACGTGCGCCGCGTGCGCATCGAGGCGGGGCGCGCCACCGGCGTCGAGCTGGACGGCGAGACGCTGCCGGCGGGCATCGTCGTCGTCGCCGCCGGCAGCTGGTCGGGGCTGGTCGAGGGGGCCGGCATCTCGCCGGCGGTCGTTCGCCCGGCGCGCGGCCAGCTGGTCTCGATCGAGACGCGCCCGCCGCTGTTCCGTCACGTCGTCTCGGCGCCCGGCGGCTACCTGGTTCCGCGACGCGACGGCACCGTCGTGGCCGGCAGCACCGTCGAGATGGTCGGCTTTCACAAGCAGGTCACCGTCGGGGGGCTGGCCGCCATCTTGACCCTGGCGCGCACGCTGATCCCCGGCCTGGCGGACGCGCCCGTGACCGCCACCTGGTCGAACTTCCGCCCGTATACCGAGGACCACCTGCCGGTCCTGGGTGCGACGCCCGTGGCCGGGCTGGTGCTGGCCACCGGCCACTACCGCAACGGCATCCTGCTGGCGCCCATCACCGCCCAGGTGATCGCCGAGCTGATCGCGACGGGCCGCTCGCCCATCGACCTGCAGCCGTTCAGCGTTCAGAGGTTCGGCGCTTAGGCCGCCCCAGCTCCGAGGGCGGTGGCGCGCGGCGGGTCGGGTCGTCGCCCGGGCCCGCGGCGATGTCGCCGGTCGTGATGGCGGCGCTGCCGAACTTGGACGCGATGGCGTCCAGCGCGCGGTTCAACTTGTCCGCCGGGCGCGCCGCCTGCGCGAAGAGGCCCAGCTGCGGGGCCGCCGCCGGAACCAGGTTCTGGGCCGAGACGCCGGTCAGCCGGGTGGGGGCTGTCGGCTCGCGTTCCAGCAGGCGCGCGGCTTCCCGGTACAGCGTCTGGCCGTCGTCGGTGGGTTCGTCCAGCGTCGTCCGGCGCGTGACGATCGTGAAATCCGCGCGCTTCAACTTCAGCTGGATCGTCCGGGCCCGCACGCCGGCCCGGCGCAGCCGGTGCGCGACCCGCAGCGCCTGGGCGTGCACGCGCGGGCGCAGCGCCTCGACGCCCGCCAGGTCCTCGTCGAACGTCTCTTCGGCGCCGACGCTCTTGGCGTCGCGATCGGGGATGACCGGCCGCGGGTCGACGCCGCGCGCCCGGTCCCACAGCTCGCGCCCGCTGGGCCCGAACCGCCGTTCCAGGTAGGCGGGGTCCTGGGCGGCCAGATCGCCGACCGTGTTGATGCCAATCGCCTGCAGCTGCCGGGCGCTCTTGGGGCCGATGCCCGGGATGCGCGCGACGGGCAGGGGGGCCAGGAACGCCGCGCCCGCGCCGGCCGGCACCTCCAGCTGGCCGTCGGGCTTGGCCAGGTCCGAGGCGATCTTCGCGATCAGCTTGCAAGCCGCGATGCCCGCCGACGAGGGCAGCCCCAGCTCGCCGGCGATGCGGGCCCGCAGCGCGCGGGCGATGTCGGCGGGGGCGCC
>JBJMQQ010000012.1:0-8965 GCA_045802645.1 Polyangia bacterium
GCCCGGCGAGCCTGCCGCGCCGCCGCGCCCCGCCCCTGCCGCGCCGCCGCTGGCGATCGGTGCACCCGCCGCACCGCCGGTGGACGTGGCCCCAGCATCGGTGTTCGGCGCGCCGCGTCCCGCCCCGGCATCGGCGCCGGCGTGGCCGCCGTGACCACCCTGGACGCCCGAATCGACAGACTGCGCACCGCCCGAACATCCGGTCCCGACCGCAGCCACGCCCGCGAGACTGAATAGGACAACCAGCTTCGTCACTAAGCACCCCCAGAGGCGCTGCAAATCGAATTGCAGCGACACTTCGGTCACAGCAACGTGCATGCCGCGTCTCGGAAGCTCACCTGAGCGCGCAACGCGAGCCTGCATTACCCGCTGGTAACGAGCGGGGCCGCGCCGTCACCTGATCGAAATCCAGGAACACCTGGCGTACCATCGCGGCATGCCGCCCGAATCGTCACCGCGAACCTTCTCCGAGCGGGTCGTCGATGACGTCGGCGGCGCGTTCACGGTCGGCCTCGCCTACCTGGGCGACAAGCTAGGGCTATTCGCCGCGCTCGCCGGTCATGGTCCATCCACCAGCGCCGACCTCGCAGCGCGGCTTGGCCTGGACGAACGCTACGTACGGGAATGGCTGAATGCGATGGTCGCGGCGCGCTACATCGAGCACCAGCCGGAAGGCGCCACCTACGCGATGACGCCCGAGCAGGCCGCCGTCCTGGCGCTCGAGGGCGACCGCCTGTTCGCCGCAGGCGCGTTCGCGTTCGCGCTGGAGTCGCTGATGCTGACCTCTCGCCTGGCCGGACCGTTCCGGCACGGCGGCGGGATCCCGTTCGACGAGCTGCCGGCGGCCATCCCCGTCGCCATCGACCGCATGCACCGTCCCTGGTTCGAACACCTGCTGGTGCAGGAGTGGCTCGCCGGCGTTCGGGGTTTGCCGGAGCGCCTCACACGCGGCGCGCGCGTCCTCGACGTGGGCTGTGGGCTGGGCCGCTCGACGATCGCGATGGCCCGAGCCTTCCCGGCCAGCACGTTCGTGGGGATCGATCCTCACGCGCCCAGCATCCAGCGGGCGCACGAACAGGCGGCCCAGGCGAAGCTGCGCAACGCAACCTTCGCGGCGGCGCCGGTCGACGCGCTGGAGGCGGACGAGTTCGATCTGATCGTCGCGATCGATTGCGTGCACGACATGGCCGACCCCGTCGGGGCGCTGCGCGACATGCGCGAGCTGCTGGCGCTTGGCGGTCAGCTCTTCTGGTCGGAGCCGACCGGCTCGCGCGCGCCGCTGGAGAACCGAAATCCGTACGGTCGCCTGCGCGCCAGCCTGAGCCCGTTCCACTGCCTGACCGTCTCGATGGCCAGCGGCGGCGCCGCGCTGGGCACGATCATTGGCGAGGCGGGCGCACGCGACCTGGCGCGACAGGCGGGCTTCTCGCAGTTCGACAAGCTGCCGATCGCCAGCCCGGCGCAGCAGTTCTTTCTCGTGAGCGCCTGATTCTCAGCGCGGGCTTTCGCCGCGTTCGGCGGAAACGCCTTGGGCGACCGGCTGTCTGGGCAAGATGACGGTGAAGGTCGTCCCCTTTTCGGGCGCGCTCTCGACTCGGATTTCGCCACCGTGCGCCTCCGTGATCTGCCGCGCGATGTGGAGTCCCAGGCCGAGTCCGCGCCTGGACTGATCCCTGGACTCTCGCGTTCCCCGCCGGAACGGATCGAACAGAGACGGAATCAGCTCGGCGGGGATCGGCGGCCCTTCGTTGTGCACCCGCAGGAACACGAAATGCCGGTCGCGACCGCCAACCTCCACCCGCACCGCCGTTTCGGGTGGAGAGTAGACGACCGCGTTGGTGACCAGGTTGGCTGCGAGCTGCGCGATTCGATCCGGATCCCAGACCCCTTCGCAACCGCCCAGCGCAACCAGGTCGATCGTGCGATCGGGGTAGGTCGCATTCACCTCCGCGACCACGTCGTCGCAGATGTCCTTCAAGTCCAGCGGCTTCGGCGAGATGGGAATCCCGCCGCCCTGGCGCGATCGAACCAGGTCGACGAGGTCGCTCACCAACCGGTCAGCGCGACGCGCGCTGCTCTTGATCCGCTGCAGGCCCCGGATGAACCCGGGCAGCAGCCCCTCATTCCGCATCAGCGCCTGCGCGCTGAGCAAGATCGCCGACAGCGGGCTTCGGAGATCGTGCCCCAGCACGCCCATGAAGCGCTCCCGCAGCTGGGCGTCCTTCCGCAACTCTTGCTCGGCCCGCTTCTGCTCGGTGATGTCGACGACCACGCCGCCCACCGCGTTCAAGTCTGTCTCCGCGGCGACGAGCGGGTAGTAGCTCGCGAGCAGATGGCGCTGCGAGGCACCGTCGGGGAGCTCGACGTGAAGCCCCGTCACGGGCTGTCGCGTCTCCAGAACTTGCCGCAGCAGCGACTCCGCCCGACTCGCCAGCTGCGGGATGACGTCGCGCACCCGCCTGCCGATGTGCGCGGCAGCCGGGACCCCGTTCATTCCTGCCAGCGTATCGTTGATTCGCACATAGCGGAGCTCGCTGTCGACGACCGCGAAGCCAACCGGGGCGCTGGCCATGAAGATCTCCAGCGTCGCAAGCGTCGCGTCGCGCTCGCGGTTGGCGCGCGCGAGGGCTTCCTCCGCCGTCTTTCGGTCGGTGATGTCCAGGACGAAGGCCACGTCGGTCCCGCGGGCCGCGTCCAGTGACGCCGTCCCGATGAGGACGTGAACGAGACTGCCGTCGCGGCGCCGATAAGCCTTCTCGAACGGAACCGCCACGCCGCCCGCGTCCATCTGCGCGATCGCGCGTTCGTCCAGATCGCGGTACTCGGGTGGCGTCATGTCGCGCCAGCGCAGGCGCCCGTTCAAGAGGTCTTCGCGGTCGTACCCCACCACCTTCAGAAACGCGTCGTTCGCTTCGGTCAGCTCCCCGTCGCGCGTTCCGACGATCACGCCCAGTATGCCCATGTCCGACAGGCGCCGCAGCTCGAGCTCGTTCTGCTCGGCGGCGCGACGCAAACTTTCTTCTCGCGCCAGCGCCTCCTCGTGCAAGCGGACGGCTGCCAGCGACATGACCTCGTCGAGGTCGGCGTTGAACAACAGCCATTGCTCACTGCCGATCGTCGTGTTTTCGCGAACGCAGAGCTCCAGGACGGCGGCGCGCAAATGCGAGAGCTCCCTGAGCGCCGACGGCACGCCGTAGTGCGACGCCAGGCGATTTTCCGCATGCGCCTGCGCCTCGCCAGCACGCCCCGCCGCTCGGCCGATCTCTTCGCGCCGGACGCCGGCGCCGCCACCGCGCTCCAGCGCCTGAATCGCCCGTTCAATCAGGCCGGGTACGTGATCGATCAGCGCAGGCGTCGAAAGGCGGTTTGCTTCGGGGACGGCCGGATCCGACAGCACGCGCTGTCGCCAGAGCTCGATGAGGTCCTGCCTGCGCCGCCGCAGGACGTCTGCCAGATCGGTGGGTCCTGAACCGCTCCGGTCCCTGTCCCCCATGACCGATCAATAAGTCCTGGGCTGATACTCGCCAGCCGCGGCCGATGAGGGTCACACGTACCGAGGTGTGCGAGCTGTCGGTGTAGGCGCTACTTCTCGCCCCGCGGCGTCACGGGATTTGGGCGGGGACGCGAGCAGCCGGATGAGCAGCTCGTGATCGACGGGTTTGACCAGGTGCGTGTCGAAGCCCGCTGCCAGCGAGCGCTGGCGATCCTCTTCTTGCCCCCACCCGGTCAGCGCCACGATCAACAGCTTGCTGCCCCAGGCTCGCTCGCGCATGCGGCGGCAGACCTCGTACCCGTTCAACTTGGGAAGGCCGATGTCCAGCAGCACGGCGTCCGGACGCACGCGCTCCGCAACGTCCAGCGCTTCGACGCCGTCGTGTGCCTTGTGCGTTTCGTGCCCGATTTCCTGCAGCAGCATCGCCAGCGAGTCCGCGCCGTCGACGTTGTCGTCGACAATCAGGATGCGATGCGCGCCGATCGCCGGCAGTGGCGCCGGCGGCGGCGGCTCCAGCGCCGCCGGTGACTCCGTGAGAACGGGCAAGCGAACTTCGAACTCGCTGCCACGACCGGGCCCGTCGCTGCGCGCGTGGACCGTTCCGTCGTGCAGCGCCGCCAGCGCCTTCACCAGCGTCAGCCCGATGCCCAGCCCGTCGCGCGTTCGTTCCAGTGAGGAGTCGAGCTGCGTGAACATGTCGAACACGTGCGAAAGCTGCGGGGCAGAGATCCCGATGCCGTCGTCGCGGACGCGGATGATCGCCTGGCCGTCGTCGTGGGTGACGGTCAGCGCGATGTGACCGCCCGGGTCCGTGAACTTGCACGCGTTGTTCAGCAAATTGCCGACGACCTGCGTGAGGCGGACGGGATCTCCGTTGAGGTACAACGGATGAATCGGCACCTTCACCGTCAGCTCCTGATTCAGGCTTCCGTATCGGGCGCGCGTCGCCTCGACAGCCTGCTCGATGATCGGGACCAGCTCCATCGGCTGTTTGCGAAGCGCGATCTCGCCGCGCGTGACGCGGCTCAGATCCAGCAGGTCGTCGACCAGGCGCCCCAGCTGCGCGACCTGGCGCTCGAGCATGCCCAGCACCGCCCGGGCCACCTTTTCTTCCCCGTGCCCCATGCGCAACGCGCGAACGGCGTTGCTGATCGGCGCCAGCGGGTTTCGCAGCTCGTGCGCCAGCATCGCCAGGAACTCGGTCTTGCGCCGGTTCGCCTCCGACAGGTCGGCGGCCACCGCGCGCAGATCGTCGGCCAGCCGCTTGCGCTCTGCCTCGGCACGCTTGCGCTCGGTGATGTCGATCCCGGTCGGCGCCAGGAAGAGGACCCGCCCGGACTCGTCCTTGATCGGCAGGACCGTCAGGTCGACGACGCGTTGGGTGCCGTCGGCGACGAAGTACGGCACCTCGCCCCGGAAGGTCGCACCGTCGGCGGCTTGCCGGCACGCCGTCCGGATCTGTTGCACCAGATCAGGCGAAGGTGCCCACCAGGGACCCTCCCAGAAGAGCTTGCCCGCGACCTGCTCGCGCGTGTAGCCGCAGCCCTCCCACGACAGCCGGTTCGCTTCGAGGAGCCTGCCGTCCAGCTCCGCGATCCCGGCGAACAGGGCGCCCTGGTCGAAGAACGCCTGGAACTTGGCGCTGGCCGCCGCGGCCTGGGCCAGCAACACGCGCTCACGCTCGTCCGTCTGCCGCTGGCGGGTGACGTCGCGGACGATCTTCGACGCGCCGACGATGCGCCCCGCCTGGTCGCGAATGGGCGAAACGGTGAGCGACACCAGGATCCGCCGCCCGTCCTTGCGCACGCGTTCGGTCTCGAGGTGCGAGATCCCGCGGCCGGCCTTCAGCGTCGCGATGATGTGCGCCTCTTCGGGCAGGCGCTCGGGCGGAATCACCAGCGACACGTGACGTCCCACCGCCTCGGCCGCCGTGTAGCCGAACACCTGCTCGGCCCCGGCGTTCCAGGTCTGGATGATCCCCTCCAGCGACTTTGCGATGATCGCGTCGTCCGAGCATTCCACGATCGACGCCAGCCGCCGCGCGGTCAGAAGCTGGTTGGCTTTGTCTTGCTCATCGCGCCGTTGCGCGGTGACGTCGCGGAAGCTCATCACGCACCCGGACACCACCCCAGCGTCGTCTCGGATGGCCGAGACAATCTCCTGGATGGGATGCGTCTCGCCCGAGCGGGCGACCACGGCCGCGCGCGCCACAGTGCCGACCGCCGCTGCGCCCGGCCGCAGCGCGCGCGTCACCGGGCTGGGCAGCGGCTGGCGCGTCTCCTCGTCGACGATCTGGAAGACCGCCTGCAACGGCTGTCCGACCGCCTCGGCGTGCGTCCAGCCTGTCAGCGCAGATGCGACGCTGTTGAGGTACGTGATCCGCCCCCGGATGTCCGTCGTGATCACCGCGTCGCCGATGCTGGCCAGCGTGACCCGAAGCGTGTCGCTCTGCTGGTTGGCGCGTGCCTTCGCCGTGCGCATGGCCTGGCCCACCGCGATGATGAGGCTGCAGGTGGAGAGGTACGCGATCATGCCCACGACGTCGGCGGACGTCGCGAAGTTGAAGGTGTGGCGCGGCGGAATGAAGAAGTAGGAGCACGCGAAGTAGCCCGCGACGGCGATCACGCACGCGACGGGATAGCCCCCCGCCCAGACACTGGCCGCGACGGCGCCGAACGCCATGACCAGCGGCATCGAATTGCCCAGGATCGGATCCAGCAGCCAGCGGGCGAGGACCGCCAGGACCAGGGCCCCGACCGCCAGTGCGTAGCCTTTGATACGCGTCCGCACGGGTCTCCTTGATCCTCAAAGCTAGGACCGATCGAACGCGAAGCAGCCGGACGGCTTCAGACGTCCGCCGGCGGACTACAAGGGGCGGACGAGCCTCGTAGCGGACGGGCCACGGCGGCGCTACGATGCCGCCCGCATGAGATTCCTATCGATCTGCTTGGCGGCGATCGCTCTGCTGCAGCTGGCCGGGTGCGAAACCGGGTCCGGCAGCTGCCTGCGCGGCGCGTCGTGCGATTGCTCCGGTGGAACTGACTGCTACCAGGGCTGCGCCGACGGCGACGGCTGCGATCTGTCGTGCCACAACATGGTCCACTGCGGCGGCGTGTGCGGGGACGGGTGCGGGCTCGCGTGCCATGACGTGAACGACTGTTCCGCGTCGTGCGGGAACGACTGCACGGTCGAGTGTCACAACACGGTGTCGTGCGGCGCGTTCTGCGGCGCCAACTGCCAGTACGACTGCCATGACGTCGACCGGTGCGGGGTCCGCGCGGGCGCGGGCAGCATCATCCGGTGCACCAGCGTCACGACCTGTGCCGTCGAGTGCACCGGGGCGTGTCAGGTGATCTGCAACAATACACAGAGCTGCGACGTGAAGTGCGTGAACGGATCGGCGGCCTCCTCGTGCGCCGACGGCACGGTACGGTGCGGGTCATGCTGACGCGTCGCCGGGCAAGAACGACCGGCGCCGCTGTCGCGTTCGCGGTGCTGCTGGCGGCCGGCGTGGCGCAGGCGCGCGACGGCTTCATCGTCCAGGACCGGCGCGCGCCCATCGACTACACGGTGGAGCTGGAGCCGCACCTCGTGTTCGGCTCCGGTCCACCCGGCAACGGAAGTGGGTCGGGCATCGGCGTTGGCGCGCGTGCCAGCCTGGTCGTGGCGCCCGATGGATTCCTCCGGGACGTCAACGACTCCGTCGCGATCGGCTTCGGACTCGACTACGGCCACTACGCCGCCAGGTACGCCCTCGACGGGTACCGCGACCACTGCCTGCAGTTCGAGCCCGGCCCTGCGGGGACCAACGTGTGCACCGACGTCACCTCCAACGGTGGCAGCTACAACTACCTCTTCATCCCCGTCGTGATGCAGTGGAACTTCTGGCTGACGGACAAGTTCTCCGCCTTCGCCGAGCCCGGCATCAGCCTCTATTATCTGGGCAACGACGGTTTCGGCATCGCGCCGGCCGTTTACGTCGGCGGCCGGCTGCGCCTGACCGACGTCATGACCCTCACGGTGCGCATCGGTTACCCGACGGTGTCGTTCGGCGTTTCATTCATGCTCTGAACAGCGCGCGTCAGGTCGCGCGCTTCAGCGTCGCGACCACCGCCTCGGCCACCGCCGCCGACGAAGCCGGGTTCTGGCCGGTGACCAGACGGTCGCTGACGACGACGTTCCTTTGCCACATCGGGGCGCCGACGTGCTCGGCACCGCGCGCCTTCAGGCGGTCTTCCAGCAAGAACGGCACGACCCGGTCCAGACCAACGGCTTGCTCTTCAGCGTTGGTGAACGCGGCGATGCGCTTTCCTTGCACGAGGGCCCGGCCGTCCGACAGCGTGACGTTCACCAGCGCGGCCGGACCGTGGCAGACCGCCGCCACGACCCCGCCGCGATCGTAAATCGCGGCGGACGCGCGCATGAACGCGCGATCGTCCGGCAGGTCCCACATGGCGCCGTGCCCGCCGGCAAAAAAGATTGCGTCGTAGCGAGCCGGGTCGACGTCGGCAGCGGGCAGGCTGCCGGCCAGCGCCCCGCGATGCTGCTCGAGGAACGCCAGGCTCGCGGCGTCCGCGCCGTCGACCCCGTCCAGCGGGATGGAGCCGCCGCGGACGCTCGCGAGCTCCACGGTATAGCCGGCTCTCTCGAAGACGACGTGCGGGTGGGCGATCTCCGGCAGGTAGGCCCCGGTCGGCTGCCCGGTGTGTCCCTTGGTGGTGTGGCTGGTGGTGGCGATCAAGATGCGCTTGTTCATGCCCCGACGATGCCGCGCCGGCCGCCGGACAGGTAGCTGACGTAATGACGCATGAGCTGTACCATCGATGTACAGATGGCGTCGCCGCTTCAATCCACGTTGCCGAACGTCCTCACGTTCTGCGCCGCCTTCGAGCAGGGGAGCTTTTCGAAGGCGGCCCGAACATTGGGCGTGACCCCGCAGGCCGCGAGCCGCAGCGTCGTGCGCCTCGAGGAAACGCTGGGCGTGACGCTCTTCCGGCGCACGACGCGCCGGGTGACGCCGACCGACGCCGCGCGTGCGTATTACGCCGCCGCCAAGGAAGCGCTGGCGCTGCTCCGCCAGGCCGAAGCGGAGGTCTCGACGGGCGACCGTAACCGCTCCGGCGTCGTTCGACTGAGCGCCCCGACGACGTTCGGGCACCACCGTTTGCCGTCGATGCTGGCCAGCTTTCGCGACCTTTACCCTGGCATCGCTCTCGAGATCGATGTCGGCAACCGGAACGTCGACTTCACTGCCGAGGGTTACGACTTCGCGATCCGCCTCGGCGCGATTCGCGAGAGCGGACTCATCGCCCGGAAGCTCGGCGACTTTCCCGTCGGGGTGTACGGCGCGCCCGCGTACCTGTCGAGGCACTCCGTCCCGCGCACGCCCGGCGAGCTCGCACATCACGCCTGCATCGCGTTCGTCATGCCGCGTACGGGCCGCGTCTTGCCCTGGACGTTCGTACCTCAGCC
>JBJMQQ010000013.1:0-93168 GCA_045802645.1 Polyangia bacterium
CACCTGCGGTCCCTGCGCGTCCGACAGCCAGTGTCCCGGGACGGCGCCGGCCTGTCAGGCGAGCGGCGCCTGCAAGGCCTGCTCGGCCACCAACATCGGGCTGTGCGGCGGCACGACGCCCATCTGCGACACCCCGACCGCGACGTGCGTGCAGTGCCTGTCGAGCAGCAACTGCTCGGGCGCGACCCCCGTCTGCAAGACGACGACGAAGGTCTGCGTGGGCTGCCTCGCGAACGCCGACTGCTCCGGCTCGTCGCCCATCTGCGATCCTTCGTTCCTCACGTGCCGCGCCTGCGGCGCCGACAGCGAGTGCGGCGGCACGACGCCCGCCTGTCAGCCGGGCGGCGCGTGCGGGCAGTGCTCGGCGACGAACACCGCGCAGTGCTCGGGCGCGACGCCGGTCTGCTACACGACGGCGGGGACCTGCGTGCCGTGCACGTCCAGCGCCCAGTGCGGCGGGACGACGCCGATCTGCAACACCGCGACGCACAGCTGCCGCGCCTGCGGCGGGGATGTCGATTGCACCGGCGCGACGCCGGCGTGCCAGGCGTCGGGCGCGTGCGGGCAGTGGTCGTCGACGAACACCGCGCAATGCTCGGGCGCGACGCCCGCCTGCTTCACGACGACGGGGACCTGCGTGCCGTGCACGTCCAACGCCCAGTGCGGCGGGACGACGCCGGTCTGCAACACGGCGACCCACGTCTGCCGGTCTTGCGCCGGCGACGGCGAGTGCGGCGGCGCGACGCCGGCCTGCGAGGCGTCGGGCGCGTGCGGCCAGTGCTCGGCGACGAACGCCAGCGCCTGCACGGGCGCGAACCCGGTCTGCTACACACCGGCGTCGACCTGCGTGCCGTGCACGTCGAACGCGCAGTGCGGGGGCTCGACGCCGATCTGCAACACGGCGACGCACACCTGCCGCGCCTGCGGCGCCGACACCGAGTGCGGCGGCGCGACACCCGCCTGCGAACCCTGGGGCGCCTGCGGTCAGTGCTCCGCCGGGAACAGCGGCCAGTGCGCTGGGGCGACCCCGGTCTGCTACACGGGCGGCGGGACCTGCGTGCCGTGTACGTCGAACGCGCAGTGTGGTGGGTCGACGCCGATCTGCAACGCGGCGACGCACACCTGCCGCGCCTGCGGCGGCGATGTCGATTGCGGCGGCGCGACCCCCGCCTGCCTGGCGTCCGGCGCGTGCGGGCAGTGCTCGGCGACGAACACGGCGCTGTGCTCGGGCGCGACGCCCGCCTGCTTCACGACGACGGGTACCTGCGTTCCGTGCACGTCGAACGCGCAGTGCGGCGGGACGGCGCCCGTCTGCAACACGGCGACCCACACCTGCCGCGCCTGCGCCGGCGACGGCGAGTGCGGCGGCGCGACGCCGGCCTGTGAGGCCTCGGGCGCGTGCGGCCAGTGCTCGGCGACGAACGCCAGCGCCTGCACGGGCGCCAACCCGGTCTGCTACACGCCCGCCTCGACCTGCGTCCCCTGTCTGACCAACGCACAATGCGGCGGGTCGACCCCCGTCTGCAACACGACGACGCACACCTGTCGCGCGTGCTCGGGCGACGGCGAGTGCGGCGGCGCGACGCCCGCCTGCGAGCCGTGGGGCGCCTGCGGGCAGTGCTCGTCGTCCAACGCGGCCCAGTGCTCGGGCAGCACGCCCGTCTGCAACACCGGCGCGGGCGCCTGCGTGTCCTGCACGTCGAACGCGCAGTGCGGCGGCTCGACGCCGATCTGCAACACGGCGACGCACACCTGCCGGGCCTGCGCGGGCGACAACGACTGCGGCGGCGCGACGCCCGCCTGCCAGCCGGGCGGCGCCTGCGGCCAGTGCTCGGCGACGAACGCCAGCGCCTGCACGGGCGCGACCCCGGCCTGCTTCACGACGAACGGCACCTGCGTGCCGTGCACGTCGAACGCCCAGTGCGGCGGGACGACGCCCGTCTGCAACACGACCGCCCACAGCTGCCGGGCTTGCGGCTCCGATGCGGAGTGCGGCGGCGCGACGCCGGCGTGCGAATCGTCGGGCGCGTGCGGCCAGTGCTCGGCCAGCAACGCGACCGCCTGCGCGGGGGCGACCCCCGTCTGCAACACGGCGACCTCGACGTGCGTGGTCTGCCTGACCAACGCGCAATGCGGCGGGTCGACGCCGGTCTGCAACACGGTGACCCACACCTGCCGGGCGTGCGCGGGCGACGGCGAGTGCGGCGGCGCGACCCCGGCCTGCGAGCCGTGGGGCGCCTGCGGTCAGTGCTCGGCGACGAACGGCGCGCAGTGCTCCGGCGCCACGCCCGTGTGCAACACCGGCGCCGGCAGCTGCGTGTCGTGCACGTCCAACGCGCAGTGCGGCGGCGCCACCCCTGTCTGCAACGTCTCGACGCACACCTGCCGGGCGTGCGCGGGCGACAACGACTGCGGCGGCGCGACGCCGGCCTGCCAGCCGTCGGGCGCGTGCGGCGTGTGCTCGGCGACGAACGCCAGCAAGTGCACGGGCAGCACGCCGGCCTGCCTGACCACCACCGGTACCTGCGTGCCCTGCACGTCGAACGCGCAGTGCGGCGGCATCGCGCCCGTCTGCAACACGACGACGCACACCTGCCGGGCCTGCACGGGTGACACCGAGTGCGGCGGGGCGACGCCGGCCTGCCAGGCCTCGGGCGCCTGCGGCCAGTGCTCACTGGGGAACACCAGCGCCTGCGCCGGTCCGACGCCCGTCTGCTACACGCCGTCGGGAACCTGCGTTCGTTGCACCGCCGACGCCGACTGCAGCGGCGGGTCGCCCGTCTGCGACTTCGCCTTCCACACCTGCCGCGCCTGCTCGGGCGACAACGAGTGCGGCGGCGCGACGCCGGCCTGCGAATCGTCGGGCGCGTGCGGGCAGTGCTCGGTCAACAACAGCACCCAGTGCACGGGCGCCACGCCGCTGTGCGAGACCGGCGCCGGCAAGTGCGTTCGCTGCCTGGCCAACGCCGACTGCAGCGGGACGACGCCGGTCTGCGACGGCGGCACGCACACCTGCCGCGGTTGTGGCGGCGACGTCGACTGCGGCGGCGCGACCCCCGCTTGCCAGGCCTCGGGCGCCTGCGGCATCTGCTCGGCCACCAACACCAGCAAGTGCACCGGGACCACCCCGGCCTGCGACGTCCCGACCGGCACCTGCGTCAACTGCATGAGCAACGCCGAGTGCGGCGGGAACCGCCCGGTCTGCAACACGGCGACGCACACCTGCCGCGCGTGCGTGGCCGACACCGAGTGTGGCGGCGCGACCCCGGCCTGCCAGGCCTCCGGCGCGTGCGGGCAGTGCTCGGCGACCAACACGTCCCAGTGCACGGGCGCCACGCCGATCTGTTTGGCCGCGACGGGTAGCTGCGTTGCGTGCCTCGCGAACGCGGACTGCGGCAGCGCGACGGCGCCGGTCTGCGACGGGAACTTGCACAGCTGTCGTGGCTGCGGCGGCGACACCGAGTGTGGCGCGACGACGCCGGCTTGCCAGCCCTCGGGCGCGTGCGGGCAGTGCTCGGCCAGCAACGCCGCGGCCTGCACGGGCGCGACGCCTTACTGCAACACGGGGAGCGGAAGCTGCGTCTCCTGCGTGAACAGCAGCCAGTGCAGCGGCACCACCCCAATCTGCGACGGTGGTACGCACGTGTGCCGGTCCTGCGCGCGCGACGGCGACTGCGGCGGCGCGACGCCGGCCTGCGAGCCGTCGGGCGCGTGCGGCCAGTGCTCGGCGACGAACGTCAGCGCCTGCGGTGGCGCGACGCCGGCCTGCGACGTCTCGGCCGGAACGTGCGTCGGCTGCACGTCGAACACCCAGTGTGGCGGCGCGACGCCCGTCTGCAACACCGCAACCCACGCCTGCCGGGCCTGCAGCGGCGACGGCGAGTGCGGCGGTGCGACGCCGGCCTGCGAATCATCGGGCGCCTGCGGCCAGTGCTCGTCGACGAACGCCACCGCGTGCACCGGCACGACGGCGCTTTGCGAGACGACCAGCGGCACCTGCGTGGCCTGCCTCAGCGACAGCGATTGCGGCACGGCAATGGCGCCCATCTGTGACGGCGCAACCCACACCTGCCGTGGCTGCGGCACCGACAACGAGTGCGGCGGCGCGCTGCCGGCGTGCCAGCCGTCGGGCGCGTGCGGTGTCTGCTCGGCGACGAACAACACGCGTTGCAGCGCCTCCACACCCGTTTGCGACGTGCCGAACGGAACCTGCGTCGGCTGCGTGAGCAACGCCCAGTGCAGCGGCACGAGCCCCGTCTGCGACACGGCCAGCCACAGCTGCCGCCCGTGCGGTGGAACGGCGGATTGCCCGGCCGCGGCGCCCATCTGCCTGACGGCCGGTTCGCTGGCGGGCGCGTGCGCGGCCTGTACGGCGACCGACACCACGCATTGCACGCCGAAGACGCCCAAGTGCGACACGTCGGCCGGGCCGGGCGTCTGCGTCGGGTGCCTCACGGGGTCCGACTGCGGCGGCATCACGCCGCTCTGCTCCAGCGCCACCCACAGCTGCGTCGCCTGCAGCGCCGACGGCGCGCCCAGCTGCCCGAACCCCGAACGGCCGTTCTGCTTGACCACGGGGCCGCTGTCCGGCGCCTGCAGCGAGTGCACGGCGAGCAACACCACCCTCTGCAACCCGCTGGAGCCGCAGTGTCTGCTGGACCTGGGCATCTGCGGCTGCGCCAGCGACCAGAGCTGCGGGGCCGTCGACTCGGGCCTGATCTGCAGTGGCCCAGGCGGGCTGTGTCAGCCCGGCTGCGCGGCGGCGCCGCGGAACGGCTGCCCGGCGGGCCAGAGCTGCGCGGCGTCCGGCGGCGCGGGCCAGTGCACGATGCCGGCGCCCTGCGCTTCGGACAACGACTGCAGCGCGCCGCTGACCCACTGCGAGACGGCGACCGGCCACTGCGTCGGCTGCCTGGTCGACAACGACTGCCCGGCGCCGCTGGTTTGCGACGGGACCGCCCACACCTGCCTCGAGTGCACGCCGGCCGATCGACAGAACTGCGGCGCCGACCTCGCCGGGGCGCAGTGCCTGCCGGGCGGCCGCTGCGGTTGCACGCAGGACAGCGACTGCGGCGGCACCACCTCGGGCCGCGTCTGCGACCCCGTGTCGTCGCGCTGCGTCCCCGGGTGCCGCGGCACGGGTGGCAATGCTTGCCCGGCGGGCGAGCCGTGCTCGTCGACGACCTCCGACGTGGGCCGCTGCAATACTCAGCCGGCGACGGACGGAGGCGCGGGTGGGGCTGGCGGTAACACCGGCAACGGCGCGGCGGGCGGCGCGGGCGGCAACACCGGCCAAGGTGGCGCCGGCACTGACGCCTCGGCGCCCGACGGGGGCGGCGGGTTCGGTGGCATGGCCGGCGCTGGTCAAGGTGCAACGGGCGGTAGCGCGGGCGCGGGGTCGGGCACGGGCGGGCAGGGCGGCGGCGCGGGCACGCTGGCCGACGGTGGCGGGACGACGGGCGCGGGCGGCAGCCCCACGGACGGACCGGGCGCGCCGCAGGACGGCAGCGCCGACGGCATCGGCGCGGTGAACCCGGGTGGCTACATCGCCGGCGGCGGTTGCGACTGCTCGACCACCGGTGACTCGGCCCCATTGCGCCTCCTGGCCTGGGCCGTCGTCGGCGCCCTCGGCTGGGTCCGCCGCCGCCGCCCGCGCCGCTAGCTCGGCTACCTCAAGGCCAGCGTCGAGGCGCGCCACGCCGGCGAGCTCCAGCGCTTGAAGGCGAGCAGCTTGCCGGCGTTGTTGGCCCACTTGTCCACGGATAGCGTCGGCGCGTCCAGCACCTGGAACCGGCGGCTGGGGCGACCGTCGACGTGGGCTTCGCGGACGACCAGCAGCTTCCCGCCGTCGGGCGACATCCCGGCCGCCTCGACGTAGCCGGCGCCCGCGTCTGGGTCCGCCGCCGCCGGCGTCAGTGTGTCGATGGTCCAGGCGGCGCCCGCCGGCGCGCGGCGGATGACCCACAGCTCCGTCCAGGCCGGCAGCGGCTGCACGGCGATCGTTGCGACGTTCCCAGCGGCGGCCCAGCGCAGCGCGCTCGGCCAGACGACGCCGAACGTGCAGCGCTCGCCCAGGACCGCGTGCTTGCCGCCCCCGTCCACGACGCGGAGGCAGGTCTCGCCCGGTGCTCGCGACGCGACGGAAATGGCGACAGCCCGGGGCTGGCCTGGGCTCGGCGGGGCCTCGCCCGCCCAGCGGGAGGCGGCCACGCGAACGGCGACCTCGTCGTAAACCGCGCCGTCCTCCGGCGCCAGCACGCCCCGGTCCGCCAGCGCCAGCTCGCGCACGGCGGTCCCTTCGGCGCGCGCGGCTGCGTCCAGCTGCCCCTGGCGCGCCTGGTCGAACGCCCGCCAGGCGTACGCCTCGGCGCGCCGCAGCCGCACGCGTCCCACCAGCGCCGGTGAGATCGATCTTTCGGCGATGAAGTCGATCGAGGTCAGCGCCTGCAGGCGACGGTCGTTGAACGCCCGCGTCAACGTGGGTGGCGCCGTCACATCGGCGCAGCGGTCGACGGACAGCGCCAGCGCGGCGCGCGCCCGCTCGATGGGTGCCGCGTTCGGCGTCGCCAGCACGCGTTCCCAGGCCTCGCCGTCGTAGCAGACGCGGGTGCGTCCGGTTGGCGTCTCCGGGTCAACGACGTTGAACTTCACCCCGTAGCTGGCCGCGACCTCCAGGTGGGCAGCCAGCATCGCGTCTTTCGCGTCGAGCCGCCGCGCGGACGCCCGGCGCGCCAGCCGGTCCGCCATGCTGCCAATCGCCGCCAGCAGCTCGCTCTGGTCGGCGCCAGGCGGCGCCGTTCGCAGCGCGAGCGCGGCGTAGCCGATCCCCAGCGACTCGTACCCGCCGGCATCGCGCAGGAATCGGACGACCGCCGTCAGCTCGGTCGTGGCGGTGGCGTCCAGCGGATACTCGCGCACCTGAGAGGGACGCACGTACCCGGGGCGCTCGTGCCGGTGGTCGTACACCCGCAGGAACCCCGCCGCTTCGCCGCGCACCTCCAGCCAGTCGCCGCGCGCCAGCGTTGCCTGCGCGGGGGCGTCGTCGCGGGGGGCATTACGCAGCACCGCCGGATCCTCGGCGACCAGCGCGACCAGCAACACGGCGGCCGCGCTCATTACTCGGCCTCCGCGTTGTCGTTGGCGGCGCGGGTGGTGGCCGGCGCGTTGGTGTTCGCCGCGACGGGCCCATGCGCCTGCATGCCCAGGAGTCCGCCCGCGAAGAAGCCGCCCGCCGAGGGCGGCGCGACGATGACCTGGATCTTGTCGGACAGCTTGTCGGCCAGCGTCTTCTGGATCAGCAGCGGGTTGCGGGCGATCAGCGCCGAGTCGCGCGCCATCTGGTCGGCGTTGGCCTTGCCGGTCGCCTCGATTCGGTAGGCGTCAGCATCCGCCAGCTTCCTGCGCGCGTCGGCCTCGGCGGCGGTCTCGATCTTGCGAGCCTCGGCGTCGCCTTCCGCGTCCTTCATGCGCTGCACCTTGCGGGCCTCCGCCTCCAGGCGCCGCTGCTCGATCTCCTTCTCCTTCAGCGGGAGCACGTGCTTCATCGCCTCTTCACGGGCCTTGGCCGCGATGATCTCCTCGGACGCGGCGGCCTCGGCGGCCTTTTCGCGCTGGACCTTCGCGGCGTCCGCGTCCAGCTCGGACTCCTTCACGCGCTTCTCCTTGAGCTGCAGCGTGTAGCGCATCTTCTCGGTGGCCAGCTCCTCGGAAAGCATCCCTTCGAGCCCCTTGCGGTACTGCTCGGGCAGGTCGACGTGCCCCAGGTAGAGCGACCGCACCGTGATGCCGTCAGGCGCCAGCAGGCCACGCAGCTCGCCCTGGATGTCGTCCTGGATTTCGACGCGTTTGTCCGTGAAGATCTCCCGCACGGTGTGCCGCGCCAGTGCCCGGTGCAAGACCCCTTCCACGACCGGCTCGATCAGATCGTGCCCCACGTTGACCGGCAGGCGCTTGGCCACGTCGCCGACCCGGTTCGGATCGATGGCGTAGCGGACCGTCACCGCCACACCGACCGACAGCCCCTCGACCGTCTGGAACGGCGCGGGCCCGTCGGCGCTCGCGCTCTCCTGCGGGCGGTAGACCTGGTCGCGAAGCGGATAGCGCCGCAGCTCGTGCACCAGCGGCACGATCACGGTCGGTCCTTCGGGGATCACGCTCAGCCCTCCTGTGAGGCGGTTCAGGCGCACGCCGACCTCGCCGGCGGGCACCACCTGCACGGGCGGGCGCAAGCCGATCAGCAGCACGGCGCCCGCGATGAAGCCGGCCGCCAGGTAACGGCGGTGGCGCGGGCTGCCGAAGGTCTCGATGCAGCCCAGCGCCACGGCGGCGCCGGCGGCCCGCACGAAGACGTACGTCTGGATGGCCACTCGTTTGAAACGTTCGCGGAAGGTCGTCATGGAATCTCCTTTGGGTCTGCAGGTTCACGAAACGGTGAAGGTCACGCCCGCCAGCCGCCGACCGTCTGGCCCGAACACCTCGACGGTCGTTCGGCCCGGCGGCACGCGGTGGCGTGACCAGGTCCGCCAGCAGCGGTCATCGCCGACAGGCATGTAGTGGCGGGCGATCTCGACGCCGTCGCGGGTCCAGACGTGCTCGATGAACCCGGCGCCGTGACCCGCGATCGTCGTGTGCGCGTAGACCTGCTCGCCGGCGGCGAACGGGCGCTCGGCGGTCGGCCCGTCGATCGGGTCGCGGTTCACGATCCGACGAGCCAGGGTGAGGGTGGCGAGAGGTGCTTGCGTCGGCTCGCCCGCGAACGCCCGCGCCGACATCAGAAACTCGAGTCCGGTCATGCTGGACCTGAATTGCAGCCGGCGTGCCGTCGCCCGGAGAGGCCGATCCACCGGGACTTCGAGGTCCCAGCGGCGCAATCTATGTTTTACATATCCTTTTCTGTAGAATGGCTGAGATGAACGGCGACTCCTGGTTGGCTCGCGTGCGCCACGACCTGGTCAAGCGCCTCGTCTGGCCGGCGCGCGATCGGCGCGACGCCGGCGGGCGCGTCATCCCCGGTGAGCTGGTGGCGTCCGTGATCGACGAGGAGGGGCAACCCACGACGGCCGGGGCGTTGTGGGCCACGCTGGCCGCCGACGCGCCGACCGGGGCGGGCGTGGCGGCGTTCGGCGCGGCCGTCGCGCGCGCCGTCGACGCCGCGCGAGCCGGCGACCTGGACGGCGTCTTGGCGCTGGAGGCCGCGTTCACGGCTTTGGCGCGATCCTTGGATGGAGAGACGAGCTGATGCCCCGCGTGCTCGTCGTCGACGACCGAGATCAGACCATCGACATGGTGCACCGGCAGCTGCCGCACCTGGAGACGGTGACCCGCTGCGATCGCCGCATCCCCTGCCAGGTCTGCGAAGAGCGGACGCGCGGCTGCCCGCTGCGCTGCGCGCACGACTTCGCGGAAGCGGCCGCGGTGCTGGCCCGCGCGCCAACGCTGCCGGACCTGGTCGTACTGGATCTCCACTTCGCGCTTCCGGAAGAGCGCCTCTTGCCCGAGGACAAGTCCGACTTGCCGGCGGACCCCAAGGCCCGTCGCGCCGCGCTGGAGCGGCTGCGGCGCCGCCAGGGCCTACTGATCCTGGAGCGGCTGCGCGGGCTTTATCCGGCGCTGCCCGTCGTCATGCTGACGACGACGGGCTCGGACCTGGGCGCCGAGCGCCCGGACGATCCGCTGGTCTATCTGTGCGAGAACGAGGTTGTCGACAGCCGCAGCCTGGCCGCCGAGATCTCCCGCGCGCTGGCGCTGTCACACACGGCGCAGGAGGGGCCGGTCTTCTGGGGGCGCACGCCGGCCATGACCGAGCTGCGGCGGCAGCTGGAGGCGCTGGCCCGTTCGCCGCTGCCGCTGCTGATCGAGGGGGAGACCGGAACCGGCAAGAGCTTCCTGGCCGAGCACGTGATCCATCCTCGCTCGGGCGTGAAGGGGCCGCTGGTTGTGACCGATCTGTCGACGGTGCCGCCCTCGCTGTTGGCGGCGCACCTGTTGGCGCGCGCCGGGGGGCTTACACCGGGGCGATCGAGGACCACGCGGGGGTGTTCGAGCAGGCGCATGGCGGCACCCTGTTCGTCGACGAGATCGGCAACCTGGATCTCGACCTGCAGCGGCAGCTCCTGCTCGTGCTCGAGCGGGGGCAGGTCACGCGCCTCGGCGACACACGGCCGCGCCCGGCGGCGCCGCGGCTGGTCGCGGCGACCAACTCCGACCTGGACGCGGCGGTCCGCAGCGGCCGGTTTCGCCCCGATCTCTTCATGCGGCTCAACCCCGCCACGCGGCTGCGGCTGCCGCCGCTGCGGGAGCGGCGCGCCGATCTGCCCGAGCTGGTGCGCTTCGCGTTTCTCGAGGCGCTGCGGTCGGAGGCGCTGCAGCCGCTGGTGCGCGCCTACCTGGCCCGGTTTCCGACGCCGGACCCCTTCGACGATGCGCGGAACGAAGTCGTGTTCGGGCGGCCGCGGGCGGCGGTCGCGCGGCGCGACGCGTTCACCGTGTTCATCAGCCGCGAGGCGCTGGCGCGCCTGACGGACAGCGACTGGCCGGGAAATCAGCGGGAGCTGAAGCTGCTGGCGGCCAACGCGGTCGTGTTCGGGCTGACCCAGCATCTCGACGGCGAGGGTGTCGCCGAAGCCGCGCGTGCTCCAGCCGTGCTGGACGTCCCCGACCCGCTGATCGCGCGCCTGCTCGGCGGCGACGTGCGCCGCAGCCCCAAGCCGCGAGCCACCGGCGCGGGGCGAGCCGGCGGCCGGCGGATCGAGGTGGAGGTCGCGGCGCACGGAAGCTTCGCGCGCGTCTCGGCGGACGTCGAGCGCCAGTACCTGCGCGCGCTTTACGAAGCCTGCGCGGGCGACCTGGCGCGGATGGCGCGCGAGCTGCTGGGTCCCGCCGGGACCGCTCGCCAGGTCCACCTGCGCATGAACCAGCTGGGGCTGCGCGTTCGCGACCTGCGGGGGGCGACGCCGTGATCGCGGCGCTGGCGTTACTGGCGGGGCTCGCGATCGCGGACGGTGGCGTCGCCCCCGACGCGGCGGCAGTCGTCACGGCGCCGCCAGCGTCGCCGGCCAGCGTGTCGCCGCCGTCCGAGCTCGCCGCTCGCGTGCGCGCGAAGAGCGAGCACGCGCAGGGCCTGGCGGCGCTGCGGGCGGGCCGCGCCGAGGACGCCGCGCAGCTGTTCGGGCAGGCGGCGGGACACGACCGCGGCAACGCGACGTACCTCACCGATTGGGGGTTTGCGCTCGCGAAGGTCGGCAAGCGTGCCGAGGCCGAGGCGGCCCTGCGCGACGCGATCGACAAGGAGCCGCGGCGATTCTACGCGTACGTGAACCTGGCCGATTTGCTGGCCAGCGATCCCGCGCGCTGGGAGCGGCGCGACGCGATCGTGACATTTCTCGACAAGGGGCTGGACGCGCTGAAGGAGGACCGCAAGGGGCGCTTCAACCTGGCCCTGGCGCTGGCGGGGTTCGAGCGCGCCGTCGGGCGGACCGCCGAGGCGCGGTCGCGGCTGGCGCCGTTGCTGGACGCGGCCGCGCCGCCGCTGACGCGGCTGCAGCGCAAGCGGGTGCTGGACCTGCTGGATGCGGTGGCCCTCGACGATCGGGCGCGCTCCCTCGAGGACTGGCCGGCGCCGGCGCCCGACGTCGCGCGACGGCTGGCGCACGACGCGCGGGCCGCGGAAGAGAGCGGGCGCGTCGACGATGCCATCCGCGACCTGGAGATCGCCGTCAACCTGGCGCCGTCGGACGGCGAATCCTGGCGGGCGCTGGGGCGCTTGCTGGCGGCGAACGGCGGCGCGCTGGAGCTCGATCGCGCCGACGACGCGCTCCGCAACGCGCTGGCGCTGGAGCCGGGCTGGGCGGATCTGCGAGAGCTGCGGGCGCAGATCGCGCGGCGCAAACACGCGGCTGCCGCGACGACCGCGCCTTCTCGGGCGCCCGCCCCGTCGGAGAAGGCCCGCGCGCTGGTGCAGGAGGCGGAGGACTGGATCGACGTCGGCGACCCGATCGGCCTCGGGCGCGAGATGCTGGAGCAGGCGCTGGCCGATTCGCCCGCGTTCGTTTCGGCGGCGCTGTCGCTTTACGCGCTGACGGGGACCGTGCCGGAGGCCACCGTGTCGGCGTTGCAGGACGACGGGCCGGGGCTGTGGGCCCTGGCGGCGGGTGTGCGCAAGCTGGGCGCAGGTGGCGCGCGCGGCGCTGGACGCGAGCCGGACGGCACGGTGGCGGTTGAACGGCTGGTGCGCCCCTGGATCGATCGCGCCGTCGAGCTGAATGTGCAGGACGCCCGGTTCGCGCGCGCGACGGCTCGCGCGGCCGCGGGCGATCGGGACGGGGCGCTGGCCGATCTGGTCGCCTACCTGGCGCGCGAGCCGGCACCGGAGCACCTGGCGGAAGCGCGCGCGTTGCGGGCCGGGCTGCTGGACGACGCGGGCAGCGGTGCGCGCCAGAGCCGGCTGCCGCCCCAGCTGGTCGCGCGCATTCGCCTGGTCGAGGACCGACCGGACGCTGCGTTGCGCGCCCTGGGCGGTGCCTGCGCGGCCGGCCTTCCCGTCGAGCGGCTGCTGGCGATCGGCGTCGTTCACGAGTTCGCGGATCGCCGGGGCGCGGCCCGTGCCTGTTACGAGCTGGCCGCGCTGGGCGGTGAGGGGGCGGCGCTGATCCGGCTGGCGCGGCTGGACGCACGGCTGCCAGACGCCGAGCTGCGGGCCGCGGACCGGGCGCTGGTGGATCGGGCGGCCGCGCAGGGGGTGGGCGCCGCGCTGTGGGCGCGCGCCCGCCTGGAGCTGGCGGACGGCAACCAGGAGGCGGCGCTGGCCGATGCGCGCGCGTCGCTCACCCGGGCGCAGGGCTCTGCCGATTCAATCGATCCCTGGATGCCAGCCGCCGCCGCGATCGAGCACCAGCTGGCCGACAGGCGCCGCGCCAGTCAGGAGGCCCGCCGCGTGCGCCGCCAGCGACTGGCCGGTGGGATGGGCGTCGCGGTCGTGGCGGCGATGCTGGCGATGTTTCGCCGGCGCTGGCGGGGCAAGACGCTGCCGGCGGCGTTGCGCCGGCACCCCGAGCTGTTCCCGGAGCTGGCGCGGGCCGTCGCCGAGTTGCGCCACGACGTCCTCAAGCACCGCGCGGGTGTGCTGGGCGCGGTCGCGGACGAGGCCGCGCGCGACGAGGTCCGCCGCGCGATGACCGAGCCGCGGCCGACGTCGCAGGTGGTGGCGGATCTTTACGGCAAGGTCGCGCAAGCGGGGCGGGGGGCGGGCGTCGCGCTGAAGCCAATCGAGCGTGAGCCGACGTTCGGTCCGCTGGTCGCCGACCTGGCCAAGGCCGAGCATCTGCTGGCGCGTGCGGCGACCGCGGGCACTGCGGAGTTGCTGGCCATCGACGCGCGGCTGCGCGGCGAGCACGCCGATCGCCTCAACGCTCTCCTGGAGCTGGGGCCGCGCACCCGGCTGGACGCGGCGGTGCTGTCGTCCTGGATCGGCGGCGTCGAGGCGGCGGTGCGGCGGGCGGGGCTGGCCTGGACGGCGCCCGGGCTCTCGCTGGCCGATCTGCAGGTCGACTTCCCCGTCGCCGAGCCGGCGCTGGCGGCGATCTTCGCCAACTTGCTGCGCAACGCGCAGGCGGCCGTCGCAGGCCAGACCGACCCGCGGGTCGTCGTGAAGCTGGATCGCGCCCGCGACGTCACCGGACGCCCGCTGGTCAGCCTGTCCGTGGGTGACTCGGCGGCGGCCACGCTGACCCTGGAAGCGATCGAAGGGCGCGAGAGCGGACGCGGGCTGGCGATCGTGCGCGACGCCGTCCGGCACTGGCGCGGCCACCTGGTGGTGCGACCGGAGGCGCCCCCGGTCGCGAAGGCGATCGGGGCCGTGTTTCCGACATGACGGCTGCTGGCGTCGCGCGCCGGGTGTTCGTCGTGTGCGAGGACGGCACCGAGTACATCGATCGATTTCGCCGGTTCCTGGGCCAGTCGTTCGACTTCGTGGCTGCGCCCGATTTCGCGGCCGCGCGCGGTCTGGTCGCTGAAACCGACGGCCTGCTGCTGGACCTGGATTTCCGCCGGACGCCGCCCGAAAGGTTGGTCGACGAGCAAGGCCAGTCCGCCGCCGGGGTCGACGCGGGCACGCGCGCACGATTGGCGGAGACTCAGGGCATCCTGATCCTCCGCCGTCTGCGCGCCGAGGGGATCGTCACGCCAGCCGTTCTCTTCGCCGACCTCGACGACGACGCGCAGGCGGAGTTCCTGCGCCGAACGCTGGCCCCCCTGACGCTGGCGCCGAGCCGCCTGGGCCTGCGCGAGCTGGCCGCTCTGTTGCGGGGCTACTGACAGCCGATCTGGTTGTCGTCGATCGCGAGGTCGTCGATCCACATCGTGAACGGGCCCGTGAGCGTGTCCGTTTGATAGTACGTGGCGCCGAGGATGAGGTCGGTGTAGCTGGCCGGCATCTCGGCGTTCGAGCGATTCGCGAACGCGATCTCGGTGACCTCTTTCGAATCCGAGAAGAACCGATAGCTCTTCGTCGTGAGGTCGACGTACCACTCGGCGCAGTGCCACGCGTCGTCGAACGTCCAGTTGTAGGGGGAGCTGGTGCAGCAGGCGTCGTCCGGCGTGTTGAACAGCCACTGATGCGTGTGGGCGCCCTGGGTCTCGACGGTGTCGACGACGCGATCCTCGGTGGACCCGCCCATCAGGCTGAGGAAGGTGGTGTGCAGGACGTGCGTGTTGTCGACGGCCGACGGGCTCTGCACCTTGTAGAACATGCGCCCCCAGGGTTTGTTGGCGGTCGCGCCCAGGCTGCTCAGCGCCTTCTGCACGCGGCCGGTCCCTTGCGACGCCGCGATGCTCTTCAGCGCCTTCGAGCCGGAGTGGGCCGCGTCCGTCGCGACCGCCTGGTCGGTGGCGTTGGTCTTGCCGTTGTATCCCTTGAACACTGTCCAGCCGGTGGGGATCGCGCCTGCCGTGCTCGACTCGAAGTCCTCGCACAGCTTGTACGTCTTGCCCGCGCAGCCGCCGGCGACAGCGCCCCCGGCGCCACCCGTGCCGGGAGCTCCCGCGGCGCCACCCCCGGCGCCTCCCGTGCCCGGAGCGCCCGCCGTTCCGCCCGTGCCGCCCGTCGACACGACCGAGCCGCCCGTCCCCGGCGAGCCGCCCGCGCTGGTACCGCCCGTGGCCGCGCCGCCGGTTGCGTTCGTGGTGCCGCCGGTGCCCGGACTTCCGCCCGCGCCCGTCGTGTTCGGCGCCGAGGAGGAGCAGGCCCCGGTCAGGGCCAGCAGCGCCGCCAGCGCCAGGCGCGGCGAGACGATGTTGAGTCGCGTCGGGTGTTGCATGGTCGATCAGCCTCTTTCTATTAGATGATGCTCATCAAAGGTGCACGCCCGGCACTGGCGCCGGCGTTGCGTGGTCCGCCTCGGTGCCGTCTCCAAGTTGCCCCGAATCGTTGGAACCCCAGCACAGCACCGCGCCGTCGCGGGTCGCCGCGCACGCATGAAAGCCGCCGCCCGCCAGCGCGGTGACGCCGCTCAGGCCGGCGACGGGCGCAGGCGTTGCGCGGCTGGCGGTCGTGCCGTCGCCGAGCTGTCCGGACGCGTTCCATCCCCAGCATCGCGCGGTGCGGTCCTGCAGCACGGCGCAGCTGTGGTTGTAGCCGGTCGCGATCGCGACCGCCGCCGGCATCCCCGCCACAGCGACCGGCGTTGCGCGATCGGTCGTCGTGCCGTCGCCCAGCTGACCGTAGGCGTTGGCACCCCAGCACCAGACCGTGCCGCCCGCGTCCAGCGCGCAGAGGTGGTCGAAGCCCGACCCGACGGCGACGATCGCTGACAGCCCGAGCACGGGCTCGGGGAAGGCGTGGGCGGTCGTCGTGCCGTCCCCCAGCTCGCCGTTGTCGTTGCCGCCCCAGCACTGGACGGTCCCGTCGCGCAGCAGCGCGCAGGTGTGCCGGCCGCCCGCCGCCAGCGCCGCGGCCGGCGGCAGCGAGAACACCGCTACCGGTGACCCACTGTTCAGGGAGGAGCCGTCGCCCAGCTGCCCGGCGTCGTTCTGCCCCCAGCAGCGCGCGACGCCGTCCGCGTCCAGCGCGCAACTGTGATAGCTGCCGGCGGCGACGCTGGTGGTGAGCGGCAGTCCGGGGACCGCGAACGCGCTCAGCCGGTTGGTGTTCGAGTGATCGCCGATCTGCCCGCCCACGTTCCACCCCCAGCAGAAGACCGCGCCGTCCACGTCCAGCGCGCAGCTGTGGTAGCTGCCGTCCGCCAGCTCCCGCGCGTGCGCCGGGCCGGGGACGCGCCCGGGCACGGGTGAGTCGATCTCGGTGCCGTCGCCCAGCTGGCCGTCGACGTTCGAGCCCCAGCACCACACGTCGCCCGCCATGTCGACGGAGCAGGTGTGGCCGGCGCCGGCGCCCAGCGGGCGCGCCGTGACGGCGACGGCCGGCGCAGCGCCGGTGCCCCCGCAACCGATCGCCGACGAGATCACCAAGACGATCGCCAATCGCACGCGTCAGGTCGTGAGCGCGCTGTCGATGTCGCCGCTGTACTTGGGGTCGCCCACGCCCGTCACGCTGGTCATTCCCATTGCGTGCAGCACGGACGTCAGCAGCTTGTTGTTCGGCACCTGGCTGGGGAAGGTCACCGTGCGCCCCGTCTTGAAGAACCCCCCGCCGCTGCCGACGATCATGTAGGGGATGCGGCCGACGTAGTGCTCGGACCCCTCGCTCATGTCGCTGAACACCAGGATGACGGTGTTGTCGAGCACGGTGCCGCTGCCCTCGGGCGCGGCGGCCAGCTTGGCGCACAGCTCGGCCACGCACTGCTGGTAGAACCACTGATCGATCTGGGCCTTCTGCGTGTAGTTCGCCTTCCCCAGGTGCGCGATGGCGTGCATGTCGGGGCTGGGGATGCTGATCCACGGGAACGTCAGGCTGTTCCCGCCGCCGTTGTCGATCAGATCGATCGTCACGGCCCGCGCTTTCCCGCAAATGACGGCCGCCGCGGCGAGGTCGCTGATGAACGTGACGTGGGTCGGGTAGTTCGTGACCGTGCTGAAGTTGAGGCCGGTTGGCGTGACCGTCGGCGCCGTGCAGGTGGTGCCGTTCGACGACATGGTCGTCAGCTGGTTCTCCAGCGACTGGATCGCCTGGAGGTGGCTCTGCACCTTCACCTTGTCGTCGGTGCCCAGGTTGCCCGCGAACTTGTTCAGCTGGCCGCCCACGAAGTCCAGCACGCTCTTGCGGCGCGCCATCAGCGCGTTCATCTGCATCGCCGTCATGCTGCTGCCGGCGAAGAGGTTGTTGAACAGCTTGTAGGGATCGGTCTGAGGCGTGGTCTTGACGCCGTTCGCCGCCCAGCTGGTCGAGCTGCCGTACGGGCGGCAGCCGACGTTCAGCAGCGCGTTGTTCACGCCCGCGTTCTGCGCCAGCCAGGTCGCGTACAGCTGATCGATCGACGGCTGCGTCGCGGTGATGGTGGGCACCGAATCGGATCCGTTCGGCGACGTCACCGCGCCAGTCAACAGCGCCGGGTACGTGAAGTGGCCGCCGTACTTGGCGCCGACGTCCATGACGACGTTGCAATCGATCGGGCTGCCCTGGCTGTTGGCCTGCCGCAAGAGCAGCAGCTTCGAGCTCCAGGCGGAAAGCGGCTGCAGCGTCGAGGGCAACGGGTCTGGCAGGGCGCCGCCCGCGCTGGTGTAGAAGTTCGGCGGGCAGATCCCGTCCGTCACGGCGACGGTGATCAGCCGCTTGGGGAAGCCCGTCGCCGCCGTCGCCCCGCGCGCCCGCTCGGTCGACAGCAGCGGCAGGAATCCGGCGCCCAGACCCAGCGCCTTCAGCGTGGCGCGCCGCGAGAACTTGAGCTGGGTCTTGCTGGTGCGGATCGTCATGGCAGCACCTCCCCGGCGGCCGGCGCCCGGTAGCGGAAGGTTCGCGACGTCGCCACCGCGGCGATGAGATCGCGGATGTTGCCGGTGGATTGAAAAGCCTTCGCGGCGCCCTGCACCGACGCCAGGTCCGCGCTGGTGTCCCAGCGGTTGAGCGCGTAGCGCGTCCACTGGCGCGCGAAGCAGCTCTGAACGTCCGGGCTGCTGGCCAGCATCGTGGTCAGCGCGACCGCGTTCGGGAACGTCTGCATCTCACCGTTGAGCGGGATCTGGCCGTTGGCGTCGACCGGCAGGCTCTGGTCCGTCGTGCGGTACTGGCCGATGCCGTCGTAGTTCTCGAACCCGTAGCCGATGGGGTCCATCGCGTTGTGACAGCTCCCCGTGCAGCTGTTCTGATCGTGCTGCAGGAACCGGTCGCGCGTCGTGAGCCCGGGGGTGGGTGGTTGCGGCGGCGGCACGTTGTTGGGCGGATTGGGCAGCACGTTGCACAGAAGCCGCGTGTAGATGGCGTGCCCGCGCCGAACCGGCGACGATCCGTCGCTGGCGCCGGTCACCGTGAGGAACCCGGCCAACGTCAGCAACCCCGAGCGCTGCGTTCCGTCCAGGGTCACCGGCTTGGGCGTCGTCCCCGTGACGCCCGTGACCTTGTACACCGCCGCAAGGGCCTGGTTCGCGGACGTCGACGTGCCGGTGAGGAGATCGGTGAACGAGCCGCTGCCCGTCAGCACGGAGCTCCCGAACGCGCGGAACTCGTTCTCCATGGCGCTGGCCAGGTCCTGGTTCCACATCGGGTAGAGGGTCGCGTCCTTGGGTCGCGACGGCAGCACATTGACGTCCAGCCAGTCGTCGAAGAAGTCCGCCGCCATGTCGGCCGCCTTCGGATCCGCCAGCATGCGCTGGATCTGTGTCTGCAGACCGTCTGTGGTGGTCAGCTCTCCGGCCGCGGCCGCCGCGAACAGCGCCTGATCCGGCATCGTCCCCCACACGAAGTACGACAGCCGGTTGGCGATCTGGTAGTTGCCCAGCTGCACGACGTTGCCGTCCTTCACCGCGTGGCCGGGATCCATCTCCCAGTGGTAGACGAACTGCGGCGACTGCAGCATCGTCTCGATCAGCAGGTCGATCGCGCCGTTGAAATCCAGCCCCAGCGTCGTGCGCCCGGTCTGGTACATCGCCGTCAGGTCGGTGACCTCGGTCGGGCTCAGCGGGCGGCGGAAGACCTTGGCGCCGAACGTCGTGATGAATTGATTCGCGCAGCCGGCCTCCGCGCCGCTGTTGGCGGGCGTGCAGGGGAGCACCGACGACAGCTTCGTGGCGAGGTGGGTAGCCAGCGTCTCGGCGGCGGACTGCAGGTTGCCGGCCTCGAAGTTCCCGATCGCGCCCGGCTGCCGGAACGGAAAGGCGTTGTTGCTGAGGTCGTCGGATTCGCTGGGGACGTCGCCGCTGTCCAGGGTCGTGTCGGCCAGCAAATCGCGCGCGGTGTTCAGGTATTCGCGCGCCGTCAGGCGTCGCAGCGGCAACACCCCCGCGGCCTTCGGGTCGCCGGGCGCGCTGCCGGTACCGCCGGTCGCGCCCGCGCCGCCACCGCTGGCGTCGATCTCTCCGCGGCAACCCCCCAACAGGAGGGCAGCGATCAGGGCACCGGGGCGTATGAATCGTGTCCAGTGATCGATCACGCAAACCTCCCGCGCTGCAGTCGGGGGGCACCGGCAACCACCCGGGGCGCCGGCACCGACGGATCCTGGCGAACCCGCATTATCTTCGATTTCGCTTCGGGACGCGCCAAAAAAGAGAGACTGAACGTGTCCTCAATTCAAAGGGCAGCGCCCCTTCCGGACCTTCATTGGACCTCCACGGCGGTTGACATTCGCCGCGCGGCGCGGCAATTCTGGCGTCCTGCTGGTGTCCCGGGGTTGATCCCTCGGGACTGAAAAGGGAACCCGGTGAGAATCCGGGGCTGCCCCGCAGCGGTAAACGAGAACGACGTCCGCCACATGCACTGGTCCACCCGGACCGGGAAGCGGCGGGCCAAGGGACCCGGCGAAAGCCGGCAAGCTCGCGAGCCCGAAGACCTGCCAGCGGCTGACGTAGGGACAAATCCTACGGCTGCAGATCCGTCGCCTCGCGGGAGGCCGGTGGGTCGATGGCCGGCGGTCTCCGTTCGTGCCTTTCGGCTCTCCGTGTCACCCGCGTGGCGGCTTCACGCCCGGGGGGGCGAGACCCAAGGAGAGATCGATGCTGTCGAATCAAGGCGTACTGGCAACGTGTTTGGGCCATCCACGAATCGGTGCCCAGCGTGAGCTGAAGGCAACCCTGGAGGCGTACTGGGCGGGGCGCGCGTCGCGCGAGGAGCTGGAGGAGACGGGCCGGGAGCTGCGGCGGCGACACTGGCTCGCCATGCGCGCCGCGGGCATGGACCACGTCCCGTGCAACGACTTCTCTTTCTACGATCACGTTCTGGATGCGGCGATCGCGACCGGGATCGTCCCGCCCCGCTATCGCGTCGTCGCCGATCCCCTGGCGCGGATGTTCGCGATGGCGCGTGGCCTGCAGGATCGCGCGACGGGCGCGGACCTGCCGGCGCTGGAGATGACCAAGTGGTTCGACACCAACTACCACTACCTGGTCCCGGAGCTGGAGCCGGACCAGGTGTTCCGGCTGGACCCGACGAAGATCCTCGGTGAGGTGAGGGAGGCGCGCGCGCTGGGGATCCCGGTGCGCCCCGTGCTGCTGGGGCCGGTGACGTTGCTGCGGCTGTCGAAGACGGCCGCAGGGGCGCCGGCGTCGACGCTGGTCGGCGTGCTGGATCGGCTGGTTGGCGTCTACGAAGAGCTGCTGGCGACGCTGGCCGGCGAACAGGTTGCATGGGTGCAGCTGGACGAACCGGTGCTGGCTTTGGATCTCGACAGCGCGACGCGCGAGGCTTACCGGCGCGCGCTGGGGCGCCTCTCGTTCCTGAAGAAGCGGCCCCGGTTGATGCTGACGACCTACTTCGAGGGGATCGGCGACAATCTGGCTCTGGCCGTGCAGTCCGGCTGCGAGGCGATCCACGTCGACCTCGTGCGCGCGCCCGAGCAGCTGGACGCAGTCCTGGCCGCGCTGCCACCGGACACCGTGCTGTCCGCGGGCGTCGTCGACGGGCGCAACGTCTGGCGGGCCGACCTGGACGCCGCCCACGCGCGCGTGCGCCGCGCCGTGCGCGCGCTGGGGCCAGAGCGGGTCTGGGTGGCGCCGTCGTGTTCGCTGCTGCACGTGCCCGTCGACATCACGGGTGAAGAGGCGCTGGACCCACAGCTGAAGTCGTGGCTGGCGTTCGCGCGGCAGAAGCTGGAAGAGCTCCGCGTGCTGGCCGACGCCGCCGGAGACGACGCGCCGGCGTCTGCGGCGTTCGCCATCTCGCGCGCGGTGCGCGAGGGGCGCCGCGCGTCCGAGCAGGTGCGCAACCCCGCGGTCCGCGCGCGGGTGCAGGGAGTCGACGACCGGATGCTGCACCGGCGCAGTCCCTATTCGCAGCGCGCCGTCCGGCAACGCGCGCGGTTCGCGCTGCCGCTGCTCCCGACGACGACGATCGGCTCGTTCCCGCAGACGGGGGACGTCCGGGCGGCGCGCGCGGCCTGGCGGGCGCGTCGTCTGATGGACGCCGACTACGTGCGCTTCTTGAAAGAGGAGACAGCCCGCTGCATCGCCAAGCAAGAGGAGCTGGGCCTGGACGTGCTGGTGCACGGCGAGTTCGAGCGCACCGACATGGTCGAGTACTTCGGCGAGCAGTTGCAGGGGTTCGCGTTCACCCACAATGGCTGGGTGCAGAGTTACGGGTCGCGCTGCGTGAAGCCGCCCGTGCTCTACGGCGACGTCGCGCGGCCGCGTCCGATGACGGTTGACTGGAGCCAGTACGCGCAGTCGCTGACGTCGCGCCCGGTGAAGGGGATGCTGACGGGGCCCGTCACGATCCTGCAGTGGTCATTCGTTCGCGACGACGAGCCGCGCGCAGCGGTGTGCGCCCAGGTGGCGCTTGCGCTGCGTGACGAGGTCGCCGATCTGGAAGCGGCGGGCATTGGCATGATCCAGGTCGACGAGCCGGCGATCCGCGAGGGGCTGCCGCTGCGGCGCCGCAAGTGGGGCGACTACCTGCGCTGGGCCGTCGACGGATTCCGGCTGGCCACCGCCGGCGTTCGCGACGACACGCAGATCCATACGCACATGTGCTACGCGGAATTTGGCGACATCCTTGCGGCCGTCGCCGAGATGGACGCGGACGTGCTGTCGATCGAGACGTCGCGCTCGCGCATGGAGCTGCTGGGTGACTTTGGCCGCTTCGCTTACCCGAACGAGGTGGGGCCCGGCGTCTACGACATCCACTCGCCGCGCGTGCCCTCGGTCGAGGACATGCTGCAGCTGCTGCGGCGCGCAGCGAGGGTGCTACCGCGCGAGCGGTTGTGGGTGAACCCCGACTGCGGCCTCAAGACCCGCGGCTGGCCGGAGGTCGAGGCGGCGCTCCGCAACCTGGTGGAAGCAGCGCGCCGCCTTCGAGAGGAGCAGGGACGCGACGATCAGAAGCTGGCGTCCAGCACGACGTCGCCCGTGACGCCGACCTGATAGGCCGAGACCCGCCGCTCGAAGAAGTTCGTGACCTCCTGGACGTCCTGCAGATCCATGAAGGGCAGCGGGTTGGCGGTCACGCCGTAGCGGCGGGGCATCCCCAGCGTCGCCAGGCGCCGGTCGGCGCAATGTTCCAGATAGCGGCGGACGTCACCGACCGACAGGCCGGCGACGCCGCCGCCCAGCAGGTCCTCCGCGAACTGGGTCTCGCACTCGACGGCCTCGTCCATCATGGCCGCCACCGCCCGCCCCAGCTCGGCGTCGAACAGCGCCGGCTCCTCGCGGCGGATGGTGGCGATCACCTCGAACGCGAACGCCATGTGCGCGCTCTCGTCGCGGAACACCCAGTTGGTGCCCGCGGCGAGGCCGTGCAAGAGGCCGCGTGACCGCAGGAAGTACACGTAGGCGAACGCGCCGAAGAAGAACAGCCCCTCCACGCAGGCCGCGAACGCGATCACGTTCAGCAGGAACTGTCGCCGATCCGCCTGGGTATCCAGGCGGGTGAGCGACTGGATCGAGTCCAGCCAGCGCATGCAGAACGCCGCCTTTTGCCGGATGGACGGGATGTTGTCGACGGCCGCGAAGGCGCGCGCCCGCTGTTCGGGGTCCGGCACGTAGGTGTCGAGCAGCGTCAGATAGAACTGCACGTGCAGCGCCTCCTCGTAGAGCTGCCGCGACAGGTACATCCGCGCCTCGGGCGCGTTGATGTGGCGATACAGGTTCAGCACCAGGTTGTTCGCCACGATGGAGTCGCCGGTCGCGAAGAACGCCACAAGCCGCTGGACCAGGTGGCGCTCGGCGTCGGTCATCTTGACGCCGAGGTCGCGCACGTCCGTCGAGAAGTCGACCTCCTCGACCGTCCAGGTGTTCTTGATGGCGCCCCGGTACATGTCGAAGAACGCGGGGTAGGCCATGGGCCGCAACGTCAGGCAGAGCCCCGGATCCAGCAGCCGGGCAGGGCGCGCGCTGGCGTTCATTGGCAAGCCTCGCAAGACTCGGGGTTCTCCAGCGAGCAGGCGACGGCGTCGGCGTCCGCATTCACGTTCGCGACCGGCGCGTCCACCGTCGCCTTCGCGATCTTCGTGGCGGGACGCGAGCGCAGGTAGTACGTCGTCTTCAGCCCTCTTTGCCAGGCGTAGAAGTACATCGACGAGAGCTGGCCGATGTTCGGGCTCTCGATGAACAGGTTCAGCGACTGGCTCTGGTCGATGAACGCGCCACGGTCGGCGGCCATGTCGATGAGCGACCGCATCGGGAGCTCCCAGGCGGTCCGGTAGATCGCCCGCAGCGACTCCGGGAGCTCGGAGAGCCCCTGGACCGACCCCTCGGCCAGCTTCAGCCGGTTCCGCGTCGCGTCCGTCCAGAGGCCCAGCGCCTTCAGCTCCGCGACGAGGTACCGGTTGACCTGCAGGAAGTCGCCGGACAGCGTCTCGCGCTTGAACAGGTTCGAGACCTGCGGCTCGATGCACTCGCCGCAGCCCGCGATCGAGGCGATGGTGGCCGTCGGCGCGATGGCGATCAGCAACGAGTTGCGCAGGCCGACCTCCTGAATGCGAGTCCGCAGCGCCTCCCAGCGGGTCGGAGCGTCCGGGGTGACGCCCCAGGCCTGGAACTGCAGCTCGCCCCGGGCGGCGCGCGTCTCGGCGAACGACGGGTGCGCCCCTTTTTCCGCCGCCAGGTCGGCCGACGTGGTCAGCGCGTGAAAGTAGATCTCCTCGGCGATGCGGCGCGACAGCGCGCGCGCCTCGGGCGCGTCGAACGGCAGCCGGAGCTGGAAGAAGAGGTCCTGCAAGTCCATCACGCCCAGCCCGACAGGCCGCCAGCGCAGGTTCGAGGCCTGCGTACTGGGGATCGGATAGAAGTTGAGGTCGATCACCCGATCGAGCTGGCGCACGGCGATCTGCACCGTCCTGGCCAACTTGTCGAAGTCGAACACCACCGCGCCGTCGTCGGTGCGGCGGCTGTGGCGGGCCAGGTTGATCGACCCGAGGTTGCAGACGGCGGTCTCGTCCCCGGACGTTACCTCCAGGATCTCCGTGCACAGGTTCGACAGGTGCACGGTGCGCCCCGGCAGCGCCGTCTGGTTGCACGCGCGGTTGGACTTGTCCTTGAACGTCATCCAGCCGTTCCCGGTCTGCGCCAGCGTGCGCATCATCCGCGCGTAGAGGTCGCGCGCCTTCACGGTCCGGGCCGCCAGCCCCGCCGTCTCGGCGGATGCATAGGCGCGCTCGAACTCTTCGCCGTAAAGGTCGGGCAGCTCGGGCACCACCTTGGGATCGAACAGGCTCCAGTCCCCGTCGGACTCGACCCGCCGCATGAACAGGTCCGGCACCCAGTTCGCCAGGTTCAGGTTGTGCGTGCGGCTGGCGTCGTCGCCCGTGTTCTCGCGAAGGGACAGGAACTCCTCGATGTCGGCGTGCCAGGTCTCGAGATACACGCAGCAGGCGCCCTTGCGCTTGCCCCCCTGGTTCACGGCGGCGACCGAGGCGTCCAGCGTCTTCAGCCACGGGACGATGCCGTTCGAGTGGCCGTTCGTGCTCTCGATCAGCGACCCGCGCGAACGAACGCGGTGATACGCGAGCCCAATGCCGCCCGAGAACTTCGACAGCAGCGCCGCGTCCGTGTAGCGCTGGTAGATGCCGGCCAGGTGATCCGGCGGTGAGTCGAGCAGGAAGCAGCTGGACAGCTGCTCGTGCCGGGTGCCGGCGTTGAACATCGTCGGTGAGCTGGGCAGGTACTCCAGCGTCGAGAACAGCGCATAGAGGTCCAGCGCGCCCGCGACGGTGTCGGACAGCGCGCAGGCGATTCGCAGGAAGAAGTGCTGCGGCGTCTCGATCACGAGCCGCGTCTGCGGGTGCCGCAGCAGGTAGCGGTCGTAGAGCGTGCGTAGCCCGAAGTACTCGAACTCGTTGCTGCGCGCCGCGACGACCGCGTCGTTCAGCTTGCGCGCGTGGGCCGTGACGAATGCGCTCAGTCGCTCGTTGGCCAGCCCGAGCCGGTGCGCGGTCACCACCGACTGAGAGAAGGCGTGAATCTCCTGACCGCGGACTTCCTTGTCGACGGTGGTCGCCAGCAGCCGCGCGGCCAGCTTCGCGTACTGCGGCTCCTCGACGATCAAGGCCGCGGCGGTCTGGATCGACAACTGATCCAGCTCGCGCGTGGTCGCCCCGTCGTAAAGGCCGCTGATCGTCTTGGTCGCGACGCGCATGGCGTCGACGTCGGGCAACCCGGCGCAGCACCGGTTCACCGCGCGGACGATCTTGTTGACGTCGACGGGTTCCCAGGCGCCGTTGCGCTTGCGGACCCGCATGGTCGTGTGCGGCACCATCGCCGCCTCGGTCTTCGTGGCTGTCAGCATGCGTCCCCTCCTGCCTCCCGCGAGGCTCAGGTCATTGCCGGCGCGCATTTCGCGCGCGGGTGCTGGCAGGTCTTCGGGCTCGCGAGCGTGTCGGCCGTTTGGCCGCGTGCCTACCGTCCCCGGCTTCCCAACCCCGAAAGGGGATCAGTGCCGGCTCGGCTCGTCGCCAAGCTGGGGACTTCGTTCTCGCCTACCGCTGCGGGGCAGCCCCGGATTCCGACCGGGTTCCCTTTTGGCCCGCGAGACCATCCCCGCGGGTCACCAGCACAGGACGCAACGTAACGCACTGTATGGTCATGCGTCAACTGAATATCGTGGGTCGATCGCTGTCGCACCACTGCATACAGTGGTCAGCGCCGCCGCCGCGAGACCAGGAGCGCCATCAGCAGGGCTGTCGCTGTGAGCCACGACCACCGGTTGGGGAGCCTGCTTGCGGTGCACCCGCAGCCGGATGCCGGCGGCGTGTGCGGGACGACGGAGACGCCGACGATCGGGTCGGCGCCGTCAACGGCGGCATCGGCGGTCCCCATGGGCGGCGGGGTGGCGTCCGTGTGACCAGCGCCTCCGTCCGGTTGCTTGATCGCGCCGGCGTCCGCGGTGGCGATCGGAGGCGGGCTGGCGTCCGTGCGCGGCGGCGGCGCAGCACCCGCGTCGGCCGGTACCACCATCCCCGGATTGCAGCTGCCGGCCGGGACGGTGACGTCGGCGGCGGGCGTGACGGCGACGTAAGAGATCGAGTCGCCGGCGTAGTTCTCGGCGCCCGTTGCGCAGAGGCCGGTCACGGGGACGGTCGCCGCGTTCGTCGCGACGTGGACGGTCACGGTGCCGTCGGCCGCGATCGTCGCCGACGCGCCGGACGTATCGAACGGCGCGCGCGCCGCCACGCGCGCGCCCAGCACGTCCATCGTCGGGCTGACGATGGGCACCGTCATCAGCGCCGCGTATTTGTCGAACGCGGCGTCCAGCAGATCCGACAGCAGGCTGTGACCGCCGCCGTTGTCGCGCGTATCGGCCTGGTGGAACATCCAGGGGTCGTTCTCGCCGCGCAGCAGGTAGCCGAGCAGCGTGGTGCTGACCTTGTCGATCAGCGCGGGGTAGTCCAGGTTGGTGCTGTTGCGCGTGTTGTACTCGGCGACCCATTGGGCCGGCGTCGAGACGCTGTAGTAGAGGTCCGTCGGGCGCCGCGGGATCAGCAGGAGTCCTGCCTGCAGCGTGCTGGGGATCCCCTGGTTGAAGCTGGGATTGTTGTAGCCGGGCTGGGATGTGTCGCTGACCAGGTAGCGAATGCCTGTGGCGGCCGCCGCGGCGAGCACGTTCGCGTTGGCCAGACCGCTGACGTCCGGCGTGACGGCCGCGGCGACGCTGTACGGCGTGAGCCCCAGTTGCGCGACGCGATCATCGTTGCGCGTGAACTCGGACAGCGCGGTCGCGTAGTCCATCGAGGTCATGTCCAGGTGATCCCAGGTGTGGTTGATCCACGCGAACCCGGCGCCGATCGCCTGCGCCTTGGCTGTCAGGGGGTCTCCGTCGACGGCTTTCGCGGTGTTCACGCAGAAGGCGGCCCGGAAGTCGGCGGTCACCGGCTTTTGACGGCGGGCCGTCTGCCAGGCGAAGAAGGACTGCAGATCGGCGTCCGTGATCCGCACCGCCGCAGAGCCGTCGTACATGCGGCTGGCCAGGAACAGGTCGTCGATCTGCACGCCTGCGTAGGTGTGACGCTCGCCGATGAAGACGCCGTGCGATGCCCAGCGAATCACGCCGAACATCAGCTGCATCGTGTGGGCCGCGCCGTCCGCCTGCGAAAACGTGAGCGCCAGCGTTTCGCGTCCGTCGGCATTTCGCCGCGTCGCCGCCAGTGCGTGCCCCGCGTCGTCGGTCAAGAGCGGGGTCGTCGACGCATCCGCCGGGGCCGCGGTGTAGACGACGGCGTTCGCGATCGCGATCGGGTTCGTGCAGTTCGCCCCGACGAAAACCTTCGCCCCGTCGGACGTGCAGTGCGCAGCGACGGTGCCGGCGGCGGTCGTGGTGGTCGCAACGAAGCCGTAGCCGGCGTCCGGCAGCGTGTAGAGCGCGGCGCGACGCACGCCGAAGGTCGCTTCGTAGGCGGCCAGCGCTTGCCACTCGGCGTCGGTGAATGCGCTGGTCCCGCTCCCCGTCAGCAGCGCGCCGCGATCGAGAAGAATCGCGTTGTAGCGGCCGTGCGTGCCGGCCGCCAGTTGATCGGCCGTGAGTCGTTGTCCGTGTGTCGCGTCGTGGACGTCGAACGGCGTGCCCAGCCGTTTCAACGCGGCCTGTACCGCATTTGCCGCGGGATCCGTGCCGTCGGCCGTGATCACCAGGACGCGTGCGTCCACGGTCGCACCGGCGATCCGGGTTGCGCCGGTGGCGGGAGCGTCCGGCACGGGGCTCTTCGGCGCCGGCTGCGCAACGGCCGCGGCGGAGATTGACACCGCGGAGATCTCTGGCGCCGCGGTCGGCTCGCCGGGCACGGGCGTGCGCTCTGGCGTACAAGCCCAGCCGGTCGACAAAGCCAGCCCGGCCGCCAGCGCTCTAAGAGTGAATCGCATATCTGCCTCCCACGGCCCCGTCGATCTGCAAGCACCGCTTGTGCCCAATGCAACGTCATCCGCAAGTGACCGTAACCGCGGCGTCCTTGCGCGGCGCTCGTTGCCGGCCCGTCACGCTGCGGTAACCAAACTTCACCGCGCTTCGCAGCGGCGAAACGGCCGCATCCCGCGACGGCTCATCGCCGGCTGCCATCGACGATGTGGGATTCTCGGGCGACTCGCGACCCGTCCGTCGGGGTTGTACGTACGTGTGGGAAAGCAGGCGTCGCGCGATTTTCGCCGGCCGCGTGAGCCGTTTCGCCGGGCTGGTGGCTCTTGCCCGGTATGACACACCTCTCGCCCCATTTTCGCCGACGGTTCCGGCTCGGTCTGGTCTGCGCCACGACGCTGGCGCTGCTGGGCTGCGGGGGCAGCCCGGCGGGATCTCCGACGGGGGCGGGTGGGGCAGCGGCTGCGGGCGGGTCGGGCGTGGGCGGGTCGGGCGGCGTCAAACCTGGGTCGGGCGGTTCGACGACGGCGGGAATGGCGGGTCGCGGCGCCGGGGGAACCGGCGCGGGCGCCGGCGGGGCGGGTACGGGCGGAACCGGCGCCGCGATGGGCGGGGGGACCGGCGGCAGCGCCGGCGGGGGCGTGATCAGCAAGGTCGGCATCACCCAGTGCAACGACGGCATCGACAACGACGGTGACGGCAAGATCGATCTCGCCGATCCCGAGTGCACGGGACCCTACGACAACGACGAGGGTTCGTTCGCGACCGGCATTCCGGGCGACAACATGGACGCCTGCAAGCAGGACTGCTTCTTCGACGGCAACTCGGGGATGGGCGACGACGGCTGTCTGTGGCAGCTACAATGCGACCCGCTCAGCAACGAGCCAAAGTGCGCCTACGATCCCAGCTTCGTCTCGCACCATTCGGCCGAGTGTTCGATCTCGGACTCCCAGTCGCAGCACTGCATCGACAAGTGCCGGCCGGTGACGCCGAACGGCTGCGACTGTTTTGGTTGCTGCCAGGTTCCAGGCGTGGGGCACCCGATTCGCCTCGACTCGACCTGCAAGACCACCGCGGACTTCGGCGATCCCAACAAGTGCCCGGCCTGCACGCAGGTCACGCAATGCATGAACACCTGCGGGCATTGCCAGCTTTGCCTCGGCAAGACGACGCTGCCCCCCGACTGCGCGACGGGCGGCGGCGGCGGCGGTGCGGGGACCGACGGAGGTGCCGGCACCGACGCTGGCCCGCCGGTGCCGCAGTGCGATCCCGGCGTCCAGCCGTGCGGCCCGGATCTGCCGGGCTGCCCCGAGAGCGCCGCCTGCATCACGGGCTGCTGCATCCCGCTGCCCTGAGCTGAAGCGCTCGCCGAATGAGGCTTGCGTAAGCCAGCGGCGGATCGCAGGTTCCATGAGCACCAGATGGGGGCTCGGATCGAAGACTATGCGCTGGTCGGCGACACGCAGACGGCGGCGCTGATCAGCCGGGACGGGTCCCTGGACTGGGCCTGCTTCCCGCGCTTCGATTCGGGCGCCTGCTTCGCCGCGTTGATCGGGCAGCGCGAAAACGGCCGCTGGCGCATCGCGCCCGACGTCCCCGTGCGCGCCATCCGCCGGCGCTACCGCCCGGGCACGCTGATCCTCGAGACCGAGATGGACACCGATGGGGGCACCTGCCGCCTCATCGATTTCATGCCTGTTCGCGGTCACGCGCCGGACATCGTCCGGATCGTGGAAGGCGTGCGCGGCACGGTCCCGATGCGCTCGGACCTGGTGATCCGCTTCGACACGGGGCGGGTGGTGCCCTGGGTGCGCCGCCACCACGACGCGCTGGTGGCGATCGCCGGGCCGGACGCGCTGTGCATCCGCGGCGACGTCGCCATGCACGGCGAGGGACTGGCGACGGTCGGGACGTTCGACCTGAAGGCGGGGCAGCGTCGATCGGTCGTCATGACCTGGTTCGCGTCGCACGATCCCAAGCCCAAGCCCGTCGATCCCGCCCAGGCGCTGGCGGAGACCGAGCAGTGGTGGGTCGGGTGGTGCGGCCGGCTCACCTATGAGGGCCCGCACCGCGACATCGTCGCGCGGTCGATGATGGTGCTGAAGGCGCTGACCTACCAGCCGACGGGCGGGATCGTGGCTGCCCCGACGACGTCGCTGCCGGAATGGCCCGGCGGCGTGCGGAACTGGGACTACCGCTACTGCTGGCTGCGCGACGCCACGCTGACGCTGTATGCGCTGATGCAGGGGGGCTACCAGCACGAAGCGCGCGCCTGGCGCGAGTGGCTGCTGCGCGCCGCCGCCGGTGATCCGTCGGAGCTGCAGATCATGTACGGCCTCGCGGGCGAGCGGCGCCTGCCCGAGTACGAGGCGCCCTGGCTTTGTGGTTACGAAGGGTCGAAGCCGGTTCACATCGGCAACGCCGCGCACGAGCAGCTGCAGCTCGACGTCTACGGCGAGCTCATCGAGGCCCTCTACGAGTCGCGGCGGTTCGGCATCCCGCCCGATCGCTGGGCCTGGGCGCTGGAAAAGGCGCTGCTGGATTCGCTGGAGACGAAGTGGCACCAGCCCGACGAAGGGATCTGGGAGATCCGCGGCGAGCGGCGGCACTTTACCTATTCGAAGGTGATGGCCTGGGTCGCGTTCGATCGGGCCGTGAAGTCGGCCGAGCAGATCCCGCTGGATGGCCCCGTCGAGAAATGGCGGCGAATTCGGGACGAGATCCACGCGGAGGTGTGCGCGCGTGGCTTCGACGCGTCGGCGAACACCTTCACCCAGTCGTACGGCAGCCCGGAGCTCGACGCCAGCCTGCTGATGATCCCGCTGGTCGGATTCCTGCCGTGCCAGGACGAACGCGTGCTGGGGACGCTGCGCGCCGTCGAGCGCGACCTGATGAAGGACGGGTTCCTGCTGCGCTACAAGACCGACCCGAAGCGCTCGCCCGACGGTCTGCCGCCCGGCGAAGGGGTGTTCCTGCCGTGCTCCTTCTGGTTGGCCGACACGTATCTACAGATGGGCCGGCGTGAGGAGGCCCAAGCGCTGTTCGATCGTCTGTGCGCGGTGGCCAACGATCTGGGACTGCTATCCGAGGAGTACGACCCGCAGGCGAAGCGGCTGCTGGGGAACTTTCCGCAGGCGTTCACGCACCTGGCGCTGATCAACACCGCCTTCAACCTGGCCGGTCACCCGGGCAGCGCGGCCCGGCACCGCCAGAACGGGCACGGGCGGTCGCCGGATGAAGCTTCCGATCAGTCGCGCCAGGCGTAGGGCGGGGCGGGGGTGACGTCGGCGCCGGCGCAGTTGCTGCCGACGGTGTTGTCGACGAAGCCGCAGAAGCTCCCGCTGCTCTCGGTCATGCTCGCGCCGCGATACTCGATGTCGCCCAGCAGTTGCGCCGTGCCCGAGATCGATTGCGGCCGCTCGAACCACCCAGGCGCGTAGGGCCACGACACGTTCTCGGTCCCGCCGTTGACCGTCATGCCCGTGCCGACGATCGAAAGTCCGGTGACGGTGCCGGCCGTCACCGTGCCACCCAAGATCACGGCGTGGCCGTCGATGCGGGCGCCCGCGCCGACGGTGCCGCTGAGGACGGCCGCCAGCGGACCCACGTACGCCCCGGTGGCGACGCTGGCGCCGGACGCGACCCAACCCCCGCCGTTCGACCAACGCGCGCCCGCCGGCGACGGGTTGGGGGCGTTCGGCTGGTAGCCGTCCGGCTGCCCGTTGCCGACCTGGATCATGTACGGGTAGCGGGCGACGGTCGGGTAGAGTTGGTCCCAGTTGATCTGCTGCTGCACGGACGGCGTGGCCATCACGACCAGCCACACCGATTCGCCCGCGTTCACGCAGAAGGTCAGCGCGCCGTCGGTGCCGCTCTGAATCTTGCTGTAGCGCGGCTTCGTGACGGCCACGTCGGTGGCGACGATCCCCCACCGAAAATCGGCGTGGGCGGCGGCCTGCAGCACGCCGCGGAAGGTGATGGTCACCGACGTGGCGCCAGCGTCGGGGAACAGGCGCACGACGTCGTAGCCCCAGCGCTGCGGCGCCTGCAGTGGATGCACGGCGTAGCGCCGGTTCGCGGCGTCCGTCTGTTCCAGGCGCGTGAGTCGCAGCCGCCGCTCGGGCTTGGACGTGTCCGTCGGCAGGCCGTAGTTCGACCGAAAGACGCTCCCCAGGTTCGTTCCGGCCGTGGCTTCGGGCGCCGGGTCGACGTAGTCCCAGGTGATGTTGTGCATCGCCCACTCGGCGAAAAAGTCGTTCAGCTGCGCGACCGACCAGCCGCGTGTCGACATGATGTTGGTGAACGGATCGTTGCTGGGCGGCGCCGCCGTCCAGATCGCGTTGACCGCCGAATAGCAGAAGCGATCCTTCAGGTACTCCATGAACTGCCAGTTGCAGTAACGATCGCGCGTCGAGCCCAGATACAGGTGCGGCGCGTTGTCCAGGTACTCCGAGCAGTGGACATTCGTCGTGTGGTACTCGGGCAGCTGGAACGCTCGCCAGTTGGCGTGGCTCTCGTAGATCCATCCGCAGAAGTTGCTGTTGGCGTTGCCGCCGCACGACAGCCCGCGCGTCGTGGATTGGACCGCGTGCATGAACTCGTGCGCGAGCCCCCAATGGTCGGCCGTGGCGCCCGGGCCGACCCACATGCCCATGTAGCCGGTTCCCCAGCCGCCGCCGGTCAGGCCGTAGTCGCTGTGGATGACGATGCTGGCCTTGTACTTCGTCGCGGAGCTGCAGTAGGGCTCGGGGAAGTAGATCGGGCTGCCGAAGAGATTCGGCCAGATGACGTTCTCCAGCTGGTCGGTCGCCTGCGTGCACTGCGCGGCGGTGATGGTGCCCGACGGCGCGTGCACGGCGAAGTGCGCGCTCTGGCAGACGACGGGATCGTTGGTCGTCGAGCCCGGATCCGTCCAGGTCCCGGAGACGCAGGTCGTCGCCGGCGCCGCCTGACAGCTGGTTGCCCAGGCGGTGGTCGTGGTCCCCATGTCGCAGCTGCCGGGCGTCCCGCCGGTTGCCACCGGGCCGCCCGTGCCGATCGTGCCGCCGGTGGCGGTCATCCCACCATTGCCCGGCGCCCCACCGGTGGCCGTCGCGCCGCCTCTGCCGGTACCGCCACTGCCGGTCGCTCTGCCGCCGCTGCCCGGCGTGACGCCGCCGCTGCCTGCGGACGTGCCGCCCGTGTTGCCGCCGCTACCCGCCGTCGGTCCCGGGGAGCCGCCTGTCTGGGCTGGCGCCGTACCCCCCGAGCCAGCGGCCGTCGTCGAACCCCCACCGCCGCCGCATCCCAGCAAAGTCGCAAACATGACGATCGCGGGCCGACCCGCTGCCGGGGCAAAGCAGCGCTTCATGGTCAGGAGGTGCCGTCACCTTTCGACGGGGGGTCAACCAAATGAAATGGTCTGGTATCGTCATCCCGATGCGCGCCTTCACGACCGCGGCCTGCCTGCTCTTCTCGGTCGCCGTTGGGTGCGGGTCGAGCTTACCGTCGGGCGCTGGCGGAATCGGGGGGATGGCGACCGGCGGGTCGTTCGGGACCGGCGGGGCCTCGGGCGGCACCGGGGGCGCGGACGCGGGTGCGCTGGCGGCGGTGTGCCGGTCCTTCGCACAGGCCTACGCCGCGGCGCTGCCGGCGGCGGAGCGGTGTTCGGTCGGCGCGAGCGACCCCTGTGCCACCCTCGTTCCACAAGCCGTGTCGGGCGACGTCTGCGTGACGGGCTGCCAAGTCTACGTCAGCGACGCGACTGCGCTGAACGCGATCATGCAGGGCATGGAGCAGGCCGGTTGCTCCACCTTGACGGCGTGCTTTCTGGCGATTGCCTGCGCGACCCCCGCGGCGGGCTTTTGCATGCCGGGTGACGGCGGCGACGGCCGTTGCCAGAACCTCTACAACGTCGCGCGCTAATCACCTGGACGCGCCGAGGCGCGCTCGTCTAGGCTAGGGCGCGGCGCGGGCCGCGGTGGCCAGGCTGGTTTGCACCGCCGATTCCAGCGCCCCCAGGTGATCGATCTGCGCGCTGACGGCGCGGAACCAATCGGTGGGGTCGACGCCGAAGCCGCCGCGGCGGTGGGCAATGGCGATCTGCTCCATCCGTTGCACGGCGGTGGCCACGTCCGAGGTCAGCTGCTCGTTCAGAAGGTCACGCGCGGGCGCCGGGGCCGCGTCCGTGAACAGATGCAAATAGCTGTCGCGCGCCGCGATGAGGCCCAGCAACGCCTGGTACTGGCCCTCGACGTAGCGGTCTCGCTCGAACGCGCTCACGAGCTGCGCGCGCTCGATCCCCGTCTTCTCTTTCGCGTTCAGCAGCGCGATCCAGGCCAGCGCCGTCGGCCGCTGCGCCGGGTCGGTGACCATCACCAGCAGCGCGTCGATGACCTGCAAGAACTCGCGGTTGAGCTGGCTGTAGGCTTCGATCAGCTCGGTCGGCCGCATCTTCAGCTTCTCGACGGCGGCGCGCGACGCGATGACGTCGGCCAGACGTTCGTCCGCGGCCGCCAGACGGCTCGCGATCCCGGGTGGCAGCCGCGCGCCGAACCGTTCGCGAAAAGCCGCGAAGTCGGCGCGGCATCGCTCGGTCGTGCGCCACTGCCGTGCCAGCTCCTCGCGGAACAGCCGCCCGCCCGACGCCGCGTACAGTGAAGAGACACCGCGCTCGCGCTGCGTCTCGTGGATGAGCGCGCTCAGGACACCGGTGGCTTCGTGGAACCGGGCCGGCTCCGTCGGTTCGATCAGCCGGCCCGGTCGGGGCGAGGTGCGCTGGAGGAACGCGATCTGTCTTTCGACTGCCGCGCCCTTCAGCACACCCGCCTCGACCGCCGCCTGCAACGCCGCCTCGAACGTCTCCCCCTCGAACTCGTGCATCTGCGTCCGGTCGGCGGCGTGGACGACCAGATTGATCGTGCGGACGTCGCCCTCGTACAACGCCTTCCCCCAGCCGTCCCCCGCCAGGCAGAACTGGACGATCCGTGTTGCTTCGTCGACCGTCAGTGCCATCCCGTCTAGCTTGTACCCGATGCGGTTAAGAGGTGGTTTCGGACCGGTACAATGTAAGTAACCTTAAATCCCGACCTGCGCCTCCGCCAGGTTGCGGACAGGCGCGGCGGCGGAGGCCGTCTTGCGGGCGTAGAACCACCACGTCAGCGCCACGCACGTGACGTAGAAGCCCAGGAACCCGCGCAGCGCCAGCTCGACGCCGCCCGTCGCGTGGATCGACGCGCCGAACGAGCGCGGGATCAGGTAGCCGCCGCAGGCGCCGATGGCGGACGTGAAGCCCAGGACGGCCGCGCTCTCGCGGCGGGCGACGGCCAGCGCCTGACGCTCGGCCTCGGGGCCCTGGCCCTCGACGGCGCGCAGCTTCTCGCGACGGAAGATCACCGGGATCATGCGGAATGTCGAGCCGTTCCCGACGCCGGTCGTCACGAACAGCAGCAGGAACACCCCCAGGAATCCGCCGAACGAATGCTGGTGAACGAAGTGCGTCACCCCCAGCGTCGCCAGCCCCATGAGGACGAAGTTCCACATGGTCACGCGGGTGCCGCCGATCCGGTCGGCCAGCTTGCCGCCCAGCGGCCGCGCAATGGACCCGACCAGCGCGCCAAGGAAGGCGAGGTTCATCGTCACCTGCGGAAACTGCGTCTTCAGCAGCAGCGGAAACGCCGCCGAGTACCCGATGAACGAGCCGAACGTGCCGATGTAAAGCCACGACATCACCCAGGTGTGCTTGCTGCGCGTGACGGTGATCTGGTCGCGGAACGTCGAGCGCGCCGAGGCGAGATTGTTCATGAAGCGCGCCGCACCCAGCGCCGCGATCGCGATGAGCGGCATCCAGAAGAGGCCCGCGTTCTCGAGGTGCAGCTTCGTCGTGGCGGCCAGGATGGGCACGGTCATGACCAGCGGGATCAATAGCTGGACCGTGCTGACGCCGATGTTGCCGCCCGCCGCGTTGAGCCCCAGCGCGAACCCCTTGGCGCGGTCCGGGTAGAAGAACGAGATGTTGGCCATGCTGGAGGCGAAGTTTCCGCCGCCCAGTCCGGCCGTCGCCGCCGCCATCGCCATCAACCAGAACGGGGTCGACGGATCACGAACCAGCAGCACCAGCGCCGTCGTCGGGATGAACAGCAGCAGCGCGCTGACGATCGTCCAGTTTCGGCCGCCGAAGCGCGGGACCGCGAACGTGTACGGGAACCGCATCAACGACCCGATGAGCCCGGGCAACGCCACCAGCGAGAAGAGCTGCTCCGTCGTGTAGTGGAATCCGACCTTGTTGAGGCGGGGCGCCACGACGCTCCAGATCAGCCACACCGAGAACCCGATGTTCTCGGCCAGGATCGACCAGATCAGGTTGCGGCGCGCCACGCGCCGGCCCGTCTGGCGCCAGAACGTCTCGTCTTCGGGGTTCCACTCGCTGATCCAGTGCGGACCCGTGTGAGCTTCTTTCGCGGTCTTCATTGTCGGACTCCGTTTCGCGGCGCGATGCCGATTGCGACCCGGCCGTCGCGCACACGGACCGGGTAGACGGGGAGCTTCACCAAGGGGTCGTCGAAGCAGGCGCCCGTCTCCAGGTCGAACGTCTGCTTGTAGATGGGGGAGGCGATCTTGGGGCGGCCGCCGCGGTCGCCCACGATGCCGCGGGCGATCACGAAGGCCTGACTGAACGGGTCGTAGTTCGACAGCGCGTAAACGCGGTCGCCCTCGTCGGGGCGAACCAGCGCGATCTGGCGGTCGCCGACCAGCGCAGCGACCCCGCTGGCGGGCGGGATGTCGTCCAGCGCGCAGGTGTCGATCCAGATGACGTCGGGCTCGGGCGCGGCCAGCGCTTCGACGTGGATGGCGACGCTCATGCCGCCTCCTTCTTGGCCGCGTGGGCTGGATCGGCGAGGCGGTCCAGCAGGTCGCGCTTTTCGTCGGGGTGGGCCGGGCGCGGTTGCCCGCGCTCGCGGATGAAGACCAGGCTGGGATCGGCGGCGGGGCTGTTCACGAACCCGCGGAACTGGGCCAGCTTCTGCGGGTCCTCCAGCGCGTCCTTCCACTCGCACTTGTACGTGCCGACCACGTGAGCCATCTCGGCTTCCAGCTCGGCGCCGATGCCCAGCTTGTCGTCGACGACCACCTCGCGCAGATACGCGATGCCCCCCTCGAGGTTGTTGAGCCAGCCGGCGGTCCGCTGCAGCCGGTCGGCCGTGCGGATGTAGAACATCAGGAAGCGGTCGATGTACTGGACCAGCGTCGCCTCGTCGAGGTCGGTCGCCAGGAGCTGCGCGTGCTGCGGCTTCATGCCGCCGTTGCCGCAGACGTAGAGGTTCCACCCCTTCTCCGTCGCGATGATCCCGAAGTCCTTCCCCTGCGCCTCGGCGCACTCGCGCGCGCACCCGGACACGGCCGACTTCAGCTTGTGGGGGCTGCGGAGCCCCTTGTAGCGGTTCTCGATCCGCACGGCCAGGCCGACGGAGTCCTGCACGCCGTAGCGGCACCAGGTGTCGCCGACGCAGGACTTCACGGTCCGCAGCGACTTGCCGTAGGCGTGGCCGGACTCGAACCCGGCCGCGACCAGGTCGCGCCAGATCAGCGGAAGCTGGTCGACGCGCGCCCCCAGCATGTCGATGCGCTGGGCGCCCGTGATCTTGGTGTAGAGGCCGTACTTCTTGGCGATCTCGCCGATCGTGACCAGCTGGTCGGGCGTGATCTCGCCGGCCGCGACGCGCGGGATCACCGAGTAGGTTCCGTCGCGCTGGATGTTGGCCAAAAATCGATCGTTGGTGTCCTGCAGCGGGCGGTGCTTGCGTTCCAGCACCGGCTCGTTCCAGGCGGACGCCAGGATGGACGCCACCGCCGGCTTGCAGATCTCGCAGCCGCGCCCGCGCCCGTGCCGCGCGATCAGCTCGTCGAACGTCTTCAGCTTGTGGACGCGCACGAGCTGATAAAGGTCCTGGCGCGAGCAGGGGAAGTGCTCGCAGAGCGCGTTGTTGACGGCGACGCCGGCCTTCTTCAGCTCGATCTTCAGGAGGTCGTTCAGCAACGGCACGCAGGAGCCGCAGCTGGTGCCGGCGCGCGTGCAGCTCTTGAGGGCGCCGACGGCCTGCGCGCCCCCCGCGATCGCCTGGCAGATGGCCCCCTTGTCGACGTTGTTGCAGCTGCAGATGGTGGCCGACGCGGGCAGGCTGTCGACGCCCATTCCGGCGGGCGCCTCGCCGGGCGGCAGCAGCAGCGCCTCGACCTTCACGGGCAGCGCCGCCTTGCTCTGGACCATCGCGACCAGCTGCGCGTACTGCGACGCGTCCCCGACCAGGATGCCGCCCAGCAGGCGCTGGCGGTCGGCCGAGACGACCAGCTGCTTGTAGACGCCCGCCACGTTGTCGATGAGGCGCAGCGTGTGGGCGCCGCCCTCCAGGCCGAACGCGTCGCCGAAGCTGGCGACGTCCACGCCCAGCAGCTTCAGCTTGGTGCTCATGTCGAAGTGACCGAGGTGCCGGCCCGCCGTCTCGGCCAGCTCGTCGGCGGCGACCTGCGCCATCGTGTAGCCGGGCGCGACCAGGCCGTAGCAGCGGCCGTCCCAGGCCGCGCACTCGCCGATGGCCAGGATGTCGGGGTCGGAGGTGCGGCAGCGGGCGTCGATCTCGATGCCGCCGCGCTGCCCCACCGCCAGGCCGGCGGCGCGCGCCAGCTCGTCGCGCGGGCGCACGCCGGCGGAAAAGACGATCAGCGACGCGTCCAGCGCGCCACCGTCGGAGAGCTGCAACCCCATCGCGCGTCCCGTCTCGTCCGTCAGCACGCGCTTGGCGGAGACGCCGGTGTGGACGGCCACGCCCAGCGTCTCGATGTGGCGGCGCAGGATGGCGCCGCCGGCGTCGTCGATCTGCAGCGCCATCAGCCGGGGCGCGATCTCGATGACGTGGGTCTCGAGGCCCAGGTTACGCAGCGCGTTCGCCGCTTCCAGCCCCAGCAAGCCGCCCCCGATGACCACGCCCACGCCGGCCGAAGCGACCGATGCGGCCGCGGCGATGGCCTCCAGGTCTTCGATCGTGCGGTAGACGAAGCAGCCGGGGGCGTCGCGCCCCTCGACGGGGGGGACGAACGGCGACGACCCGGTGGCCAGCACCAGCTTGTCGTAAGGGAGCGTCACGCCGGCCGCGGTGCGGACCACCTTGGCGGCGCGATCGATCGAGGCGACCGCGTCACTCAGGACCAGGCGGATGCCCGCCGTTTCGTAAGCTTCGCGTGAGGTCAGCGCCAGCGGCTCGGCGCCGCCGTCGAAGAACTTCGTGAGGTTGACGCGATCGTAGGCGGGCCGGGGCTCTTCGCCGACCACCGTGATGTCGAAGTGGCCGGCGTCGCGGCACAGCTCGACCAGCCGGTGTCCGACCATTCCGTTTCCGACGATGACCAGTTGGGGTGCCATCGAGATTCACGGTAGGGGAGTCCACGTTTCTCGATGGTCAAGACACGGTCAAAGGTCGTTAATTCTGCCGCCGCAGCGTCGGCTGCGTTGTTTACGGCTGTTGGCCGAATCTTGACGCCGACGAAACGTGCGCCAGCGGATGCTGATCATCGATGGATCCCACGCCCGCGACGAGCACCGCGACGCGCACGCACTGCCCTTACTGCGCGTTCCAGTGCGGGATGCTGGTCAGCCCCGGTGAGGTGAAAGGCGATCCCGACTTTCCCGTCAACCGCGGTCAGATGTGTGTCAAAGGATTCACCGCCGGCGAGCTCCTGGCGCACCCGGCGCGGCTGACGACGCCGCGCTTGCGCGGGCGCGACGGGCGCCTCGTCGACGCGAGCTGGGACGCCGCCCTGGACTTCGTCGCCGAGCGACTGCTGGCGCTGCGCGCCGCGCACGGGCCGGCGTCGCTGGCCGCGTTCGGAAGCGGCGCCCTCACCAACGAGAAGGCGTATCTGCTGGGAAAGTTCGTGCGGGTCGCGCTGGGTTCGCCGAACATCGACTACAACGGGCGCTACTGCATGGCGTCCGCGGCGGCCGGTCAGAACCGGGCGTTCGGGATCGATCGCGGCTTGCCGTTCCCCGTTGCCGACATCGCGCGCACGAAGACGTTGCTGCTGTGGGGCGCCAACTCGGTCGACACGATGCCGCCGCTGGCGCAGTGGATCGGCGAGCAGCAGGCGCAGGGACAGCTGATCGTCGTCGACCCGCGCCGGTCCGAGACCGCGCGGCGCGCAGACCTGCACCTGCAGCTCACGCCGGGCACCGACCTCGCGCTGGCCAACGGCCTCCTGCACCTGGCGATTGACGAGCGGCTGATCGACACCGCGTACATCGCCGCCCGGACCGTCGGGTTCGAGGCGGTGCGGCGGACGGTGATGGAGGTTCACCCGGCGCACGTCGAGCGTCTGACCGGCGTGTCGATCGACGACCAGCTGCGGACGGTGCGGCGACTGGCCGTCGAGGACAGCGCCATGCTGCTGTCGGGGCGCGGTCCCGAGCAGCAGGCCAAGGGCTCGGAGACGGTGCTGGCGTTCACCAACTTGATGCTGGCGCTGGGCAAGGTGGGGCGCCCCTACAGCGGCTACGGCTGCCTGACCGGGCAGGGCAACGGGCAGGGCGGGCGCGAGCACGGCCAGAAGGCGGACCAGTTGCCGGGCTACCGATCGATCGAAGACGCGTCCGACCGGGCGGCTGTCGCGCGCGTGTGGGGCGTCGACCCGGCGACGTTGCCGCCGAAGGGCAAGAGCGCCTACGAGCTGCTGGACAGCCTGGGGCCGGAGGGCGGCATCCGCGGCCTGCTGGTCTTCGGGTCGAACGTGGCGGTCGCTTCGCCGAACGCGCGAAACATCGTGCGCAAGCTGGCGGCGCTGGACCTGCTGGTCGTCTGCGACGCCTTCGACAACGAGACCGCGGCGGACGCGCACGTGCTGCTGCCGACGCTTCAGTGGGCCGAGGAAGAGGGGACCATGACCAATCTGGAAGGGCGCGTGCTCTTGCGTGAGCGAGCCGTGCCGCCGCCCGTCGGGCCGCGCAGCGATCTCGAAATCTTGTCCCAGCTGGCCGCGCGGCTGGGGCACGGCGACAAGTTCCAGTTCGCCTCGGCCGAAGCGGTGTTCGACGAGCTGCGCGCCGCGACGGCCGGCGCGCGCGCCGATTACAGCGGGATCAGCCACGCCCGCATCCGGCGCGAGCAAGGGGTGTTCTGGCCATGCCCGGCCGAGGATCACCCGGGCACGCCGCGCCTCTTCGCCGAGAAGTTCGCGTTTGCCGACGGGCGCGCCCGGTTCCACGCCGTCCGGCACCGGCCGTCGGCCGAGGTGCCCGACGGCGAGTACCCGCTCTACTTCACGACCGGGCGGTACCGGGAACATTACAACTCGGGGGCGCAGACCCGCCGCGTGCCGGCGCTGGTGCGCGCGCGGCCCGAAGCGCGCCTGCAGGTTCACCCACGGCTGGCGGCGCGGCTGGGCGTGGCGGACGGCGAGGCGCTGCTGCTGGAGAGCCGGCGCGGCACGGCCACGTTCACCGTCGAGCTCACCGCCGACGTTCGCCCCGACACGCTGTTCGCGCCGTTTCACTGGGGCGGTTCGTCTTGCGCAAATCTACTGACGAACCCGGCGCTGGACCCGCTGAGCCGGATGCCGGAGTTCAAGGTCTGCGCCGTGCGCGCCCGGGCGGCGGGCGCCGGCGAAAGGGCGGCGTCGTGAGCGCGCGCAAGCGGCGGCTGGTGATCGTCGGCAACGGGATGGCGACCTGCCGCCTCCTCGACGAGCTCGAGCGCCGCGGCGGCTTCGATCGGTACGAGGTGAGCGTCTTCGGCGACGAGCGCGGCGGCGCGTACAACCGCGTGCTGCTCAGCAAGGTGCTGGCCGGCGACGAGCCGGACGCGATCGTCACCAAGCCGCCGGGTTGGTTCGCGGATCGGGGCGTTCGGTTGCACGACGGCGTCGCCGTGCGGCGCCTCGACACGGAGGCCAAGCAGGTCGAGACCACCGACGGCGCGACCCACCGCTACGACGTCGCGGTGCTGGCCACGGGCAGTCAGCCGCGGGTGCCGCCGCTCGACGGCATGACGGGCGACGACGGCGATCTGCGCCCCGGCGTCTTCGTCTACAGGACCATGGACGACTGCGTGCGGATGCGGGCCCACGCGCGCTCGGGCGACGCGGCCGTCGTGCTGGGCGGCGGCCTGCTGGGACTCGAAGCGGCGAAGGTGCTGAGCGACGCGGGGCTGCACGTCACCGTCGTGCACGCGGCGCGCACGCTGATGAACGCCCAGCTCGACGAGCTGGGGGGCGAAATGCTCGAACGCCAGATCGAATCCCACGGCATCTTCGTGCGCACGGGCCGCACCATCGAGGCGGTGGTCGGCGAGGCGACCGTCGAGGGCGTGCGCCTGGACGACGGCAAGGTGCTGGCGGCGGAGCTGCTGGTGCTGGCCTGCGGCGTGCGGCCGCGCATCGACGTCGCGCGCGCCTCGGGGCTGCCCATCAACAACGGCGTCATCGTGAACGACACGCTGGCCACGGAGGCGGCCGGTGTGTACGCGATTGGCGACTGCGCCGAGCACGCCGGGCGCACCTACGGCATCGTCGCCCCGGCCTGGGAGCAGGCCGCGGTGCTGGCCGACGTGTTGACCGGCGCCAACCCGCAGGCGCGCTATCGCGGCTCGAAGACGTACACGCGCCTCAAGGTGGCCGGCGTCGACGTCGCCTCGATGGGGCGCATCGATCCAGAGCTGGAACGGGACGAGGTGATCCAGGTCGTCGAGACGCGCCGCGGGTCGTACCGAAAGCTGATCGTGCGCGGCAACGAGCTCATCGGCGCGATGCTGGTCGGCAACACGGCCGCCGCGCCCGCGCTGGTGCAGGCGCTGGACCGGGGCGATCCGCTGCCCGACGATCCGCTGGAGGCGCTCTGCCCGAACGCCGGCGCCGCCGCTCCGGCCTGCGCCGACCGCCTGGTGTGCAACTGCAACGCCGTCCCGGAGTCGCGCCTGCGCGAGGCCATTGCTGCCGGCGCGAACACCGTCGAGGAGCTGGCCCTGGCCACCCGCGCCGGCACCGGCTGCGGCTCCTGCAAGACCGAGCTGGCGCAGATCCTGAGACGCGAAGCGGCGGTGCGGCTCCCGACGCTCGCGGCGGCGGGCTAGAGCCGCCGCCGCGGGGAGGATGAAACGCCAGGACGCCGGGACGCCAGGGACCGGAGCCGTTCAGAACACCAGCGGCACGTCGACCTGCACCATGTTGTACGACGAGTTGCTGAGCGGCGCGTCCAGGGCGCGGGCGTAGGAGATCCCGGGGCGCAGGAACATTCCACGGCCGACCGCGAAGTGCGCGCGCGGGCCGATGGCGACGGTGGTGGTGTCCTTGTTGGCGGAGGGGATGTCGCTCTTCGTGCCCATCACCACCCGCGTCGGCGTGCTCAGCCACCGCTGGTAGCGGAGCTCGGCGCCGACCGACAGAAACGGCAGCAGGAAGTACCCGGCGTGCAGACCCATCGTCGAGTTCGTGCGCGCCGCGTCGCTGCTCTGGCCGCCGGCGTCGTCTCCGTGCACGCGCAGGAGCTGGAACAGGGTCGCTTCGGCCTGCACGGTCAAGCGGTGGTCGACGTACGCCACGTCGGCGCCCACGATCCCGGTGAAGTAGTTGACCGCGAACATCGCGTTGTCCATGCCCGATCGGGCCTGAAGGCCCGCCGTGTTGGCCGCCGCGACGCCTGCATCCGGGTGGTCGCCGCTGCCTGCGCCGATGGGGATCGTGCCGCCCGCGAACGCCGCCCAGCGGACGCTCCCGGCGCGCCGCGCGTAGGTCAGGCCCACGATCGGGTTGATGAACGACGAGCCGTCCGGCGCCGCGCCCGGTGCCTGGTTCTGAACGAATCCCAGACGCAGGAGCGGCGCCAGGTGCGACGTCACCGCGTAGCTGCCCAGCAGCATCGTGGCCACCGTGGACCCACTGGCGCCGGCCGTGTCGTAGAACGCGACCGAGCTGTCCGACCGCACGACGCTGGCCGCCGCCGCCGGTCGGAGCTGCCAGGGGATCGAATAGGGTGGCGGCGGCGTGGGGGCCGTGGCGCTGGGCGGCGCGACGGCGACGGCCGTCGCTTCGGGCGCAACACTGTCTGCGCCGCGTGCGACGCCGCCCAGAACGCCGGCCGCACAGGCCGCCGCCAAGGCCGTGGAATTTCGGAACCAGCGGTGAAATTTCAGTTCGGTCATGTGTCCCTCCGAACGCGACGGTAGGAGGGGCACCGTTTCTCAGCGGTCAATTGTCAGTCAGAGATCGATGACGAGTCAGCCAATGCCCTCGTTGACAGATCGGGTCGGCGGCTCCTGGTTTCCTGACTGCAGCCTGGTGCCAGGTTTGCAATTGCGCGGAGACCATGACGCCACCAACGCTGCCCGCCGTATCCGGGCCTGCCCCCTCGTACCCGGCCGTCGTCAGACCGACAGCGGGTGTCGCGCTTCCGACACGCGTCCTGGCGTTCCTGGGCCCGGACTTCGGCCTGACCCTGGCGTTCCTGACGGCGCTGGCCACGCTGGTGGCCGCCTTCGGCACCTCGTTCGTCTGGGGGAAGGGCCCGATCCTCTGGGCTGGTGGAATCTTGACGGCGCTGGTGGTGATTGCGCTGCTCTCCCGGTTGCCGGCCATCCTCGGCGGCCAACCCGGCGCCTGGCGCGAGGTCGGCGCTGCCGCCCGCGTCGCGGCGCGCGACTGGGGGCCGTTCACCATCATCATGTGGGCGTTCGAGAGCATGGAGACGTACACGGGGGCGATCCGGAAGACGGGGATCGACGACGCGCTCTACCGCCTGGACCTGAGACTCTTCGGCATCGAGCCGACCGTCTGGGCCGGCGGCTTCCATCACCCCCTGCTCACCGACTGGATGTCGCTGTGTTATGGGCTCTACTTCGTGCTGCCGATGGCCGTGGCCGCCGCCCTGTCGCTACGCGGCCGGCGGCGCGACCTGCGCGAGCTCTCGACCGCCGTCATCCTTCAGATGGGGCTCGGTTTCCTGCTGTTCCTGCTGTTCCCCGCCGGACCGCCCCGCTTTTACCCGCCGCTGCTCGCCGGCGTGTTCCAGCCGGTCCACCTTCGGTCCTGGACCGGCCTTTATGAAATGCAGCAGACCGTCTTCGACGCGGTCGATCCGCTGCGGGTGCGCTCGGCCTTCCCGTCGCTGCACTGCTCGATCGGCTTGCTGACCCTGTTCTATTCCTGGCGCTTCGGGGACGCGCTGTTCCCGCGGCACCGCCGCCTGTATTTCTGGATCTGCTTACCGCTGGTCGTCAGCCTGTGGCTCTCGACCGTCTACCTGCGCCACCACTGGATCCCCGACATTGCCGCCGGGCTGCTGCTGGGGCTGGTCTCGGCGACGCTGGCGCCTCGCCTGCGCCGCGCCTGGCCGGTGCTCCCCTCTGCCTGACGACAGCGCCGGCGCGACCAGCAGGGCGGCGGCGAGGCAGGTGATCTCACCGAGCATCGCCGCGACGCCGAAGCTGCGGATCCCGCGGTTCGCCGAGAACCACAGCGACCCGTACCCGACGACCGTCGTGTAGGAGCAGAGCGCCACGGCGGATGCCGTGTGGACGCCCTCGCTCCGCGCACCGCGCACGGCGGCGTCGGCGCGCGCGCGGCTGATGATGTTCACCGCGTAGTCGACGCCGATCCCGATCGTGATCGGCAGGGCCACGAAATCCAGGAAGTTCACCTTCAGGTGGAGCACCGAGGCGATCAGCAGCAGGGCCAGGGTGCCCAGCGCGCAGCAGAACAGCGTGGACATCGCCGCCGCCGTCGGTCCCAGCAGCAGCAGCACCACGATGACGGCCCCGACCGCCGCCACCGCCGTCGCGCGCGGGCCGTCGCGCTCCATCGCGTCCAGCATGTCGCTGAACACGAAGGCGGTGCCGCCGATGAGGACGTCGCCCGGCAGCCCCAGGCCGCGGACGGCGTGGGCGAACCGGCGCAGGTCGTTCGTGTTCCAGGAATTGATGCCGAGGCCGTTGTTGGCCAGCACGATCCGCCCGCGGCTGCCGTCGCGCTCGACGTACGGCCAGGCCAGGTCCGCCGGGACGTCCGCGTCACCCAGCGCGCGCAAGCCCTCGGGCGGGCGCGCGTCTTCCAGCTGTTTCCGCTCGTCCGCGGTCAGCGCGTCTGGGTGGCGGAGCTGGCGGTCGACCAGGTGTCGGATCTCGGACAGCACCTGGAGCTTCTCGTCCTGGTCGGCGGGCAGGCGGTCGTCGATCGAGCTGATGCGGCTGAAGAGGCGCGCCCGCTCCGGCTTGCCCGCGTCCGTCGCGCGTAGCCGGGCGACCAGCGGCTCGACCTCGGCGCGGCGCGCGACCGCCAGCGCGAACCCGCCGGAGATCCCGTGGCCGAACGCGTGGTCGAACTTGTCCATCCAGGCGCCCGAGCGGTCCATCTCGGCGCTGGTGCTCGCCAGGTTCTGCAGGTTTGTCTCCAGCGGGTCATGCGCCAGGTAGCGCCAGGCGCCTGCCGCGCAGACCACGAAAAGGACGGCCGCCACCGGGACGATGACCCGGCGGTTGCGCGGCAGCAGCCGCTCGAAGCGCGCCACGGCGGCCGGCGCCGGCCGGACCTTCACCCAGCCGCGGCGTTCGAGCAGGGCCAGGGCCGCCGGCAGCACGGTGTAGGCGGAGATCCAGCAGCACAGCATTCCGACGCCACCGATGATCCCGAAGTCGCGAAACCCGCGAAACGGGGTGACGGCCAGGGACAGGTATGCCGTGCCGGCCGTGGCCGCCGCGGCGGCGGTGGGACGAAGCGTGCCGGCGACCGCCAGCGCGCGCGCCGCGACCGGGCTGTGTCCGGCCCGCCGCTCTTCCAGGTACCGGCCAAGCAGGATGATTCCGAAGTTGATGCCGTTGCCGACGACGATCGACGACAGGAACGCGCTGGCGATGTTGAGATGGCCGATCGTGAGGTCCGTGACGGCAAAGGCGACCAGCGCGCCCACGGTCAGTGACCAGCCGAGCGCCAGGACCGCCGCGCCCGAGCGGAAGTAGAGCAGCATGCCGACCAGCACCGCCACGACCGTCAGCAGCGTCGCGATGGCCATGCCGCGGACCAGGCCGTTCTGCTCGGCCAGCGCCCGGACGACGTCACCAGCGACGCCGAACCGGACCGACGGCCCCGATTCGTGCGCGGTCGCGTCGACGGCGCCGCCCAGCGCCGCCGCCAGCCGGCCGCCGCGGTCCAGATCGCCGCCGTTGAAGTCGGCCCGCACGATGATCAGCTGCAACCGGCCGTCGGCCGAGACCAGCGGCTGGGGGTGACCCGCCTTGGCGCGCGCCTCGTCGAGGCGCCGCCGGAGCGCGTCCAGCGAATCGCCGTTGGCACGGTCGTCGCTGCCCTTGGCCGGTTCGTCCAGCGGCACGTAGAGCGGGTTCTCTTTCATCGCCCGCTCGTGCAGGGCGTCTCGCGCCGCCGTCAGGTCATCCAGCGACGCGAACAGGAACCGGTTGTCCCAGGTGTACTGGCGCAGGACGCCGTCGTCCGCGGTGATGCCGGCTATCCCCAGCGCTCGCGCGTCCAGCGCCCGGATTCGCCGCAACAGCGCCTCCCCGGCCCGGTTGCGCGCGGCGGGGTCGGCGCTCTCGACGCCAATCATGAAGGTGGCCGCCACGCGCGCCCGCTTCTCGATCGCGCGTAGCTGCTGGACGGAGGGCGTCGACTCCGGCAGCAGGTACGACAGATCGCTCTTGATCGGCAGCCGGCTGGTGAGGGCGGCCGCCACGATCGCCACCAGCGCCGCCGCGACCAGAACGGCTCGATCGCGCCCGGCCTGGCTCATGGATGAAGATTTCATGCGTGCTGGCGGAGCGGCGCTTCACCCAGCGGAGTCGTCGCCGGTGCCCCCAGCCGAACGTAAAGGTCCAGGACCTGCTGCGCGACGGCGGGCCAGTCGAACTGCGCGGCGGTGGCACGCCCCGCAGCGGCGCACCGACGCCGCAGTGTGGCGTCCTGCAGCAGGCGAGTCGTTTGCGCGGCCAGCGTCGCGCAGTCCGGGTCCGCCGCGACGTCCACCATGAACCCCTGCTGGCCGTCCCGCATGACGGTCCGAAAACCCGGCGTGTCCGCCGCCACGATCGCGCAGCCGGCCGCCATCGCCTCCAGCAAGATGATCCCGAAGGTGCCGCCGAGGGCCGGACACAAGAGGACGTCCGCCGACGCGTAGTACGACGGCCGCTCGGGCCCCGGCACGAACCCCACGAAGTGCGCGTCCGCGCGGAGATCCGCCGGGATGAGGCTCTCGTACGCCGGGCGCAGCGGGCCGTCGCCGACCAGGACCAGGCGCGCGTCAGTCCCGCCCCGTCGTACGCGCACCCAGGCCCGAATGACGCGGTCGACGCCGTTCCGCGGATCGAAGCGCCCGACGTGCAGGACGTTCAGGCGGCCGTCGTCCAGCTCGGGTCGGCGGCGGCCCGCCGCGAACTCCGCGACGTCCACGCCGTTCGGGATGACATGCCAGGGCGCCCGGAAGGTGCGTTTGAGGTCGACCAGCGCCGTCTCCGAAACACCAATCGCCGCGTCCAGCCGGTCGGCGTAGCGCTGCAGCGACCCGCGCAGCGCCCCATAAAGGATGCTGCGACCGACGACGCTGTGAAACGTCCCGACCGTCAGCGCGGACGACTGCCGCAAGAACAGCAGCGGCAGCGTGGGCATCAGCGGCGAGTGCAGGTGGACCACGTCGAACTGCTCGCTGCGCAGGAGCTTGGCGACCTGCGCCGACAGCCCTGGCCCAGACGATACCCGCGCGACCGACCCGCCCGAGAACACCGGGATCGAGCGCCCCAGCCGGATCACCCCGTTCTCCCGATCGAGGCGCGCCGCGGCGGCTTCGGTCGCCGCGCCGTCCAGGGAGGCCAGCGTGTCGCTCACGACCGGCGTGATGATGCGGACGTCGTGACCCAGCAGCCGGGCAGCCCGCACGAAGTGGTGCACGTGCTCCTGAATGCCGCCCAGGGTGGGGTAGTAGTACTCAGTGACGATCCCGATCTTCATGTTTGGCGTGTACCTCGATAGACACTGGAACGTAGGTGCGAACCGCATGCCGTCGAGGCCAGCCCATGGATGACCGGCCATTTGGTGTCCGCACCTGTCGGACTTTCGGCAGGGTGACGAACTTCCGGCAGGGCCGTGACGACTCGGGGGTAAGTCGCGGTCTGCGGCTTTGGGCAATTGCCCGCTGCTTGCGGCAATTCCTGACTTGCCCGGCGTGAGGCGCTCCTCAGATTGCTGGATGGCCTCGGCGTTGCACTTGGATGGCTGGCAGGCGGGCAGGCATGAACAACGACGGCCACAAAAACTTCTTCCAGCAGGTGCGCATGATCGTAGGTATCGGGCGTGTCAACGCGCGCGCTTACGCAGCGGTGCTCGGCACCATCTTGCGCGAGCGCCTGTGGCGGGTTCCCGTGCGCGGCACCCGCGCGGCAGGGAGCACCCGATGACTCCCGCGGCGGGCGCGGCGCGCGATCTGCCGTTCCTCATCACGATGTTCGCGCTGTTCGCGGTGCCGTTCCTGGTGCACGCGGTTCGGGTGTGGCGCGGCACCGTGCGGTTGCCGGCGGCCGGCCCGGCGGGCGCCGGCGGACGGCTCTTCGGGCCGCTGTTCATCAGCTACTACTACTGGATGATGCGGCCCGTCATCCGCGGCCTGGCCCGCACGCGGGTGACGCCCAACCAGGTGACGATGCTGACGCTGGTCATCGCGGCCGGCGCGGCCGTCGCGATCGCGACCGGGCACTTCGCGTGGGGTTCCGCGCTGGTGATCGGCGGCGGCACGCTGGACATCGTCGACGGGCACCTCGCGCGCACGAAGAACATGGCGACGGCGGAGGGGGCCTTCCTCGATTCGACGATCGACCGCATCTGTGACGGGCTCATCTTCGGCGGTTGCGTGGTCTATTACGCGGGCACGCCGTTCATGTACGTGGCGCTGGCCGTCCTGGTCCTGTCGTTCACCGTCAGCTACGCCCGCACCCGCGGCGAGCTGTTCGGTGTCACGGGCACACAAGGGCTGATGCAGCGGGCGGACCGGATCGCGGTGCTGGGCATCTCGATGGCGCTGTCGTCGTTCTTCGCGCATCGCGCCGAAGGGCTGGTGCCGCACCCGATCTACGCGGTGACCGCGGGCGGGCTGTGCCTGATGGCGGTGTTGAACGCCGTCACGGCGTGCCGCCGGATCGTCTGGACCGTCCAGCAACTCCGGCGCCGCGGCGCCGCCCCGGTGCGGGCCCGGGGATGAGGGCGACGACCCGGCGCGCCGCCTCGCTGGCGGCGCGCATTGCCGTGGTCGTGGGGGCGCTCTGGTTCGTCCTGCGGGGTGTCAACGGCGCCGTCGTCGGCGCGACCCTGCGCCACGCGCGCCCGTGGCCGCTGGTCGCCGTGGTGGCGCTGAACGCGCTGGTGATGGGCGTGCGAGCCGTGCGCCTGCGCCTGCTGCTGGGCGGGGCGGCCGGGCTGCTGGCGTGCTGGCTGGCGAAGCTGACGGCCTCGGCCATGAACAACGTCATTCCGCTGCGCGGCGGCGACATGGCTCGCCTCTGGATGCTGCAGCGGCACGCGCACATCTCGAAGACCGGGGCCGCCGCCATCGCCGTCGTCGAGGGGCTGTTCGACATGGCGACGCTGGGCGCGCTGGCGCTGGTTGCCGCCGCCGGGCTGCGGACGCAGCACTGGGCCGTGGGGGTGGCGGTGGTGGTCGGCCCGGGCGCGGCCGTGCTGATCGGGCTTTCGCGCCGGCTGGCCCGGCGGCCCCGCACCAGCGCCCAGCAGACCGGCCGCTGGCGGCGGGCGTTCGTCCGGGTGGCGGCGCGCATCGAGCCGGGCGTCCGCGCGTTGCGGCAGCCCGGCGTCATTCCCCGGGTCGCGGCGACGTCCCTGCTGTCGTGGGCGGTGGAGCTCTGCATGGTCGTCGTGTGCGCCCGCGCGGTCCACCTGCCGATCGGCCCGCGCCTGGCGGCCGTCGTCTTGCTGGCGATCAACGTCGCGATGGCGGTGCCGTCGTCACCGGCGGGCGCGGGCGCCTTCGAGGGCGCCGTCGTCGTGGTGCTGACCCTGGCGGGCATCGGGAAGTCGCCGGCGCTCGCCTTCGCGCTGCTCTATCACCTGGCTCAGGTCGTGCCGGTGACCATCGCCGGGACGCTGGTCGTCTGGCGTGCCGGCCTCACGCTGGACCGGCTGCCCGCCGATCCAGGCGATCGCGTTGACGGAGCTGGGCTTTGCCTAGCGGAGTCGTCGCGGGAGGTCCAAGGAACCCTCCCAGGGTTCCTGCCTGATCGAGATCAGCCGGTGACCAGCGCCATGGCCAGGCCGTCCCAGCCCTTGAGGCCGACGGTTTGAATCGCCGTCGCGTCGACGCGGGGCTCGTCGTGGAGGCGGTCGAACAGCTTGCGCGTGCCGACGATGGCGGGATCGCTGCTGCGCCCGTCCGTGATCGCGCCGTGGCGGACGACGTTGTCGATCAGGATCAGGCTGCCGGGGCGCGACAGGGCCAGCGCCGCGTCGAAGTAGGCGGCGTTGTTCTGCTTGTCCGCGTCGATGAACGTCAGGTCGAACGGGGGCTGCTTCTCGGCGGCCAGCCGGGCCAGCGTGTCCAGCGCGGGCCCGATGCGGATCTCGACCCTGTCGCGGAGTCCGGCGCGGGCGAGATTCTTCTCAGCGACCTGCGCGTGCTTCGGGTCGACCTCCAGCGTCACCAGGCGGCCGTCGGGCGGCAGCGCACGGCCCAGCCAGATGGCGCTGTACCCACCCAGGGTCCCGACCTCCAGAATCCGGCGCGCCCCGCGCACACGCGCCAGGAGGTTCAGCAGCTTGCCCTGATTGGGGGCGACCGCGATGGCCGGCAGCCCGGCCGCCGCGCTGTCGGCCAGGGCCGCCTGCAGCGCCGGATCGCGCTCGACCAGCCGTTCGTTCAGGTACTCGTCGACGGAATTCCAGGCGTGTTCGCTCATGGTCGGGGCGAAATATACCGCCGCGTCAAGGACCTGCCGGAAGAACCTCCCCAACTTCGCAAGTAAAATTCCCTCCGCCGACGCGATTGTGACCAAGTCATGACTTGGCCTGACACGAGGCCTGTCACCTTGGAAACATGCATGTCGTCCCTGCGCCCGCTGCGACGGTCACGTCGCCCGCGCCCGCAACCGAAACCGCAGCCTCCCCATCCCGATTCGCCAAGCTTGCCGGCTACGTGCGCGTCACGTCCCTGGCTTTTTGGGGCGTCCACGTGGCCGCCGTCGTCGGCATCATCGTCGGCGGATGGTCCTGGTCGGGCGTCGCGCTGGCCCTGGGCACCTACTACGTCCGTATGATCGTGGTGACCGCCGGGTACCACCGCTACTTCGCCCATCGCGCCTTCAAGACCTCGCGCTGGTTCCAGTTCGTGCTGGCCGTCGCCGCACAGACCGCCGCCCAGAAGGGCGTGCTCTGGTGGTCGAGCCACCACCGCTGGCACCACAAGTATTCGGACACGCCGAAGGACATCCACTCGGCGAAGCTGCGCGGGTTTTGGTACTCGCACATCGGGTGGGTCATGGCGCCCAACTGGGAAGAGACCGACCAGAGCCTGGTCGGCGACCTGGCGAAGTTCCCGGAGCTCCGGCTCCTCGACCGCGCGGGCTGGAACATTCTTCCGACCGTGCTGCTGGCCCTCGGCCTCTTGATCTTCGGCGGCGGCCACCTGCTGGTCTGGGGATATTTCGTCCCGACGGTTCTGCTGTGGCACGGGTCGTTCTCGATCAACTCGCTGGCGCACCTCATCGGCCGGCGCCGCTACGCCACGTCGGATGACTCACGCAACAGCTTCATGCTGGCGCTGCTGACGACCGGCGAAGGCTGGCACAACAATCACCACCACTATCAGAGCTCGGCCAACCAGGGCTTCCGGTGGTGGGAGGTCGACGTGACCTTCTATGTCCTGCGCCTGCTCTCGATGACGGGCCTCATCTGGGACCTGCGCCGCCCGCCGGCGCACGTGATGGCCGCCGACGGCTCAGCCGACGACGGCGCCCGCGCCGCGGCGTAACGGCCCGGACTTCTGGCAAAATAGGGGCGTGAAGGTCCACGCCCCGACCAGCGTCGTCCTGTACCGCGCCCGACTCATCTTCGTCCTCACGGCCCTCATCCCGACCGTGCTCATCACCGTGCTGGGCGTGCTGTTCGTCGCGACGGGTGGATCCCATTCCATGGCGGTGGTGGGAGGGATCCTGATGCTCGCGTTTTGCGCGACCGCCCTGGCCGGCTGGGCGCTGGGGACGATCTTCGTGACCCGGGGCGCCAGCCTGGCGGCGCTGCAGAACGAGTTCCTCTCGTCGGTCTCGCACGAGCTGCGCACGCCGCTGACGTCGATCCGGCTGTTCATCGACACCCTCAGCGAGGGGCGGGTCGCCGACCCCGTCGCCGAGCAGCGTTGCTTTTCGATCATCAACCAGGAGCTGGTGCGGCTGGACGGCCTGGTCGGCCGCCTCATCGAGCTGTCGAAGATCGAATCGCGACGGGACGTGTTCGAACGGCGCCCCGTGACGGTGTCCGACATCGTCGAGGACGCGCTGGCGACGTTGAAGACAGTGGACCTCTCGGACGACGTCGAGGTCGACGTGAAGGTCGACCGCAGCTTGGTGGTGCGCGGCGATCGGGCTGCGCTGGTGCAAGCGGTCGGCAACCTGCTGAGCAATGCCTGGAAGTACACCCGCCCCGGCAACCGGCGCATCCAGGTGATCGCCACCGCTGACGTCAAGCACGTCTACATCTCCGTGACGGACAACGGGTTCGGCATCTCCGCCGAGGAGCAGCGGGTCATCTTCGACAAGTTCCAGCGGGGCGCCGCCGCCATCGAGCAGCGGAGCCCCGGGTCCGGGTTGGGACTGGCGATCGTGCGCGCGATCGTGACCGCCCACGCCGGCCGCATCGACGTCAATTCGCAGATCGACCGCGGGGCGACCTTCCGCATCACCCTGCCGCGCGGCGTTCCGGAACCGGCGTGAGCGAGCCAGGGACACCCCGTCTGGTCGTCATCGTCGAAGACGACGGGGCGATCGCGGAAGGGCTGGCGCTGAATCTCAAGTTGCAGGGCTATCGCACGGAGATCGTCGGAGACGCCGAGACCGCCGTCGAGGTGATCGCGGCGACGCGACCGGCCCTAGTGCTGCTCGACATCTCGCTCCCCAAGCGCAGCGGTCTGTGGGTCCTGGAAACGCTGCGCGGCGAGGGCGATTCGGTGCCGATCATCGTGCTCTCGGCGCGGCAGGACGAATTCGACAAGGTGGCGGCGCTGCGCCTGGGGGCCGACGACTACGTGACCAAGCCGTTCGCGCTGGCCGAGCTGCTGGCGCGCGTCGCCGCCGTGCTTCGCCGCGCGCCGCCGGACCGTGAAGCCGCCCCCGCGCCGGCGCCACCGTCGTCATCCCGGTTCGGCGACGTCGTCGTCGATCTCTCGGCGCGAACCGTGACCAAGGCCGGCAAGCCCGTGAAGTTGACGCACCTCGAATTCGAGCTGCTGGCCTTTTTCTGCTGCAACGACGAGCGGGTCTTCTCGCGCGAAGAGCTGCTGCGTGAAGTGTGGGGCCTTCGCCAGGCGACCCCGGCGCGCACCGTCGACAACTTCGTCGCCCAGCTCCGCGCCAAGCTGGAAGACGACCCCGACCGTCCGACCTACCTGCTCACCGTCCGCGGCTCCGGCTACCGCTTCGCCCGCGGCGCGCGCGTCTAGCTTCGCTGCCGTTCGGCTTCGGCGTGGGGCGGTCGGTCTGTGGGGTTCCCTCCCGTGCTCAAACAGGTCCTCGCGGGTCGACCCCGGATCTGCTCGGCTCGCGCCGTAGACCGCTGCGGAACTGCGCGCGGAGGGGACACTCACTCCGACGTCTCCTCAACCAAAGCGAGCGGAACCCCAAGAACGCCCGCACTGACAGTCACGAAGGCGCCTGCGGCGTCCTGGCGCTTCATTCAGGCTCAGAGGTTGTTGACGATCGGCTGGCCGATGCCGACGAAGGACGGGCGGGCCTCGCAGCGGGTCGCGTGCGCGGTCAGGCGCGGGTAGCGGGCTTCGTCGAAGAGGGTCGGGTGCGCCTCGCGCACGAACCGCAGCATGCAGGCGACGGCGATGTCGGCGTGCGAGAGGGTTCCGCCCAGCCACCAGCCCGTCGCGCGGCGCGCGCGGTCGTCCTCGAGGGCGTGCAGCCCCTTTTCAATCTGCAGCCGGCAGCGGGCCATCCAGCGCTCGGACGGGTGGTCGTGCTGCAGCGTTTCGTAAAGAAGGCTGACGGCCTTGTCGGCGGTACCGGTGGCCAGCGCGACGACGCGCAGCCCGTCGCGGCGAGGCGCGCCAGCGCGCGGCAAGAGGGCGCGTTCGGGCCCGGCCATCTCGTCGACGGCGTCCAGGATTGCGCCGCTTTCGATGAGCGCGCTCCCGTCATCCAGCAGCAGGGTGGGGACCCGGCCAAGCGGGTTGTACGCGGCGATCTTTTCGGCGTCGCCCCACACCGACCAGGGGCGGTGCTCGAACGGCATGCCAAGCTCGCTCAGCGCAATGCCCACCCGCCTCACAAACGGCGAATCGTATTGACCAATCAGAATCATTTCGTCACCTGATTCTCAAGGTATCAGGTTGCGGTTGACCTTCGAACGCGTAAGTACTCTTCCATGCCCGACGCCACGCTGACGGATGACGAGCTCGAGGCCACGGACGCCTACTGGCGCGCCGCGAACTACCTGACCGTCGGGCAGATCTATTTGAAGGACAACCCGCTCTTGCGCGAGCCGCTGCGCGCCGAGCACGTCAAGCCACGCCTCCTTGGTCACTGGGGCACGTCGCCGGGGTTGAACCTGGTGTACGTCCACATGAACCGGGCCATCCGCACCCGCGGGCTGAACGCGATCTTCCTGGCCGGCCCCGGTCACGGCGGCCCGGCGGTGCTGGCCAACGTTTACCTCGAGGGGACGTATTCGGAGACTTACCCGGCGATCACGACGGACGTCGCGGGGCTGCGCGCGCTGTTCCGGCAGTTCTCGACCCCGGGCGGTGTCCCCAGCCACGTCAGCCCGCCCACCCCCGGGTCGATTCACGAAGGCGGCGAGCTGGGCTATGTGCTGAGCCACGCGTTCGGCGCGGTGTTCGACAACCCGGATCTCGTCGCCGTGGCGGTGGTCGGCGACGGTGAGGCGGAGACCGGGCCGCTGGAAGGGTCCTGGAAGGGAATCAGCTTCCTCGATCCGCGCCGTGACGGCGCGGTGCTGCCGATCCTGCACCTCAACGGCTACAAGATCTCGGGGCCGACGGTGCTCGGACGCTCGACGGACGAAGAGGTCGCCGCGTTGCTGCGCGGGCACGGCTACGACCCGCGGTTCGTGGCCGGGGACGATCCGCCCGTCGTGCACCGCGCGTTCGCGGCGGCGCTGGCCGGCGCGCTGGACACGATCGCCGACATTCAGAAGACCAGCCGGACGTCCGGGGTGGGCGTCCGGCCGCAGTGGCCGGTCCTGGTCTTGCGCACGCCCAAGGGGTGGACGGGGCCGAAGACCGTCGACGGCGTGCCCGTCGAAGGCACGTTCCGCGCGCACCAGGTGCCGCTGGCGGAGGTCCGCAGCAACCCGGCGCACCTGGCGATGCTCGAGTCCTGGATGCGCAGCTACCACCCCGAGGCGCTGTTCGACGACCAGGGGCGTTTGATCGAGCGGCTGCGCGCGCTGGCGCCGTCCGCGGATCGGCGCATGAGCGCCAACCCTCACGCGAACGGCGGCCCCCTGTCGCGCCCGCTGGACCGGCCGGACTACGCGGCCCACGCGATCCGCGTCGAACGTCCGGGCGCCGAGCGGCACGAATCGACCCGCCAGCTGGGGCTGTGGCTGCGCGACATCTACGCGCGCAACCCCGACAACTTCCGGCTGTTCTGTCCGGACGAGACCAACTCGAACCGCCTGGGCGCGGTGTTCGATCAGCAGAGCCGCTGCCTGGTCGAGCGACTGGAGCCCGGCGACGACCACGTCGCCACCGACGGGCGCGTGATGGAGGTGCTGAGCGAGCACAACTGCGAAGGCTGGCTGGAAGGTTACGTTCTCACCGGCCGCCACGGGATCTTCGCGACGTACGAGGCGTTCGCCTTGATCGTCGCGTCGATGGCGACCCAGCACGCGAAGTGGCTGGAGGCCTGCCTGGATTTGCCGTGGCGCGCCCCGGTGCCGTCGCTGAACATCCTGCTGACGTCGACGTGCTGGCGGAACGACCACAACGGCTTTTCGCATCAGGGGCCGGGCTTCATGGACACGATCCTGTCCAAGAAGGGCGCCATCTCGCGCATCTACCTGCCGCCCGACGCGAACTGCCTGCTGTCGATGGCCGACCACGCGCTGGCCAGCCGAAACTACGTCAACCTGCTGATCATCGACAAGCAGCCCGAGCTGCAGTGGCTGAACCTGGAGGCCGCGCGCGAGCACTGCGCGCGCGGCGCCTCGATCTGGGAGTGGGCCGGGACCGCGGGCGGTGACGCGCCGGACGTCGTGCTGGCGTGCGCCGGTGACGTCCCAACGCTGGAGACGATGGCTGCCGCCGCCTGGCTGCGGCAGCGCGCGCCCGGCCTGAAGACCCGCGTCGTCAACGTCGTCGATCTCATGGGTCTCTATTCGCCGGACGAGCACCCGCACGGGATGACCGACGACCGCTTTGCCGGCCTGTTCACGCACGACACCGACGTCGTGTTCGCGTTCCACGGATACGCGGGCGCGGTGCACCAGGTCTTGCACGGCCGCCCCAACCCCACCCGCTTTCACGTGCGCGGCTACCGTGAAGAGGGGACCACCACGACCCCGTTCGACATGGTGGTCCTGAACGGGATGAGCCGCTTTCACCTAGCGGCGGAGGCGCTGAAGCGCGCCCGCCGCCCGCCCGCTGACGCCGACCTGCTGATCGACGAATGCACGGCGATCCTGAAACGGCACCGCGCCTACGTTCGCGAGCACCTGGAGGACCTGCCCGAGATCCGGGACTGGACCTGGCCGGCCGCGTGAGCACGCCAGGCGCGCCACGCTCGATCGTCTGCCTCAATTGTGGCTCCTCGTCGGTCAAGGCCGCCTGGCTCGAGCCGGCTGACGGCGAGCGGCCCGGCGCCGAGCGCCACGTGCGCTCGGCGAACGTCGAGGGGACGGGGGCGGGCGCGATCACGGCGGCGCTGGAGCAGGTCGCGCCGCCCGGGACGGCTCCGGCCGCGGTCGCGCACCGGCTGGTGCACGGCGGCAGCCACTACACGGCGCCGACGCGCGTCGACGCGCGCGTGGCGGCCGACCTGCGCGCGCTGGTCCCGCTGGCGCCGCTGCATCTGCCCAGCGCGGTGGCCGGCATCGACGCCGCCCGTGCGCGCTGGCCCGACCTGCCCCAGGTCGCCTGCTTCGACACCGCTTTTCACGCGACGCTGCCGGAGGTCGCACGGCGGCTGCCGCTGCCCGCCGCCGTGCTGGGCGGCGAAGTCCGCCGCTACGGCTTCCATGGATTGTCGTACGCGCACGTGATGTGGACGCTGGGGGCTGACGCGCCGGCGCGGCTCGTCATCGCGCACCTGGGCAGCGGCGCCAGCCTGGTCGCCGTCGCGGGCGGGCGCGCCGTCGACACGACGATGGGGTTCACCCCCGCCGGCGGCATCCCGATGGGGACGCGAACCGGTGACCTGGACCCGGGCGCGCTCTTCTACCTGGCGCGCGCGCGCGGTCTGTCGCTGGACGCGCTGGAACAGATCTGCGAGCACGAATCAGGGCTGCGCGGGATCGGCGGCAGCGCCGATGTCCGCGCTCTGGAGGCGCGGGCCGCGCAAGACAGCGACGCCGCGCTGGCGCTGGCGATGTTCGGCTACGGGGTCCGCAAAGCGATTGGCGCCTTCGCGGCCGTGCTGGGCGGCCTGGACCTGCTGGTGTTCACGGGCGGCATCGGTGAGCACGCGCCAGCGGTGCGCGCGGAGGCGTGCCGCGGATTGGAGGCGCTGGGCGTGCGGCTGGATCCGGCCCGCAACGGCCGCAACGCCGACCGGATCAGCAGCGACCAGAGCCCCTGCGCCGTCCGCGTCGTCCCCGCCGACGAGGAGGGGACGATGGCGCGCGAGGCCCGTGCGTTGCTGGCCGGGCCCCTTCAGTCGCGGGCCGGGTGATCGGCGGCAACGGCGCGCTCGACGCCGTCGAAGAGCGCGTGACCCAGCCAGGCCACCCCGGCGCCGAGCAACGTGCACACGGCGCGGTGGACGACTACGGTCCGTTCCGCGGCGCCGGCCAGCGCCAGAAGGAAAACGACGTAGGCGGTCAGCGTCGCCACGAACGCGGCGTAGTTCACGAACACCAACACGTAGCTGGCCGCGGCGAACAGCAGCACCAGCCCTGACACTGCCAGCGGGTTGGGGTGGATGGCCCACGCCGCCAGCGTCGCGAGCGCGGCGCCGGCCAGCGTGCCGGCCGTCCGGGCGACCCCGCGCTCGAGCGTCTGCCGGAACGCCGGCCGGGTGACGATCGCCGCGGTCATCGGGATCCAGTAGCTGTTGGCGAGACCGACGACCCGGGCCAGCCCCATCGACACAGCCAGGACGATCCCGGCATGGGCGGCGCGCCAGGCCCGCGCCCGGTTGGTGTTCCCGGCCGGCGCCGCCACAGGGGAGGCGGGGCCCGGAATCCGGCCCGCCACCCGCCACGCGGTCGAGACCACCAGCATCTGCAAGAGCCCGCCGGCCAGCGCGCAGGATCCGCGCACCAGCGCCAGGGTTCCGTGCGCGGGGTAGGCCGTCGAGATCACCAGCCAGATGAGACACTGCAGCGCCAGCCACGACGCGCCGGGGCTGGACGCCCAGGCGAGGCCACAGGCAGCCCCCCACAGGCCGGTCAGCGCGATCGTCAGTGCCGGCGACAGACCGGCCAGCGTGCCGATCCAGCTGGAAAGGCAGATCCCGACCGCCGCCACCAGCATCGGCAACCGGCGCGACCCGCGGATCTGCTGGAACGACCCCAGCCCGACGGAGAACGCGCCGGCCGCCGCCATGATGCCGACCCGGGGGCGGCCGACGGCGGCGCCCGCCGCCAGCGACAGCGCCACGGCCGGCAGGCACAGCAGCGCGGCTCCCGGCTGCGCGCGCGACCAATCGAACGCCAGCGTTCGCTTGACCAGCGGTTCGATTCGGCGCGTGCCCGCCCGCATGCCCGAGAGTCTACGTGATCAGGGTTTGGTCACACCGACCTGGGCGCCAATGCGATACTCGGGCGTGCCGATCACGCCGCCGGAACCAGGTTCCCAGCGCCGCAATGCGGTCGTTCGGCCGGCACGCGCAGTTCCTGCCGGCGGGCTGGCGGCGCCGCGAAGCAATTGCGGGACAACCGGGCGCGCGACGCGGCGTTCAGCGGGAACGCCGGTTGCAGAAGCACTGAGGGTCTTCAAAAGGAGGCTCACGATGCTCACCCGCTTTCTGGCGATCCTTCTCGCTCCCTGCTTGCCGCTGGCCGCCCTGATCGTTCCCTTGTCCACGGCGCATCACGTTTCGGCCCTGCTGGCAGGGACAGCCGCCACGGTGCTGGCGGCGTTCGCCTTCAGCAGCGACCGCGCGCGCTTCGCGGCGGCCGCCGTTGCCGCCTGGGTCGCGCTGACGGCGTTGCTGTTCCCCTCGACGCTGCTGGAAGAGGTGATCGTGCTTTCCTGGGGCGTTCCGATGTTCGCGTGCCTGGCGGGGCCGTTCAGCGCGCCACCGGTGGTCACGCGTACCGCCGCGCCCGCCGCGGCCGCCGCGCCACCGCGCGCCGCTGAGCATCTGCCGATGGCCGCATGAGCACGACGGCCGCCGGCCACGCCACCGGGGAGCCGGACGCCTTCTGGGCGGCGGAGCCCGGCGACCTGTACGGGCGGCTGCAGAGCACCGCGCTCGGCCTCGCTGCTGACGAGGCCGCCGCGCGCCGCAAGTCCGTCGGCCCCAACGCGCTGGCGCAGGGGCGGCGCACCGACTTGCCGGCGCTGATCGCCGGCCAGCTTGGCAACCCGATCGTCCTCATCCTGCTGGTGGCGACGGTGCTGGCAGCGCTTTTGGGCGACGCCGCCGACGCGGCGATCGTGCTGGCGATCGTCGTGTTGTCGGCGGCCGTCGGTGTCTGGCAAGAGCACGGCGCTTCGCGCGCGGTGAAGCAGTTGATGGCGCAGGTCGCGACGCGCGCCCGCGTGCTGCGCGACGGCGCGGTCTGTGAAATCCCGATCGCCGACGTGGTCCCCGGCGATGTCGCGCTGCTGGACGCCGGCCGCAGCGTACCCGGCGACGGCCGTTTGCTGGAGGCCCGCGATCTCTTCGTGTCAGAGGCGCCGCTGACCGGCGAGAGTGAGCCCGCGGAGAAGGGCGCGGCTGCCAGCCCCGCCGATGCGCCGCTGGCCCGGCGAACCAGCGCCGTGTTCCTGGGGACGCACGTGGTCAGCGGCGCAGCGCGCGTGCTGATCGTGCGCACGGGGCCGCGCACGGAGCTGGGGCGGGTCGCCGCGCGCGTGGCGGCGCGTCCGCCCGAGACGGACTTCGAGCACGGCCTGCGCCGCTTTGGCTACCTGCTGATGGAGCTGACGCTGCTGCTGGTGCTGGGGATCTTCGCCGTGAACGTCTACTTCGCGCGCCCGGTCCTGGAGTCGTTGATGTTCTCGCTGGCGCTGGCGATCGGGCTGACGCCGCAGTTGTTACCGGCGATCGTGGCGGTCAACCTGGCCCGCGGCGCGTCCCGCATGGCGGCCCAGAAGGTGATCGTGCGGCGACTGGCGTCGATCGAGAACCTGGGGAGCATGACGCTGCTGTGCTCCGACAAGACGGGCACGCTGACGGAAGGGCGGCTGACGTTCGAGGGAGCCGTCGACGGCGATGGTCAGCCAAGCGAGCGCGTGCGGCGGCTGGCGTTCTTGAATGCGGCTCACGAGACCGGCTACGCCAGCCCGCTGGATCAGACGTTGCGCGACCTGGCGGTCACGGCCGTGGACCCGGCTGACAAGCGTGACGAGATCCCCTTCGACTTCGTGCGGCGGCGCCTGTCGGTGCTGCTGGCGACCGACGGGGGCCTCCTCATCACGAAGGGCGCCGTGGGCGCGGTCCTGGATGCGTGCGACACGGTGGCGACGGCCGCTGGCGTCGTGCCGCTGGACGGGCGCCGCGCGGCGATCGAGGCGGGCTTCACCGGCGCGTGCGACGACGGGCTGCGCGTCATCGCCGTCGCGACGCGCGCGCTGCCCGGGCGTGTCGCCGTCACGCGCGACGACGAGCGCGGCATGACCTTCGCGGGGCTGGTTCGCTTTCACGATCCACCCAAGGCCGACGTGCGCGCCGCGCTGGACGAGCTGGCGGGCCTGGGTGTGGCCGTCAAGGTGGTCACCGGCGACAACGCGGCGGCGGCGCGCGCGCTGGCGCGGCGGTTGGGGATCGCGGCGCCGGTCGTCGTCACCGGGACCGAGCTGCGCCACGCCGCCGCCGCGGCGCTGCCCGCGCTGGCCCGCACCGTCGACATCTTCGCGGAGGTCGAGCCGACCCAGAAGGAACAGATCGTCACCGCGCTGCGCCGGTCGGGCCACGTGGTGGGATTCCTGGGCGACGGCATCAACGACGCGCCGGCCCTGCACGCGGCCGACGTCGGCATCTCCGTCGCGGGCGCCGCCGACGTCGCGCGCGAAGCGGCCGACCTGGTGCTGCTGGAAAAAGAGCTGAGCGTGGTCGCCCGCGGCCTGCGCGAGGGGCGCCGCACCTTCGCGAACACGCTGAAGTACGTGTTCATGGCGACCAGCGCCAACTTCGGAAACATGTTCAGCATGGCCGGCGCCTCGCTGTTCCTGCCGTTCCTGCCGCTGGTCCCGAAGCAGGTGCTGCTGACGAACATGCTGACCGACATGCCCGAGATGGCGATCGCCTCCGACACCGTCGACGACGCGGACGTCGCGCGGCCGCGCCGCTGGGACCTGGGGCTGGTCCGCCGCTTCATGATCGTGTTCGGCCTGGTCAGCTCGGTGTTCGACTACCTGACGTTCGGGGCTTTGTTGTGGCTGGTCGGCCCGCAGCCGGCTGCGTTCCGGACGGGCTGGTTCGTCGAATCGGTCGTCTCGGCCGCCAGCGTCGTGCTGGTCATCCGCAGCCGGCGGCCGCTGGGCCGCAGCCGGCCCGGCCGGGCGCTGGTGAAGGCGACGGGGCTCTGCGTCGCGGCGACCGTGGCGCTGCCTTTCTCCCCGCTGGCCCGGCCGCTGGGACTGGTGCACCCGCGCCCGGCCGTGCTGGCGCTGATCGGCGTCATCGTCGTCAGCTATGTGGCCGTCGCCGAGCTGGTGAAGCGGTGGTTCTTTGCCCGATTCGTACCCGAGATCGTAGACCCGCGGGCGTAAGGCGCGCAGATTATGCGCGAGCGTGCGGGCCGGCGCAGGAATTGCGGCGGCCTGGAAAAACAGCCGCGCTGGACAGGACTTCCCGGTGGCGCGGCGGTTGCAATCCCGACCATCCAAGGAGCTGTGCGCACCGTGGAAAGCAAAGGACGGATTCTGATCGTCGACGACGAGGTCAATGCCCGCACCGCGCTCGTCGAGCTGCTGCGCGACGAGGGCTACGCTGCCGAGTCGGCGGCCGACGCGTTCAAGGCGCTGGGCAAGGTGGCGGACTTCGCGCCCGACCTGGTGGTCACTGATCTCAAGATGCCCGGGATGGACGGGCTGCAGCTGCTCGCCAAGCTGCGCGAGGGCGACCCCGACCTGCCGATCATCGTGATGACCGCGTTCGGCGAGGTCGAGACGGCAGTGAAGGCGATGCGCTCGGGCGCGCGCGACTACCTGTCCAAGCCCGTCAACGTCGGCGAGCTGTCCGTGGTCGTCGCGCGGGAGCTGGAACAGCGGCGGCTGCGCGCCGAGACCGGCCTCTTGCGCCAGCGCCTGTCGGAGAAGTACAGCTTCTCGAACATCATCGGCAGCGCGGCGCCCATGCAGGCGGTGTTCAAGACGGTCGCCCAGGTCGCGTCGTCGCGAGCCACCGTCCTCATCACCGGCGAGTCGGGGACGGGCAAGGAGCTCATCGCGGCGGCCATTCATCAGCGCAGCACGCGCGCGAGCGGACCGTTCGTGAAGCTGCACTGCGCGGCCCTTGCCGAATCGATCCTGGAGAGCGAGCTCTTCGGGCACGAGCGCGGCTCGTTCACCGGCGCGCAGGCGCGCCGCGACGGGCGCTTCTTCCAGGCCCACAACGGCACGCTGTTCCTGGACGAGATCGGCGAGATCTCGCCGGCCGTCCAGGTGAAGCTGCTGCGGTTCCTGCAGGAGCGCGAGTTCGAGCGGGTCGGGGGCAACGACACCATCAGCGTCGACGTGCGCCTGCTGGCCGCCACGAACCGCAACCTGCAACAGATGGTCGCCGACGGAAAGTTCCGCGAGGACCTCTTTTATCGCCTGAACGTCATCACCGTCGAAATGCCGGCGTTGCGCGCTCGGCTCAGCGACGTGCCGCTGCTGGCGTCGTTTTTCCTGCGCAAGTACGCCGCCGAGAACGGCAAGGACGTCCGCGGCTTTTCGGGCGAGGCCCTGGATCTGCTGAGCGGATATGCCTGGCCAGGGAACGTGCGCGAGCTAGAGAACGTCGTCGAGCGCGCCGTGGTGCTGGCGCAATCCGCCGAGGTGACGCCGGCGGATTTGCCCGCCCATCTCGGCGCCGGCAAGGGGCGCGCCGGCGTGCAGATCCCCGGCGCGACGATGGACGACATCGAGCGCTACGCGATCACCAAGACGCTGGAGGCGACGGGCGGCTCGACGAGCCGGGCCGCCGAGATGCTGAACATCAGCGTCCGCAAGATCCAGTACAAGCTGCACGAGTACGAGAGCGCCCCCAAGTCCGCCCGTTCCGCGATCAGTCAGGCGTAGGTCAGCCGGCGACGGGCAGCGTGAAGGTGAAGCAGGTGCGGCCCGGCCGCGAGGCCACCCGGATCGTGCCGCCGTGGTCGGCGACGATCCGGTGCGCCAGCGACAGCCCCAGCCCGGTCCCCTGATCCTTGGTCGTGAAGAAGGCGTCGAAGACCGGCAGGTCGTTCGGGAACCCGGGCCCGTCGTCCTCGACGTCGATCTCCAAGGTCTCTCCGTCGCGCCGCGCCCGTAGCGTGAGAAGGCCGCCCCGGCCCTGCATCGCCTCCACCGCGTTGCGGATCAGATTGAGCAGCACCTGGCGCAGGCGCTCGGCGTCGCCGGTCGCCGCCGGCAGTTCGGCCGGGACATCGAGGGCCAGCGTGACGCGCGCCGCTTCGGCCTCCGGCCCGACCAGCCCGGCGGTCGAGGCGAGCAGGCCACCAACCTCGACGGGGCGCGGGTTGAGGGGCGCCGGCTTCGCGAAGGCCAGGAAGTCCCGCACCAGGCGATCCAGGCGGTCGATCTCGCTCTTGATGACGTGCGCGATGGGCGCCGTGCGATCCAGCGGCTCGCCGCGCTCGAGCCGCCGTTCCAGGACCGCCAGCTGCAACGCCGCCGAGTTGAGCGGATTCCGGACCTCGTGGGCCAGGCCGGCGGCCAGCGTCCCGACAGCGGCCAGCCGCTCGGCGCGCAGCGTGCGCCGCAACATCTCCTCCTCACCAGTCACGTCGACCCCGGCCGCGTACACCAGCGGCTCGCCCCCGCTGGCGGAGACCTCCGTCCGGCTCCAGCGGACCTTCCGCACGCCGCCGCCCTTCACCGGCAGGTCGTGGGGGCGCCCGTCGGCAGCCACCAGCACCGTTCCGTCGGCGCCCAGCATCTCGGCGCGGCTGAACCCGGTCACCTTCTCCAGCAGCCGGTTCCAGGTCGTGATGCGCCCGGCACCGTCCAGCGCGACGACGAACGCCGGCATCGACTCGACCAGGTCGCGATGCCGCTGCTCGGACCGCTCCAGATCCAGGCGCAGCCGTTCGCGCTCGTGATAGAGCCCTGCCTGACTCAGGGCCCGGCGAACGGTGTCCAGCAGGTCGCGCGGCGAGACCGGCTTCAGCACGTAGGCGAACGCGTCCCCGCGCACGGCGGCGATGGCCCCTTCCAGCGTGGCGTTTCCCGTCACCAGGACCAGCTGCATGTTCGGCGAACGCGTCCGCAGAGGCTCCAGCAACGACATGCCGTCGCCGTCGGGCAGTCGGACGTCGATGAGCGCGACGTCGAAGTCGCGCTGCGCCGCGATCGCCAGCGCCGAACGGCGGTCGCGCGCGATGGCCGTGTCCACGCCCAGCGTTCCGACGATCTCTGCGACGTTTTCGGCCAGCGCCTCTTCGTCGTCGACGATCAGGACCGCCATGACGCGATGGTACCGCGTCGTAGGCTGACTTTCGCCGCGCACGGATTGCGCGCTTCGCAGCGGCTGAGGACATCACGCGCCTGGAACACGGGTTGCAGGTCCTTCCAGCATGAAGATCCTGGCGGCGATCGACTTCACGGCTGGCGGACAGGGGGCGGCGAAGGTCGCGGGTGAGCTGGCCCAGCTGACCCGGGGATCGGTCGAGCTGGTCCACGTGCTGCCCCCGGGCACCACCGACCTTCTGGCCATCGCGGCGGACGCGGGTCTGCTGGAGCAACAGGCCGAGGCCAGCGCCGAGGCGCGCCTGACGGCCGAGTCGCGCGCGCTGGAGCAGGCCGGCGTCACGGCGTCCGCCTGGCTGGGCGAGGGGGACGTCGCGGCGACGTTGCTGGCGCGGGCCGCCGAGATCGGCGCCGATCTGATCGTCCTGGGCGGCAGGCCGCGCGGCGCCGTGGCCCGGCTGGTGCTGGGCAGCGGCGCCGATCGCCTGATCCGACGCGCCGAGCGGCCCGTGCTGGTCGTTCCGCAAGGGGTGACGTCACTGCGGCCGGCGGGCGGGGCGCTGCGGGTGCTGACGGCGCTGGACGAACGTCCCGGCGCGCAAGCGGTCGTCGAGTTCGTCCGGGGGCTGCGGGCACAGGCCGCCTGCGACGTCACGTTCCTGCGCCTCTACTGGCCGCCCGAGGAGTACCGCCGATTGGGCCTCCAGGGTCCGCGCGACTTCTTGACCGTCGACACGGATGTGGTCGTCGACCTGCAGCGGCATCTCGCGGCGCAGGTGGGCGCGCTGCCGGGCCGCGGGCGGACGACACTGGACGTGGAGGCGACCTGGGGCGAGCCGGGACGGCGGATCCTGGAGCTCGCGGGCGAGCGCGACGTGGGCCTGCTGGTCCTGGGGGCCGAGAGTCGCCGGGGTCTGGGGTTGGTCACGCACGTGCCGGTCGCCGAGCACGTGGCGCGGCACGCGTCGGGGCTGTGCGTGCTGTTCGTTCCCGCGGGGCAGGGCGCTCCCGCACCGACCGGCGTACCGGTCCTGATGACCGTGCTGGCAGCGACCGATCTGTCGCCGGCGGGCAATCGAGCGGTGCCGTTCGCTTACACGCTGCTGGGCGGCCACGGTGGCGTCGTCGAGCTCTGCCACGTTCACGAGCGCCCGGTCGCCGACCCGCCCTACGCGTACGACGTCGCGCAGGGAAAGCTGAGCGCGGCCGCCCGGGCCGAGCTGGAGGGGCGCCTGCGCGCGCTGATCCCGTCCGAGGCGGACGCTCTCGGGATCACGACGCACGTCACGATTGTCGACGGGGGGAAGGCCGCCGCGGCCCTGGTGCAGGCGGCCGAGCGGCTGTGGGCGGACGCCATCGTGGTCGGCATGCACGGACACGGCGGTGCCGCGCGCGTGCTGATGGGCTCGGTGTCTGGAGAGGTGGTTCGTCAGGCGACCCGCCCGGTCTTCGTCATCCCCACCTCATCGACTTAGAATCCGCCGATGCGCGTGGCTGTCTTCAGCACCAAACGATACGATCGTGACTCGCTGACGGCGGCCAACGCCGTCGCCGGTCATCAGCTCGACTTCCTGGAGGCGCGGCTGACGCCCGAGACAGCGCCGCTGGCCGCCGCCTACCCGGCGGTCTGCGTGTTCGTCAACGATCGGGTCGACGCCGGGGTGCTGCAGGTGATGGCGGCGGGCTCGACGCGCCTCTGCGCCCTGCGGTGCGCGGGTTTCAACAACGTCGACCTGGACGCCGCGCGCCGGCTGGGGGTGGCGGTGACGCGCGTCCCCGCCTATTCGCCGTACGCCGTGGCGGAGCACACGCTCGGGTTGATCCTGACGCTGGAGCGGCGCATTCACCGGGCGATCAACCGGGTGCGTGAGGGGAATTTCGCGCTGGACGGCCTCCTGGGGACGGAGCTGCACGGCAGCACCGTCGGCATCGTCGGGACGGGCCGCATCGGCGAAACCGTGGCGCGGCTGCTGTCCGGGTTCGGCGTGACCCTGCTGGCCAGCGACGTGCGCCCCAACCCGGCCGTCGAAGCCCTGGGCGCGCGATACGTCGGCGTCGATGAGCTGCTGCGCGCCTCCGACGTCGTCACGCTGCACTGTCCGCTGACGCCGGAGACACGGCACCTGCTGGACGCGCGCCGGCTGGCGACCATGCGCCCGAACGCGCTGGTCGTGAACACCAGCCGCGGCGCGCTGATCGACACGCCGGCGATGATCGAGGCGCTGAAGGCCGGGCGCCTGCGCGGACTGGCGATCGACGTCTACGAGGAAGAAGACCGCCTGTTCTTCGAGGACCACTCGGCCGACGTCGTCCAGGACGACACCTTCGCCCGCTTGCTGACCTTCCCGAACGTGATCGTGACCGGCCACCAGGCGTTCTTCACCGACAAGGCCGTCGCCGAGATCGCGCGCACCACGCTGGAGAGCGTGACCGCCTTCGAAAAAGGCGGGGAGCTCCCCAACCGAATTGGTTAGTGATACCCGTCCGTGTCGGCGGCGGACAGCTTTCCCCGGAAGGTTCGGTAAAGGTGAGTGAAGCTGGCGACGACCAGCACGAACGCGATCGGCCACCAAATCAGCGCGACCTGCATGGCGTGCCCGCCCGTCGCCGCCATCGTCACCGTCAGCGACCGCGCCGGGTCGCCGCTGGACGGCAGCAGCACCGGGTAAAGCGCGAAGGCCGCGCCGACCAGCATCGTGGCCAGGTAGGCGACGGACGCGGAGAAGGCCGTTCGTTCCCGCCCGCGGCGCACCGCCACGCCCATCACGGCCAGGCTGGCGGCGACGGCCAGCGGAATCAGAAGCCCGATCGGGTGGCGCTTGAAGTTGTCGAGGATGCCCGGACGAACGGCGCGCGTCGCAAGCAGGCTGACCAGCGTCAGGGCGGGCAGCGCGATCGTTCCGAGCCGCGCGACCCGGCGCGCCCGTTCGTTCAAGCCGCCCGAAACGCGCATGGCCAGGTAGTGCGCGCCGTGCGTCGCCAGCGCGACCAGCACGACGACGCCGCAGAGCACCGTGTACCAGTCCAGCACGCCCGGCTCGGGTCCGGTGCGAAAGTTCGTCCACAGCGGCAGGAAGAACGTGCCGTCGGCGTCCAGCGGCACGCCCCGGATCACGTTCCCCAGCGCCGCGCCGAAGAACACCGGCAGCAGCAAGCTGGAAACCATGAAGATCGCGTCGCAGGCCTCGGCGAACAGATGGTCGGCGGCGTGGCTGCGCAGCTCCAGCCCCAGCGCGCGCCCGATGAGCAGCCACAGCACCATCATGAGCGGCAGGTAGAACCCGCTGAAGCTGGAAGCATAGAGCTGCGGGAACGCGAAATAGAGGACGCCGCCCGCCGCCAGCAGCCAGACCTCGTTGGCGTCCCAGACGGGGCCGATGCTGCGGCGGACCAGGGCCCGATCCTCCTGCGTGTGGGCCACCCATTTCGAGATGGCGCCCACGCCCAGGTCGAACCCGTCGAGGACGACGTACGCGACCAGCATGATCGCGACCAGCAGGAACCAGAACGTCACCATGGCGATCTCCTCTTCACTCCGCCGCGTCCGCCGTCACGGCGAGCGCGCCCATGTCGACCGGGTGCGCGTGCGTCGCAGCCGGCGTGTCGAAGCCCTTGGCGATCACCCGGCTGACGATCACGATGAACGCGATCGACAGCAGCGCGTAGAGGCCCATGAACCCCAGCAGCGAGAACAGTCCGTTGCCGGCGGACACGCGCGGCGACGTGCCGACCGCTGTACGCATGAGGCCGTAGACCAGCCACGGCTGCCGGCCGATCTCGGCGGTCATCCACCCGGCGGTGTTCGCGATGTAGGGCAGCGGCACCGCCAGCACCAGCGCCCATAGCAGGGGACGCGCCGCCGTCAGCTTCCCGCGGGCGAGCCACAGCAGCGCCACCCCCGTCAGCGCGAGGAATATCGTGCCCAGGCCGACCATCAGATGGTAGCTGTAATAGAGGAGTCCGACGTTGTCGGGCCGCGCGTCGGCGGGGAAGCGATCCATCCCCGTGACCGAGGCGGTCCAGCGCCGGTGGGTCAGGAAGCTGAGGGCGGCGGGCACCTCCAGCGTGTTGTCGATGCGGCGCTCGTCGACGTTCGGCTGGCCGACCAGCACCAGGGGCGCGCCACTCTGGGTGGCAAAGAGACCCTCCATCGCCGCCAGCGTGGCCGGCTGATTCTCGGCGACCAGCGCGCCCTGGCGGTCGCCGCTGGGGAAGAGCTGCCACACGCTGGCCAGCGCCGCCACGACGACGCCCGTCTTCAGCAGCGCCGCCGAGGCCGCGCGATCGTCGCCGCGCCGGCCGCGCAGCGTGTAGTAGGCCCCCAGGCCTGCCGTCGCGAACGCCCCGGTCACCAGCGCGCCGCCCATCGTGTGCAGGTACTGCCAGAAGGCCCAGCGGTTCAGCAGCAGCGCCCACAGGCTGTCCAGCTGAACGGAGCCGTCGGGCGCGACCGTGTAGCCGACCGGGTGCTGCATCCAGGCGTCGGTCGCGACGATGAAGTAGCCCGACAGCCACGACCCGGCGAACACCGCGAAGGCGGCGGCCAGGTGCGCGCGCGGCGACAGGCGCTTTTCGCCGAAGAGAAACAGCCCCAGGAACGACGACTCGAGGAAGAAGGCGAACATCCCCTCCATCGCCAGGGTCTGCCCGATGACGCCGCCCGCGAACCGCGAGAAGCGCGACCAGTTCGTGCCGAACTGGAACTCCATCGGGACGCCGGTCACGACTCCGAACACGAAGTTGATCGCGAAGAGGCGGCCCAGCAGGCGGGCCGCGTCCGCGTACCTGCCTTCCGGGCGCTTCAGCGCCAGCACCTTCAGCACGACGATCAGGGGAGCCAGCCCCATCGTCAGCTGCGGGAACAGGTAATGGAACGTGGCCGTGAAGGCGAAGTGCAGGCGGTGAACGACGAGCGCGCTGTCCATGGGGTCCTTTGTACGCCCGACACTGCAAGAAGCGCGCACAGCAGTGCCCGCGGCTGTCCGCGCGCTTGGCCCGGAAAACGCGAAAAGCTTGCGCCGTGCAGTCCCGCTACGCCGCGGGCCGCCGTCCGGTGGTCGCGCGCACCACGCGCGCCAGCAGCAGGCCGTTGGTGAGGGCCAGCGCCGCCAATCCGCCAATCACCCCGGAGCTGGCGTGCGCGCCGCGCAGCCGCATCACGAGCATCATGCCCGCGATCGACGCCGCCATCAGGAACCCGAACGCCAGAAGGATGGTCGCGACCGCCTCGCCGAGGCGGCGTCGCTGCAGCAACAGCGCGGCGGCGGCGACGTACGCCGGCAAGATCGCCGAGAGATCCATCACGTGAACCGGGTTGACGGGCAGGGCGGCCGCCGCGATGGACGCCGGGGTAGCGCCGTGGACCATCGCCGGCAGGATCTCGGCCAGCCACAGGAACCCGAACAGCGCCCCGGTGCCGAACAGCAGGCCGGCCAGCGACTTCACGGGCACGCCACTCGCCGGCCACGGTTCCGGCGGCCGCTGCACCAGCGACGCACCGGTCAGCATCAGCGTCAGCAAGGCGACGCCCAGCGCTCCGCAGTACAGAAGGAAGAGGACGTTGAAATGCAGGCCGAAGGCGTAGATGACCAGCTCGTACAGGCCGTAAAGGAGGCTGCCCGCGAAGACCAGGCGCGCGGTGGCGTGCCCGCGCTCGGCCCAGCGGGCGGTCACGACCAACCAGGGGACGGCGACGACCAGGTCGAACCAGTCCTGGCCGATCGCTTGCGCCGCCCAGGCGGTCGTCTCGCGGGCGTAGGTGCCGGGCAGGACGATGCCGAACAGCGATACGGCCGCCAGCGCCGTTGCCAGGACCAGGCCCAGCTCGGCCCCAAGCCGGCCGGCACCGTCAGAGCGCGTCATCGCGGGCACCGCGCTATCGTAATCCCCGAGGTCCGCTCGGCAAAGCCGGCGGCCATTCGCGTTCAGGCGCTGGACGTCGGGCTCGGGTCGTCGCTGCGGACCAGCTCGACGGTCACGCGGATGTCGATGTCGTCGCCGACGACGACGCCGCCGATGTCGAGATCCTGGTTCCAGTGCAACCCGAACGACTGCCGGTTGATGGCGGCGCGCGCGCTCGCCGGGGTGCGCACGCGGCCGTCGCTGGCTGGGGCCGGCGACCCGATCTCGACGTTCACCTGAACGTCGTGGACGACGCCGCGCAGCTCCAATCGGCCGTTGACGATGACGTCGCTGCCGCGCACCTCCACGAGCCCGCCGCTGAACCTGGCGAGCGGGAAACGCGTGACGTCCAGGAATTCGGCCGACCGCACGTGAGCGTCGCGCTCGTCGTCGCCGGTCGTGATGCTGGCCAGGTCCACCCAGATCTCCAGCGATGACTGCGCCGGCTGAGCGCGGTCGAAGAACAACGACCCGCCCCAGCGCTCGAACCGTCCGTGGATTCGCTGGACCACGATGTGCCGCAGCGAGAAATCGAGTGTCGATCGCTGGACATCGATCACCCACTCTTGCTGAGTCACGCCGTCGCCGCGGCCGGCCGTCGCCGGAAGGAGGGGCGCGCTGGAATTGTCGGTGTTCATACTGCGCGGTCTGTGCACGTCCGATGCCACCGCCGGCGATCAGCCGCGGGCTCTACGACGTCCTGCTGGCGCGTCGGGAACGACCAGGACGGGTTGTGCTGCGTTCCTGACCACGTGATCCGTGATCGTTCCGGGCGCCATCACGACCAGGTCGGCGCCGACCCGCCGCACCGCCTTCACGATCGCCTCCCCGGGCGACGGGTCGGCCACGACCAGCGGGCGCAGATGCACGTGCGGCAGCGACAGGTCCTCGGGAACCAGCCCCAGCAGACAGTTCTCGATCTCTTCCTGGCGGCTCGGGTCGAGGCCCAGCTCGTCTGGCTGCGCGATGTGGGCGAGTACGAGGTCACCGCCCGTCGCCATCAGTAGCCGGTACGCCGTCTCCACGGTGGCCGCCGCGCCGGCCGAGAAGTCCGTCGGCACCAGGACCGTCTTGATGGGCAGCAGTGGTTCGGCTTTCGCGGGCGTCTCGTCGCGCGGTACGCAGACCACCGGCACGCGGGCGCCGCGCACGGTCCGCAGCGCGGTCGAGCGCCGGGCCTGGCTGGTGCCGATGACCAGGAGGTCGGCGTCGTCGGTGTCCGCCTCCCACGCCAGCGGATCGTCCTCGCCGCCCCACAGCGGCCGGATGCGCAGCACGAAGTCGGTTCCCGTCCGGGCCTGGACGCGCGGGCGAAGCTCCCGGGCCAGCGCCTCGACGACCTCCGCGCTCACTTCGAACGGCATCGGCCGCTCCAGGCCGAGCCGGTCGTGCTCGACGGCGGGCACGAAGAGGTGGATCAGGCGAATGTCGCAGTCGACGCGCGTACGCAGCGTGCCCAGCCAGGACAGGGCCGCGTCGCTGGCTGGCGAAAAGTCGATCCCGGCCACCACCTTGAGCCGCGCCGGCTTGGGCTGCGCCACGAGCGCCCCGACCGCCGAGGGTGGCACGACCAGGGTGGGGCAGGGGGCCGCGCGAAGCGTCCGCTCGGCGACACTGCCCAGCAGCAGCCGCGCGGCGCCGCGGCGGGCGTGCGTCCCCAGCACCAGCAACGCCGCATCGGCTTCGCGCGCGCGATCGACGATCGCGTCCGGGCCGCCCAGCTGGACGCGCGTCCGCACGGGCAGCCCGCCGGCGCGCACGGCGGCCACCTGCGCGCTGACGGCGGCTTCCGCGGCGTCCCGCAGCTCGGCCACCATCTGCTCGTCCGTGACGTCGGGCGGGTAAGTGGGCGGGATGGCGACCGTATGAAACAGCTCGAGCTCGGCGTCGTAGAGGCGGCTCATGGCCGCTGCCGTCGTGATGACGTGCCCCGAGGACGCGGACGCATCTGTCGCGCACACGATGGTGGTCATGCCGCCAGATCCAGCATCAACCGTGCCGTGGTCGGTCGTCGTTTGCCGTCATTCGTCCCGGGCGCTGAATCGAGGCGCGCAGATCCTGCGCCCCAAGATCCGGCTTCGGCAAATGCTGCGCCGCCGCGGGCGCAGTCGCGCGGGAACGAACCCCGCGCGAAATTTTCGTGGCGGCACCGGTCGTGCAAAGACTGATGCGCTCATGGCGCGAACGCGATACGAAGCCGCTAGCGGACGAATCAAGCTGCGCGACCTGCCGGCGGGCGCCCTGCGCGCCGTGTGGCGCGAGGGCTATCGCGCCGCCGACCTCCGGGCGGACGTCCTGGCCGGCGTGGTCGTCGGAATCGTCGCCCTGCCGCTGGCGATGGCGCTGGGCATCGCCGTCGGGGTCGCGCCCCAAAACGGCCTCTACACGTCGATCGTCGCGGGCCTGATCGTGGCCGCGCTGGGCGGCTCACGCCTCCAGGTGACGGGCCCGACGGCGGCCTTCATCGTCATCCTGGCCCCCATCTACGCCAAGTTCGGGCTGGCCGGGCTGCTCGTGTCGGGGCTGATGGGCGGCCTCATTCTGATCGGGATGGGTGTCGCGCGCCTGGGGCAGCTCATCGAATTCATCCCGTACCCCGTCACCAGCGGCTTCACTGCCGGGATCGCCGTGGTCATCGCGACGTTGCAGCTGAAGGACGTCCTGGGTCTCACCCTCACCGGCGCGCCCGCCTCCTTCTTCGGCCGGATCGCCGCCATGTGGCAGGCGCGCGGGACCGCGCACATGGGTGAGCTGATCATCGCGGCGGCGACGCTCGCGCTGTTGCTCGGCGTTCCGAAGCTCACCCGTCGCGTTCCGGCCCCGCTCATCGCCATCCCGGTGGCGGCGGTGCTGGCCGCGGCTTTGAACCACCTGTGGCCCACGCACGCGGTGGCGACGATCGCGAGCCGGTTTCAGGCGAATGTGGGCGGCCAGGTCGTGCACGGTGTGCCGTCGCTGCCGCCGTTGCCGATGCTGCCCTGGCGCGCGGCGGGTCCGGGCGGCGGCGCGCTGATGCTTTCGTGGCAGACGTTGCGCGATCTCTTGTCGGGCGCGTTCGCGGTCGCCATGCTCGGCGGGATCGAGTCGCTGCTGTCGGCGGTGATCGCCGACGGCATGGCGGGGACGCGGCACGATCCGGACGCCGAGCTGATCGCGCTTGGTGTCGGCAACGTCGTGACCCCGTTCTTCGGCGGGATTCCGGCGACCGGCGCCATCGCGCGTACCGCGACGAACTTCCGCTCAGGGGCCCGGTCTCCCCTGGCGGCGATCGTTCACGCGCTGACGGTGCTGGTGGCGGTCATCGTGCTCGCGCCGCTCATCGGGCGTCTGCCGATGGCGGCGCTGGCGGCGCTGCTGCTGCTGGTCGCGTGGAACATGTCAGACGCCAAACACGTCGCGCACGTGCTGCGGGTGGCGCCCGGCAGCGACGTGCTGGTGCTGGTGACCTGCTTCGCGCTGACCGTGGTCTTCGACATGGTGGTCGCCGTGTCGGTCGGCGTCGTCCTGGCGGCGCTGCTGTTCATGCGGCGCATGGCGGAGATCACCCAGGCGCGGCTCACGCCGGTCGGCGACCATCCGGCGGCGCGCGATCAGATTCCGGAGAGCCTGCGCGGCCAGATCGGCGTCTACGACATCGCGGGGCCGCTGTTCTTCGGCGCGGCGCAGAAGGCGATGGCCAGCCTCGGCGTCACCGGCGGGAACATCCGCGCGCTGATCATCAGCCTCGATCGGGTCCCGGTGATGGACGCCACCGGGCTCGTTGCGCTGGAGAGCGCCATCGCCGCGCTGGACAAGCGCGGCTGCGCGGTGACGCTGGCGGGCTTGCAGCCGCAGCCGGCGCAGCTGGTCCAGCGCGCCGAGCTGCCCACCCGATTTCCAAAGCTGCGATTGAGCCCGGACATGGCGACGGCCCTGGCCGCCGTACGCGCCCAGATCGGCGCGTGACAGACCGGGTGGAGGCGCCTTTCAAACGTCGAGTTTGAAGGGCGGCGGGGCGTCGGCGGAAGAGACGCCATTGCGGGGGCTCCAGTTCTCGAGCGGGGGCTCGAGGATCACGACGAACTGGTCCGCCGCCGGGACCCCCGCCGCTTCGAACCGGCGCGCCATCGCCTGGAACAGGGCTCGCTTGGCGTCGCGCGACCTGCCGGGGAACGCCGTGATTTCCACCAGCGTGAACGCCTCACTGCGGCCGGTCGGGATCTCGAAGTGCTCGGGGGAAAGCTCGAGCAATTGTTGATGGCGGTCGCCGTCCGGGATCTTGAACGCTTCGACGAGCGCATCGTGAACGGCGTCCAGCAGCGCCCTGTTTTCGGCCGCCGGTCGGCCACGTCTTCGGCTCACGCGCACGAGAGGCATGAAGAGGATTTATCACGCTCGCCGCCTGGTGGTTGCGCGAGCGCCCGGGCGGACACAGGATCCGCGTCATGGGACACCTGATGGATCGCTGTGACGTGGTCGACGTTCTCGAGGAGTCGGTGACGCTGCGCCGGCCGGTGACGGTCGAGCTGAAGGGCGGGGGGCACTTCGTCGACCAGCCCCGCGACGTCGTGACCGCGGACCACAAAGAGTGGGTCCAGTTCCAGGACCACGACCAGATTGCCGTCGACGACATCGCCTTCTGCGCGCCGGCGGAGCCGCCCGCCTCCACCTACAGCGGCAAACCCGAACGCCGCTGACGCATGGCCGGCTAGGGCTTCGTCTTCATCCCGGCGTCGTCCTTGCCCTTGTCGTCGCCCTTGCCGTCCTTGGGCATGCCCGCGTCGTCCGGCCCCGGACCGGGCATGTCGTTGCCCGCGGCACCGCCGGTCGTCGTCATTCCGCGGCCCATCATGCCGGCGGCGCCTGTCGCGCCGCCCGCGCCGACCGTTCCCGCGATTCCGCCAGTTCCCGGGGGTGCCGTGTTTCCGCCCGTCGCCTCGGCGCCGCCCGTCCCGGACGCGCGCGTACCGCCCGTTCCGTTTGCGCCGCCCGTCCCGGCAGCCGGTGGGGGCGCCCCGCCGGTCCCGAGGTGCCCGCCGGTCGACGTCGCGGTCGCGCCGCCGGTCGCCGTCGTTCCGCCGGTCGCGTTGCTGGTCCCCGTCGCACCACCGGTTGCCGCCGTCGTCCCCGTCGTCCCGCCGGCGCTCACATGCGCCGCCCCGCCGCTCCCAGGGCTCGCCGAACCTGCGTCCCGCTCCTTGATCTGCTGCTGGGACGGTTGGTCGCTCGACGTTCCCGTAACCTCGATACTGCCGCACGCGCCAAAGGCCAGCGACAGCGCGGCACCCACCACCCACCCGCCTCCCGTTCGTTTCATGACTGCCTGGAAAGCTAAGGTCGGATGCCGATCTGCCAATGTGGGCGTAAGAGCGCCCACAGCTCCTTGCACACGCTGCGCGTCAGCGTTCGACCAGTAGCGGCATCAGCGCGTCCAGGGTGATCGGCTTGACCAGGTGGTGGTCGAACCCGGCTTCGTGCGCCCGTGTGCGGTCGTCTTCCTGCCCGTATCCGGTGAGCGCGATCAGCCGCAAGGGCGTACCGCCGTTCTGCGCCCGCAGCCGCCGCGCCAGCTCGTAGCCGTCCATGACGGGTAGGCCGATGTCCAGCAGCGCGACCTGCGGCTGGAACGAGCGCGCCAGCTCGAGCGCGGCCACGCCGTCGTGGGCCACCGCGGAATCGTGGCCGATGCAGCCCAGGAACTCGTGCAGCGTTTGGGCCGCATCCACGTTGTCGTCGACCACCAGCACCCGGACGGCGCCCGCCGTGCGGACGATCGGCGCCGTGCCGCCGGTCCGCTGCGCGGCCTCTACACGCGCGGCCGCCGGCAGCGTGACCGTCAAGACGCTGCCCGCGCCGGGGCCCGCGCTGGCCGCTTCGATGCGGCCGCCGTGCAGCTCGCAGATGCTCCTGGCGATCGCGAGGCCCAGGCCCAGTCCGCCCTCCGATCGGTCAATCGCCCGCTGGCCCTGGACGAACACGTCGAACACCTCCGGCAGCAACTCGGGCGGGATCCCGATGCCCTGGTCGCGAATCGTGACGACGATCCGTTCACCGTCCGCGCGGGCGCGCACGGCGATCAGCGTCGCCGGCTCGCTGTACTTCGAGGCGTTGGTCAGCAGGTTCTGAAACACCTGCGCCAGCCGGGTCGGGTCGGCGTCGACGGACAGCCCTTCGCGGGGCACGTCGAGCGACAGCTCTTGTTGCCGTTTCTCCATCAGCGGGCTGGCCATCTCGATGGCCTTGGCCAGCACGGCCGCCATCTCGACGACCTGGCGCACCAGCTGGATCTTGCCGCGCGTGATGCGCGAGACGTCCAGGAGGTCGTCGACCAGACGCGACAGGTGGTCGACCTGCCGGCGGATGATCTCGCGTTCCTTGTTGAGCGCGGAGCTCGCCTTCAGGTTCATCAGGTCCAGCGCCGTGGCGATGGGGGCCAGCGGGTTCCGCAGCTCGTGCCCCAGCATGGCCAGGAACTCGTCCTTGCGACGGTCGGCGACTCGCGCGCGCTGGACCGCGTGCTCCAGCTGATCCTTCTGCTCGCGCACGGTCTTGTACAGACGCGCGTTCTCCAGCGCGACCGCCGCCTGTCCCGCGATGCTGGTCGCGAGCCGCGCGTGCGCCGCGGTGAACCGGCCCGGCTCGGAATGTTCGAACGACAACGTGCCGTACGCCTCACCGGTGCGCGTCACGACCGGGACGGACAGGCGACTGCCGGCCGCGTCGACTGGCACGGCCGGCTCATGCCCCAGGCCGAAGGAAGCCTGCTCGGCTCCCACCAGCTTGCCGATCTCGTCGGTGATCAGCTGGACCAGCCGGTCATGATCCAGCTCGCTCGCGAACGAGCTCGCGAGCCGGTGCAGGGTGTCGTTGATCCGTCGCTCCTCGTCGGCCCGCAGGCTGGCCCGCTTCTGCTCGTCGATGTCGACGATGACGCCCGCCATCGTCGCCGGCTTGCCGTCGGCGCCGGCGATCACGCGGCCGTGCGCGCGGATCCAGGTGTAGGCGCCGTCCCCGCGCTGCATCCGCACCTCGGGCGTATAGGGGACGGCGTCGCGGAGGGACCGCTCGTACGCCTCGCGCGCGATCGCGCGGTCCTCGGGATGGATCATCGCGAAGTCGCCGGTCCCGCGGCCATCGCGAATGTCCAGCAGCGCCAGATACGAGGGGTCCCGCGTGGTGGTCATCGTTGCCAGGTCCACGCTCCACGTCGCCGCGCGGCCGGCGCTGAGCGCGACCCGCAGCCGCTCCTCGCTGTCCTGCAGCGCCTCGTAAAGGCGCGCCCGTTCCAGCGCCTGCGCGGTCAGCTCTCCGACGGCGCGCAGGAAGTCACGGTCCGTGGCGCCCAGCTCGCGCGCCTCCGCGAACGACACGGAGATCGCGCCGCTGCGCCCCTCGAAAGCGAAGGGGACCGCGCCCCACGAGCGCACGCCGTGGCCGCGCCAGCTGGCTTCGAAGTGCGGATAGCGGGCGGCCAGAGCCCCCTCGCCAGCGGCCCACACCACCTGGCCGCTGCGGATCGCTTCGGCGGCCGGGATCGCGAAGTCCAGCGGAACGCGCGCGACCTTCGCCAACCGTTCGGGGTCGTAGCTGCCCGAGACGCCGAGGATGTGCAGCTCGTCCCCGACGCGGATGGAGGCGCCCGCCCAGACGGCCCCCACCACCGAGCGGGCCTCTTCGGCGGAGATGGCGGTCACCTCGTGCGGTGTGCGCGCCCGCGACAGGCGCGCGGCCAGGTGATGCAGCTGGCGCTCGCGCATGCGTGCCGCGTCCGCCTCGGCCCTGGCGCGGCGCTCGGACTCCAGCAGCAGCGCCCGCTCCATCGCCAGCGAGGCTTGCCCGGTGATGGCCGTCAGTAACTGGCGGTCCTCGTCGCTGAAGGCGCGCTCCTCCGCGAACGAGAACGACAGCCCGCCGACACCGACACCTGCGACGATCAACGGCACGACAGCCCAGGAGCGAAACGCCGTCTCGCCGGCGCGGATCGCCGCCGGATAGCGCGCGGACATGGCGTCGATGTTCTCGAACATCACCGGCTGTCCGGTACGGATCACGTCGCAGAGCGGGATTGGCGCGTTCAGGGCCACGGTGGCGAATCTGTCCATCTGTCCCGGTTTCCCGCCGTCGTCGTACGCGACCAGCTCCAGCGTTTCGGCGTCGCGCTGCATCCAGACGAACCCGGCCGCGGCGCCCAGCGCGGCCCGGCCGGCGTCCACCATGACCGACGCGACCTGGGGCTTCTCGACGGCGCCCAGCAGCGCCTCGGTCAGCTTCTGCAAGCGGCGCGTTCGATCGCGCGCCGCTTCGGCCTGGCGGCGGGCCTGCTGCTCGGCCTCGAAGAGGCGCGCGTTCTCGAGCGCGATGCCCGTGCGGCGCGCCAGCTCGGACAGCATGTCGAGGTCCGCCTCCGTGTAGCGGCGGCCCGAGTCGGTCATCGAGAAGGTGATCGCGCCCAGCACCCCCTCGCGTCCGGCCAGCGGGGCGACCACCGCCGACGTGTAGCCGCGGCTGCGCAGGTGGCGCAGGTGCTCCTCGTCGCGCGCCGCCTGGCGAAGGACGGTCTCGTCGATCTGCACCAGCTCGCGCGGGCCGCCCGCCAGCACGCGCGCGACGGCGGTGTCTTCGGACAGCGGCTGCGGCTCCGCCACCAGCGCCCGTGCCCGGGCCACCGCCGCCGGCTCGGCGTTGGCGATGGCGGCGATGCGCGGGTGCCCGGCCGTGTTGAGGTGGATGTAGCACCAGTCGGCCAGCTTCGGGACGGCCAGATCGACGATCGCCTGCGGCGTCGTCTCCGGATCGAAGCGTTCGAGGAGGGCGCCGGCCTCCGCGAGATAGGTCGCTGCGACGTGCGCGCGTTTGATCGGTGTGACGTCGGTGTACGTCGACACGGCCGCCACGATCTCGCCGCTGCCGTCGCGCACGGGCGACGCGTTGATGCTGATCGTGCGCCAGGCACCGTCGTGACGGTGAATCTCCAGCTCGTCGGTCACGCTGTTTTCGCCGTGCAGTGCGCGGGCAATGGGCCAGCGGTCGTTCGCCAGCCGGCGGCCGTCGCGATCGAACGCCACGATCGCGTCGTAGCTTTCGATCCCCTCGACCGGCCGTGAGACCTTGCCGAAGAGCCGCTCGACCTCGTCGTTCTGGAACAGGACGGCGCCCGTCGGCGCCTCGACGATGACCATGCCGGTGCTCATCGTCTGGGCCGCGACGGCCAGCACGCGGCCGGCCCGGAGGTCCGTGACGTCGCGGGAGACGACGCAGACCCGCTGGCCGGGCAATGGCGCCAGGAGTCCCGCGAACCGGCGGGCTCGGTTGGGCGCGGTAATCGTGTATTCGATCGCCGTCGATGCGCCGCTGCGCAGCACGTCCGCGATGGCCCGTCGCCAGGTCCGGCTATCCGCCGGACTCAGACTCTCGTCGGGCCGCTGGCCTTCGAGGTCGACCAGAGGACGTCCGAACGCCTGCTCGAAAGCGGCGTTCGCGTACAGGCAGCGGGCGTCCGCGTCGAGCACGGCGATCGCCGCCGGGGCCGCCTCGACCAGCGCCTTGAAGTCGAGATCCACGAGCGATCGATTCAAGACAGAAGACCGCCGAACGGTCAATGGTTGCGGCGGCTTATGGCTGAGTACGACCCCCGCCGTACTACCCGGATCCTGGACCCGGGCTCAGGCGGCGTACGGGTGCTTTTCGACGACCGAAAGCTTCACGCCGGTGAGGCGCTGGATGTCGCGAAGGTACACCCGCTCCTCGCGGTCGCAGAACGACAGCGCGACGCCGGTGGCGCCCGCGCGGCCGGTGCGGCCGATGCGGTGCACGTAGCTCTCGGGCTCGTTCGGCAGGTCGAAGTTCACGACGTGGGTGACCCCGTCGACGTCGATGCCGCGCGCGGCGATGTCGGTCGCCACCAGCACGCGCACCGCGCCGCTGCGGAAGCCGGCCAGCGCCTTCTGGCGGGCGCCCTGCGACTTGTTGCCGTGGATCGCCGCCGCCGAAATGCCGGCGTGGTCCAGGTCGCGGGCCACGCGATCGGCGCCGTGCTTGGTGCGGCTGAAGACCAGCACGCGCTTCATGGCGGCGTCACGCAGCGTCTCGCGCAGCAGCGAACGCTTGTCGTTGCGCTCGACGAACAGGACCCTCTGGGTGATGGCTGCCGCCGTGCTGGCGACAGGGTTCACGGCGACCTTCACCGGGTCGCGCAGGATCTGATTGGCCAGCGTCGCGATCGGCCCCGGCATGGTCGCCGAGAACAGCAGGTTCTGGCGCACGGGGGGCAGCTCGGCGACGATCCGGCGGATCGGCTGGATGAAGCCCATGTCCAGCATCCGATCGGCCTCGTCCAGCACCAGGATCTGAACGTCCTTGAGGCGCAGATGGCGCTGCTGGAGGAGATCGATGAGGCGGCCGGGGGTGGCGACGACGACGTCGACGCCACGGCGAAGCGCGTCGACCTGGGCGCCCTGTCCGACGCCGCCGAAGATCGTGGTGCCGGTCAGCCGCAGGTGCTGGCCGTAGTCACGGAAGCTCTCGCCGACCTGGACGGCCAGCTCGCGCGTGGGCACCAGCACCAGCGCGCGGGGACCGCGGCTGTCGCCGCGACGCTCGAGCATGCTGAGGCGATGCAGGATCGGAAGCGCGAAGGCGGCGGTCTTGCCGGTGCCGGTCTGGGCGCAGCCGAGGAGGTCGCGGCCGGCCAGGATGTGCGGGATCGCCTGCTGCTGGATCGGCGTCGGCTGCTCGTAGCCCTGGCGGCCAACGGCGCGCAGCAGAGGCTCGGCCAGCGCCAGCGAGGCAAAGGTGCCGGCGGCGGGAACGGCGGTGACAGGAAGGGCGGAGATCGGATCTGTGGACAGAATCGGGGCCGTGCTCATCTTTTCGGGTCCTTTGGTGTGCGTGTTCGTCCGTGCGAAAACCGACGAGACAGCGCTCTCCGAAAGGAACTCGCGAAACCCGGTTCTGGCTCGGCTCGCGACAATCGCGGCCGGCAGGGACTGACAACTGACCCCCCTTACATGCGGGCAAACCCCGGCGAAGTCAAGCAAGCCGGCCCGCCGGGGCCCCGATGGTTGGGCTACTTGGCGGGCTTTTCGGCGGACTTTTCGGCGTTCTCCGCCTTCTCGCCCTTGGACCAGGGTGGCGTCACCTTGTTGGCGCGGGCGTAGGCGATCGACTGGCCGAGGTGCTCGTGCTCGTGGTTCACGATGGTGATGAGCCCCGAGCGCATCGTGATGTCGTGGCCGAAGAAGCTGATCCTCTTGTCGAGGTCCTTGTCGGGAACGCCCTTGATGGCGTCGCGCACGTAATCGAACGAGGCCTGCAGGATCTTCTTGATGGCGGCCTTGTCCGTGGTCTGCGCGTCCCACTTCTTGGGATCGCCGTCGAACTTGGCGTCGGCCGGCGCCGCCTTGCCGGTGATCATCTTGCCGAGACCGTAGTTGCCGAACGCGATGTGGAGGTACACCTCGCTGATCGACCGGACGCCCGGCGCCGGGCGCCACGTGTACTTGTCCTGCGGGACCGCGTCCTCGAGGTCGAGGATTTCCTTCTCGACGTAGTCGACCTGCCCAGCCAGGTCGGTCTGCAGGGTGCTCTTGGCGGGAGCGGCGGCCTGCGCGCGCACGGCGGCGCCCAACGTGAGGGACAACGTCAAACACAGAGTCAGGGGCTTGGTGGTTGTCATGGGCGGGATGATCTCCCGTTGGCGATGACAGACAAGACCAAAACGCCGGCGCATCCGATCACGTTGAACCACAGGAAGCCGATGCTGGTGGTGAGCCACACGACGATGACCAGCGCCTGCGAGATCAGCGCTGCCACGAACACCGGTGTTCCCCGGACACGACGACCGAAGAACGCCATCAGGAAGATGCCCAGGATCGTTCCGTAGAAGAGCGAGCCCAGGATGTTCACGGCCTGGATCAGGTTGTCCAGCAGGGCCGCGAACGCCGCGAAGGCGACCGCCAGCACGCCCCAGGCGCCCGTCGCGAACCGGGCGACCCGGACGTAATGGTCGTCGGGCGCGTTCGGGCGGATGCTTCGTTTGTAGAAGTCGACGATCGTGCAGCCGCCCAAAGCCGTCAGCTCGCTGGCCGTCGACGACATGGCCGCGCACAGGATGACGGCCAGCAGCAGCCCCACGACCCCGCGGGGCAGGTTGGCCAGCACGAACGACAGGAAGACGTAATCGGCGTCGTTGGGCTCGGGGCGGGGGACGGACGCCACGATCAACGCGCGGGTCCGCGCGCGGACGTCGTCGAAGCGGGCGGCGGCGGTCTGCACCTGGCTGCGCGCGGCCGCGATCGCTGCGTCGTCGTGCGCGCGCAGGGCGGCAGCCAGGCGCTGGACCTCGGCGCGGCGGGCGTCGACGGCGGCGCGGTGCTCGGTCTGCAGCCGCTGCAGCTCCGCGGCGTGGGGGGTCTTGGCGACGCGCGCCAGCTCGGCCTCGTTGAAGAAGAGCGGCGGCGGGTTGAATTGATAGAAGACGAACACCATCACGCCGACGAACAGGATCAGGAACTGCATCGGGACCTTGAAGAGCCCGTTGAACAACAGCCCCAGCCGGCTCTCCGTGATGGATCGCCCCGACAGGTACCGCTGCACCTGCGACTGGTCTGTCCCGAAGTAGGCCATCGCCAGAAACCCGCCGCCCAGCAGGCCCGACCAGAACGTGTAGCGGCTGCCCAGGCCGCCCGAGAAGTCGACGACGTTCATCTTGCCGAACGTCCCCGCGATCGACAGCGCGTTGCCGAACGACAGGTCCGGCGGCAGGCGGCGCACGACGACGATGAACGCCACCACCATCCCGCCCAGCATCACGGTCATCTGGTGCTTCTGCGTCTGGCTGACGGCGCGTGTGCCGCCGGCGACCGTGTACAGGATGACCAGGCTGCCAATGGCCACACAGGTGAGGTTCAACGACCAGCCGAGCAGCTTCGACAGCACGATGGCGGGCGCGTAGATCGTGATGCCCGCCGAAAGCCCGCGCTGCAGCAGGAACAGGAACGCGGCCAGCTGGCGCGTCTTGAGGTCGAAGCGCGACTCCAGCAGCTCGTACGCGGTCAGGACGCGCAGCTTGTAAAAGCGCGGCACGAACGTGATCGACAGGATCACCATCGCGACGGGCAACCCGAAGTAGAACTGCACGAACCGCATCCCGTCGGCGTAGGCCTGCCCGGGCGTCGACAGGAACGTGATGGCCGACGCCTGCGTCGCCATCACCGACAGGCCGATCGTGAGCCAGCGGTCCTGGTAGCCGCCGTGCAGGTAGCCCGCCATGTCCGACGGGCCGCGCGTCTTCCAGACGCCGTACCCGACGATCGCCCCCAGCGTGACGAACAGGACCGCCCAGTCGAGCGCGCTCATGAATAGAGCAAGGTGAGGATCGCGCCGACGATGATCTCGACGGCCAGCGCGCCAAGGACGATTGCGTAAATCGCGCGCCAGCTCAGGACGGGCGGGGCGTCGCCCATCTCGGCGCGGGGCGCGTCATCGGCCATGGATGCCCTTGCCGCCGGCCAGCAGGTTCGCGAACAGGCGGAACGCGCCGGGAACGCCCGCCGGCAGCTGCCGGAAGAAGGCGAGGCCCGTGTAGACGAAGGTTCCCTGACCGGCATGCGCCCAGAGCAGGCTGCCGGCCAACGGCGCCTCGCCCGGGTCGTGCATCGCCAGCGGCGTCTCGTAGTGGCTGTCCCATTTTTCCGCGAAGTAGAGCCCGCGCTCTTGCACCCAGCCGTCGAAGTCGGCCGGACCCAGCGGATTCGGCGACGTCACGGCCGGGTGGCGCGGCGCCGTGAACGTGACCGCCGCCGTCTCGTCCGTGACCCGCTGTTGCCCGATGTCGAACGGGTACGGCCCCAGCGGCGCCGTGAGCGGGGCCAGGCGGTTGTTGGTGTTGTACTGAACGACCAGCACGCCGCCAGCTTCGACATAGGCCATCAGCGTCGGGTGAACGCCGCGCAGCTTGTCGCTGACGTTGAACGCGCGCACGCCGGTCACGATGGCGTCGAACCGGCGCAGCGCCGCCGGCCCCGCGTCGAGGTCACCGTCGCCCAGGATCGTGACGTCGTACCCGACGCCGCGCAGGGCAGCCGGCACCTCGTCACCGGGACCCGGGAGGTAGCCGATGCGCTTGCCGCCCGTCGCCAGCGCGACGGGGACCAGGCGAACGTCGGCGTCGACGAGGTAGGTCTGGATCGGGATGTGCGGGTGGGCGATGTGTACGACCTCGCGCGACAGATGCCGCCCTTCCACGTCGGCGATCACGTGCAGCGTTCCGGCGGTTGCTCCGTTCGCGGCCGGTCGAATCTGGAACGCCAGCCGCGCCTCGGGCGCTTTGGGCGACAGCGCGAACCGGGCGGTGGCCGGTTCCACGAGCCAGCCGGCCGGCGCTTCCAACCGCAGGGTGCCCGACGCGGCGCCGGCTCCGGCGGACAGGCGGACCGCCAGCGGGCGAGGGGCGTTGCCGGCGAACATCAGGACCCGCGCCTCGGGAGCGACCGACACGGCCGGCGCGATCTCGACGGGGCGATATCGTTCGCCCATCACCGGGTCCGTCCACTTGTACGCGACGGCGCGCGTGACGGTCAGCGGACGACCGGCGACGGAGAAGGTCAGCTCGACCCGCAGCGCGGGGGGCCCTTCCGGCGCGCCGATGAGATCGGCGTCGGTCACTCGATAGACGCCCGGCTCGGGCGGGGACGCCAGCCAGTAGGGCGTGGTCGCTGGAAAGTCCATCGGGATGTGAACGGAACGCTTGGTCTCGAACGCCGCTGCCGCGCCGCCCTCCTTCGGCGGCGTCGCCAGTGGCTTGCCGACCTTCTCGGCGTCGCCGGTCAGCGGAAAGCGCACGGCCTCCACGACGACGGCCGCCGGCGAGCGGTTGACGGCCGTGACGTCGATCTCGACGGCGGTGCCGGGCGCAACGCGAAAATCGGGCGCCGTCGCTTCGGCGAAGACCCCCGCGCAGGACAGGATCAGCTCGTGGACCTCGCGCTTCTTCTGGGCGCGCCAGCCGGCGTCGCCCACGCCGTCCAGCCCGGCGTCGATCGCCGCCAGCGCCGGGATCGACGCCGCGGGCGCCGCCGGGTTGAAGGCGTGAATCGCCTTGTCGACGAGTGACCGCACGCGGGCCGCGCCCGCCAGCCGTCCCCAGCCCGTGTCCAGACCGTCCAGCAGCCCGCCTTGCGCGTGCTGCTGCGCCTCGCGAGACCCGTCGTCCAGCAGCAGCTTGAAGTGTTCGACGATCGGCGCCCGAGAGCGGGCGACGCCGAACCCCTGGCTCTTGTGCATGCTCCGGCTGTCCGCCGCCAGCTCGCCGTACGACATCCCCAGCAGCCGGTCGTACGCGTTGACGTCCAGCTTGGCGTCACCAGACAGATCGTCGGTGGGCTTGAGCTGCCAGGACGTGCGGTTCCAGTAGAGGCGCCGCGCCTGCCAGGGCGTCACCCCGCCGCCCAGCTGCTCCGGGTGAAAGCGGGGATCGGCGGCGGCGCGGAACGCCTCGACGGCAAGCATGGCGGAGGCCGTGTGGTGGCCGTGGGTGTCGGACGGCAGCGGCGAGAATCGGGTCACGATGACGTCGGGGCGAAAGCGCCGGATGACCTGGACCATGTCGGCCAGCACCGCGTCCTTGCCCCAGATGCGCAGCGTCTCGTCCGGGCTCTTCGAGTAGCCGAAGTCGCGGGCGCGCGTGAAGAACTGCTCGGCGCCGTCCAGCCGCCGCGCCGCCAGAAGCTCCTGCGTGCGGATGAGGCCCAGCGCCGGGCCCTGCTCGGACCCGATGAGGTTCTGCCCGCCGTCGCCGCGGGTCACGGACAGATAGGCGGTGCGCAGGTGCGCGCCGTTGGCCAGGTAGGCCAGCAGCGCCGTGTTCTCGTCGTCGGGGTGCGCGGCCACATAAAGGACGCTGCCGACGACGTCGAGCTTGCGCAGGCCCGCCGCGATGGCGGCCGCGTTCGGCTGCGGCGGGGGAGCGGCGGCGTCGGCGAAGGTGGACATCAGGGTGACGAGAACCAGGGGGAGCGCGTTGGGGGTTCGGGGCATCGACCGACGGCGACGGAGTATAGTTGATGCCTCCCGGTGGGCCGCCCCTTCTCGAATTCATACGTCGCCGGCGAGCCGGCGGCGCGTGCCTTCATTCCGCTCGACCTTCGCTCCGCGGACGCGCGGGCGCAGCGGACGCGCGCGGCGGCCGCGCGGCGGATCGATCCCACGCTGGCCGCGGATCTTCAGGCGCAGCAGGCGCGGCTGCCACCCAGTGCGGCGCGCGACGCGAACCTGGCTGCGCTGGTATACGGCGAGACAGCGGTCGTGGCGACGGGGCAGCAGGTCGGCCTGTTCCTGGGTCCTCTCTATTCGTTCTACAAAGCGGCCTCGGCGGTGGCGGTCGCGCGCGCGCTGGCGAAGGAGTCGGGCGTTCGGGTCGTGCCGCTGTTCTGGCTGCAGACCGAGGATCACGACTACGCCGAGATTGCCTGCTGTACCGTCGCCGGCGCCGACGGCGCGCCGGCAAGGCTCGGGCTGCTCGACGAAGCGCCCGCCGCCGCACGGGTGTCGGTCGCCCACCGGCGGCTCGGCGCCGAGATCGACCGGCTGCTCGCCGAGCTCGCGGACGCGCTGCCGCCGGGCCCTGCTGCCGACGAGACGCTGGGCTTGCTGCGCGCACACTACCGGGTGGGGCAACCGCTGGCGGCGGCGTTCGGCGGGTTGATGGCCGGGCTGTTCGCCGACGACGGGCTGCTGATCCTGGACCCGCGCGTCGCGCCCGTCGCCCGGCTGGCGCTGCCGATCGTTCGGCAGGCGATCGCCGAGACTGAATCGATCGGTGCCGAGCTCGCTCAGCGCGCGGCCGCGCTGGCGGCGGCCGGCTTCGACGTTCAGATTCCCGTCCGCGCCGACTGCTCGCTGGTGTTCTTTCACCGCGACAGGGCAGACGGCCCGCGGTATCGGCTGTCGCGCTGTTCCGACGGCTGGCAACTGGTCGGGTGCGATCACCTCGTCTCGGAGGCGGAGCTGGCGGACGCGCTCGCCACCGAGCCGCTGCGGTTCTCCACGTCCGCTCTGTTGCGACCGATCCTGCAGGACACCGTGCTGCCGACGGCGGCGTACGTGGGCGGCCCGGCGGAGGTGAGCTACTTCGCGCAGCTGGGGCCGCTCTACGCGCGCTTCGGGCTGGCCCCGCCGCTGGTGGTCCCGCGGGCGCGCTTTCTGTGCGTCGACGCCCGCAGCCGCCGGTTGCTCGGACAGCTTGGTGTGTCGACGCGCGACGTGCTGGCCGGCGACGACGCGGCGCTGGCAGCCAAGATTGCGCCCGCGCGGCCGACCGGCGCGCCCGATCCGCGGCTGCTGGCGGACCGCGTGCAGCAGCTCGCGCAGGCGGCCGGCGATCTCACGCTCGAAATCGCCCGGGCGTTCCCGGCCGACCGAAATCTGGAGCGGGCGGCGGCGCGAACGCGCGGCACGGTGACGACCGCGCTGGAGCGGCTGCTGCGCCGGTACGGGCGGGCGCTGGGCGCGCGCGACACCATGACGGCGGACCGGCTGACCCGCGTGCGCCAGGCGCTGGCACCGGGTGGCGTTCCGCAAGAGCGCGTCTACGCCTGGCCGTCGCTGGCCGGCCGCCACGGACCCGCGGCCCTGCACGGCGCAGTGATGGCTCGCCTGGCCGCCGTCGATCCCTTTGCCGCCGGCCTGCAGGAGCTCGAGCTGTGACCCGCGGCGCCGAGCTGCCGCCGCTGCGCGTGGGCGTGGTCTGCTTCTCCACGTTCGGTGGCAGCGGCGTGGTCGCGGCGGAGGTCGGCATGGCGCTGGCCGAGCGTGGCCACACGGTGCACGTCTTCAGCGACGACGTCCCCGGGCGGCTCGACGCCGCGCAGCCGCGGGTCCACTTTCACCCGGTCCGTCCAGCCGCCTATCCGCAGTTGAAGCAGTCGCCGTACCCGCTGGCGCTGACCTCGAAGATCGTCGACGTCGCGCGCCGCGAAGGGCTGGACGTGATCCACGCCCACTACGCGCTGCCCCACGCGGCCAGCGCGTACCTGGCCTGCGCCGTGCTGGGCGGCGACCGAAGTTCCGGGGCGTCCGTTCCGAAGCTGGTGACGACGTTGCACGGCACGGACATCACGCTGGTCGGCAGCGACGCGAGCTTCCTGCCGCTGACGCAGTTCTCGATCACCGCCAGCGACGCCGTGACGGCGCCGTCGGCCTGGCTGGCGGCGGCGACGTTTCAGACTCTGGCGATCCCGGCCTCCGTGCAGATCGACGTGATCCCGAACTTCGTCGACGCCGACCGTTTCACGCCGGGGCCACCGTCGGCCCGCGCCGCGCCGGTGCTGCTGCACGTGTCGAACTTCCGCCCGGTCAAGCGCGTCGGCGACGTGGTGGCCGTGTTCGCGGCGCTCCGGGGCCAGCGCCCCGCGAGGCTGCGCCTGGTCGGCGACGGCCCGGACCGCGCGCGCATGGAAGCCGAGGTCGCTGCGCGCGGCCTGTCGGCCGACGTCGAGTTTCTGGGCGAGCAGATCGACCTGCCGGCCGTCATGCGCGAAGCCGACCTGTTCCTGCTGCCCAGCGAGACCGAGAGCTTCGGCCTGGCGGCGCTGGAGGCGATGGCCTGCGGCGTTCCGGTCATCGCCTCGGCCGTCGGTGGGCTCGCCGAGGTGATCGCCGACGGTGAAACGGGGGCGTTGTGCCCGATGGGCGACGTGGCGGCGATGGCCGCCGCCGCCCGCCGCCTGCTGGACGACGCCCTGCTGCGCGAACGCTTCAGCGCCGCCGCCCGCCACCGCGCCGAAACCCAGTTCCGCCGCGACCCGGCGGTCGATCGCTACCTGGACGTCTACCGCCGCGTCCTCGGCCGCCGTTAGCGGCGGGGGATTTAAGCGCCAGGACGACAGGAGGTCCGGATCAGCTCTGAACTTCCCAATTCAGATTTCTGATCCCTCCTGCAGGTTCCGTTCCTGGCCTCCTGGCGTCCTGGCGTCCTGGCGTTTCAAACTCTGGCGATCCGAACGATCGTCGTTACCCCTTCTTGTTCTTCCAGTCGGCGAGGGACTTCTTGATTTCGGGCTCCAGGAAGAACCCGGGTGATTTGGTTCCCAGGTCGTAGGCCTTCTGGCCGGTTGTGCGGGCGTCGGCGTAGTGCCCCTGGGCGGCTTGCAGCTGGGCTTTGATCCAGAGGTTGAACCAGTCCTCTTTGAGGGCCAGCGACTGGTCGATGTACTTCGTGCCCGTCGCGTAGTCCTTCTTGGTCTCCAGCATGTAGCGCGCGGCGGTGGCGTAGGTGCGCCACACGTTGTCGACCGCGCCGTCGACGGCCGCCTGCGCCTGCTTCCCGGTGTCGAGCCCGATCGGGATGGCCAGACGGAGCTTCTCCCATTCCAGGTCCAGCGAGGCCTTGTCGTCGGTGAAGTCGGTGACCAGGTAAGCCAACCGCTCGCGCATGGGGGCCGACTTCGGCGTGACCTGCACGCGCACCAGGTCGTCCGCCTGGTTGTAGGCGGTGCCGGTGCCGGGCTGATCGGGCTTCTTGTTCAGGATGACCGTCCAGGCGCCCTTGGTCGGGATCAGGAAGAACGCGTACGTCCCGGCCGGCACCGGCTTGCCCGCGAACGTGACGTCGCGGCTGAAGGTCACCTTCGTGGCCTGGTTCGCGCCGGCGCGCCACAGCTTGTCGTAGGGGACGACGTTGCCCCAGATCTTGCGCCCCTTCACGCCGGGGCTGCTGTAGTCGACGGTGATGTCGGTGTACCCGACGGTCTGGGTCACCTTGGCGAACGGGCTGGGGCGCGGCAGGTCCAGGTCGGCGCGCGCGCCGCCGGCCAGACAGCAAACGAGGACTGCGGACAGGGACAGACGAACGGGGGTCAGCATGCATCGACCTTAAAGTGTCGCGCGCGCCCCGCGCAACATTAGACCAGCACCTTCAATCCGAAAGACTCGGCCAGGCGGATGGCGGCGTCGACGGGAATGCGGGCCCCGCGCAGCTGGTTGCCCGCCGGCGCGATCATCAGGCCGGTCGCGCCCGCGAACGAAGATTTGCGGAGATCGCAGCGCTCGAACCGCGCGCCGGTCAGCCGGCACTCGGCGAACGACGCCTCCGCGAGATCGGTCTCGACGAACTGCGCCTCTTCCAGGTTGCAGGCGGTGAACGAGATCTTCCGCAGGCGCACCTTCACGACCGATGCGTAGCGCAGGTCGCAGCGTTCGAAGGTGATGGCCGGATAACCGCCCAGGTTCGACCAGTCGACGCCCATCAGCTTGCAGCCCGCGAACACGACGTCGCGCGCGGACAGGCCGTCGGGCGTCATGCGCGACAGGTCGCAGTCTTCGAACCGGCAGTCTTCGAGGCGCGTCTCGCGCCAGCGCGTTTCGGCCAGGCGCACGCCCTTGAAGCTGCAGCCCGTGAGCTCCTTGCCGCCCAGATCGGCGCCGCTCAGATCGCCGCCCTCGAACCGCCCGTCGTGAAAGGTGCCGCCGGACAGCAGCGCCGTCGCGTCCTCCGCCATGGCGGAGAACGTTACGACAACTTCAATTCTGGCGGCGCAGGTATTCGCGCGGCGCCGCGTGCCGCAAGGCCCGGAACACGCGGTGGAACTGCGCGTAGCTGCCGAAGCCAGCGTCCAGCGCCGCTTCCAGCAGGTTGTTGCGGCCGTTTTCCAGCAGCGCGCCGAAGCGATCCAGCCGCACGCGATTTCGGTACTCGACCAGCGACATCCCCATCTCC
>JBJMQQ010000138.1:0-6653 GCA_045802645.1 Polyangia bacterium
CTCCTTTCTGACTTTGCCGGCCGGCCTCGGCTACGAGGGGATCTCGATCGGTCCCGCGGCGAGCTGTCCCTCGCGTGCGCTCTCGCCGATCGGGCCCGCCACGGTCGGCGGAACGGTCACGCAGCTCGCCGGTGGCCAGGGGGCGCCTACCACGGTGGACGTGCACGTGACCGTCAACTTCACCTCCGACGCGGGCCAGCCTGCGTCCGAGGAGCTCATCGCCACCTCCGTCGACGTGACACCGGCCTGCCCCTGAGCGTTCGCGCGCGGCCGTCAGTGCCGCGCGGCGAGCAGGTCCAGCGTGTGCTGGGGGGCGCGGCCGGTGTGGTCGACGGGCCCGTGCCCCGGGACGACCGTCATTCGCGGATATCGAGCCGCCACGCTCCGGACAGAGGCAGGCCACGCGGCGAGGTTCGCGTCGGCGGTGTTGCCGAGGTCCCTGGCTTCGGTCGACTTGATGAGGCAACCGCCGAACAGCACGTCGGGGAACGCCAGCACGATGTTGTCGCTGGTGTGCCCCGGTCCCGGGTAGAAGGCCTCGAACCCGCGCGGGTCGGCGAACACGCCGCGCTTCGCCGCGAAGAGCACCCCCACGTCGTGGACGCCTCGCGCCGCAAGCTTGGCGACAGTCAGGTCCAGCGCGGCGGCGGGGATGTGGCGCTGGCGAAGCGCGCCGAGCCCGCCGTCGCGGTCGGCGTGATCGTGCGTGATGACGGCACCGACCCACGGCCGCTTGAAATGCGTCTGTCCCCAGACCAGCAGCGCTTCCGTCTGCGCGTCCGTCCAGGCCGTGTCGACCAGCAACAGCCCACGTGCGGTGACCGCGATGAGCCCGTTCGACGGGATCCCCTGGGCGTTGGTCGATCGATGGACCAGCGTCCCGGGACCGAGGACGAGGACGTCCACGGCCCCGCCCCCGCTCGTTCCGGGCACGACCGCGAACGAATCAGGCGCGGGTGGCGGGGCGGCGAAGGCCGTCGTCGCCGCAAGCAGGACGGTAGCGATCAGCATCTGCGCGACTGTACTGCCGACTGTCAATGCGCGACCAGGTCCGTCATCCAGCGAACGTCCGCCGGCGGCGACGGCGTGATCTGGGTGGACCAGTCCATGTCCGTGAGCCGCTGGAGGTTGCTGGTGGTCTTCTCGAAGTAGGACGAGACGACGCCTGCGTAAGCGCGCGGACCGTTGCAGCCGTCGACCGTGACGTACATGAGCCGCGGAAGCCCGGTCGCGACGTGCAGGACCTGGCCGTCGGCAGGGTCCGTGTGGACGTCGACGATCGTGGGATCGCTGGTCTGCGCGTCCGACGAGTTGAAGAACAGCCGGGCGTACCAGCCAGTCGGGACGATCGTGACCACGCACCCCTGCTGGGAAACTTCGGTGACCGCTTGATTGATGAAAGCCAGCTGATCGGCCGTCAGCGGCTGGCCGGCGCGCTCTGCCTGCGCCATGCCGCCCAGGGTCGTGGCGACGCTTTCGACTGCCGAGAAGTATTGCCCCAGACCGCCACCGTGAGCGGCGACCGCCGGCATGTTGGCCAGCGCCTCTCCCAGCTGGGCCAGGCGAACGATGCCCGCCCACGCCTCGGGGTACGGATCGACGTAGGCGTCTGGATAGTCGCAGGTCGGATACCCGGTGTACGACTGCTTGGCGTAAAGCAGCGTGTCGTGGCGCAGCTCGGCCCACGAGGCGAGCTGCGTGTTGAGCACGCGGCGGCTCCAGGCCTCGGTCTGCATGGCCGCTGGCAGCCCAGCCGCCGCCGTGGGATCGCCGCCAGCGACGGACAGCCCGCGCAGCGCCCGAAGCCACGCCCCGTAGAGGCTTCCGCCCCAGAAGTCGTCGCCGTGAAGGTCGACCAGGCGGCGCGCGTCGTGCAGCGCGCCGGCGTAGTTCGGGTAGTTCGTCAGCTCTGACACCAGTAGCGGAGCGGCGCCGTTGTTTCCGAGAGCGGCGAACGCGACGTCGAGCGGGTCGGGGAGCATGCGCTTCGGCTCCCCGCGCACCCGATCGAAGACCACGTTGGCGAGCACCTCGCTGTCGATGACGAACCGTTGGCCGAAGAACAGGAACACGCGATCCAGCGGCGCGCCGGCGCCCTCGGGCGGGACCAGCAGCACCTGGCTGGCGATGCGCTGGATCCCGAACCCGCCGTCGAGCAGGGCCTGGGCGATGACGTCGTCGGGCAGGGCCGCCAGGTCGGACGCGGTCGTCGTGCCGGTCACGGCCCGCAGTTGCGGGAAATCGGCGACGGTCATGTTGTCGGATTCGCCGGCGAAAGCCCGCAATGTCGAGTCGATCAGCTGCCACGTCGCCAGCCGGTCGTCGCCGTCCGTCAGCTCGCTCAGCAGCAGCGCGTCCAGGAACTCGCGGCGAAAGAAGTGCGGTGCGCCCGCCGGGGCCGACGTGTCGTACTGCAGGAACCGAAGGTCGGTCCGCCCCAGCCACATCATCGACCGAAAATACGATTCCAGCGTGGGATCGCCCGCGTAATGTCCCGCGGCGTGAACTGCGAGAAATCGACGGGGCGCGTCTGGCCGAACAGCGCCACGTTCTGGATTCCAGCGCCGGTCTCGGCCGCCTTCACGAGAGCCGCGATCTCCGCGCTGCTGGCGCCGGCGACGGGCGCCGCCGTCATGTCACCCAGCAACTGGCGCGCGACGGTCAGATAGAGATCGACGTCCGCGCGCACCTCCGACGGAAGGTCACTTCCGCGGCCAGAGCCGAGATCGCCCTGCATGTCTGCCAGCAGCGATTGGAGCGCGGACAAGAGCGTGAAGTATTCGGCAGTCTTGAGGATCGCGTCATACGAGCGGTGGACAGCGGACATCACCGAGTCCAGCGACACGTAAAGCGGCAGGTGCTCCGCGTAGATCGCCTTGTACCCGTAGAAGAATGTTGGGAAGGCCTGTCGCGCCGAAATCACGAAGCCGTCCCGCGCGAGCCGCTGGCGTTCCGCGTCGCTGACCCCGAGGCTGGAAGCGGTGAGGCGGTCCATCCCAGCAGCGGCCATTGGATCGTAGGGCAGGGCAGCCAGGTACTTGGTGGGCCAGCGTGACTGGAAGGCGGCAGCGCCTGCCGGCCGATCGGACGCGAGGTCGGCGCGCAAGCTCGCCACGGCAGTGGCATGGGCCGCCGGGTCCATGACGGTCACTGGTTTTCCACCCAGAGGCGGCCGCGATCCGCCGCCGCAAGCGCCCACAACCACCGCGAACCAAAACAGGCACAAGCGACTCGAGCAGAAAGGCTTGATCATAAACGCCTCCCTGCCCAAGAATACGCCTGTCCCGGGCGGCCGCCCAGCGTCCGGCGGCGCTAGTCGGCGATGGCGATGGCCGGATGCACCTCGTGACTCGTGACCGGCACCGTGACGGCCAGCCGCGAGCAGACGAACAGGACGCCGCCGACCAGCAGGTAGCTGAGCGCCATCAGCGGAGACTCGGCGACGCCGATCTTTTCGCCGTGCATGAAGCCCAGGAACGTCAGGATGGCGCCGGCGCAGGCGAAGGTGCCGGCCTTCACGAACTCACGGTCGATGATGAACGCCGCGATGGCGCCCAGCACCAGGCCCCCCAGGATGGCGCCGCCGCCCATGACCTCGAGGCCGCGGTAGAGAATCCCTTCGTTGCCCAGCTTCGTCAGGCCGACCGCCGCCGCGTTGGTGCCGGCCGCGTGTAGCGCGTTGTCGATCTGCAGCTTGCCCCAGGCCGCGAGGTGCGGCGTCAGCGACAGCACGATGGCCGGCGCATGCGACTTGGGCGTTTCCTGGAACGCCTGCGACCCGATCAGCATGCCGATGTAGAGCAGACTCGGCGAGATCGCGACGACCGGCACGATCGACGACAGCACGGAGATGATGCCGAACCAGGCCAGCACGATGACCGTCAGCCCGGTCGCCGCCGAGTAGCCGATGCGGCCGCCCATGGCCTTCCAGCCCGGGTGCCCGATGTAGACGGCGTTGATGAACGGGTTCCCCATCATGCAGCCGATCAGGCTGACGACACCGTCGGCCGTGAGCACGCGCGTCGTCGGGAAATTGTCGCCCGCGACGGCCGCGCTCTCGACGTTGTCCATCGCCTCGACCAGGTCGTAGATGCCGAACGGGATGGCGGTCACCAGGATGACGCCCAGGTACTTCATCCCGTGGAACACGTGCCCGACGGCCGGCAGCGGGATCGAAAACCCGAAGTTCGCGACCGACGCCTTCAGCTGCGCCATCCCCATGCCGCCGATGGGCGAGCCGGCAGCCGCCGAGCCCCAGGCGATCATCGTTCCGACGCCGATGGCGACCAGGCCGGCCGGGATGCCCTTGTACTTCACGCCGCCAAACCAGCTGGCCAGGATGATCGCGAAGCAGACGAACCCGATCTCGGGGGTGATGAACATCTCCTGCGCCGGACGCATCGAGATGAAGGCGATCGACACGCCGGCCAGCGTCCCCAGCAGCGCCGCGCGCGGCGTCACCTTGCGGATGAACGGCGCGATGAAGCCGCCCGCCATCAGCACGAAGCTCTGGATGAACACCCAGGTCAGGCCGGCTTCCCACCCCTGCATGGGGTCGTTGGTCGCTTTCGCGATGGGCAGCATGATGATGAACGTGACGACGAACATGTGCGGCACGCTGATGCCGGACGGCAGCGCGCAAACGTCGGTGCGCCCCGTCTTTTCAGCCAGCTTGTAGGCCAGGCGCGCGTAGTAGAGCGTGCTGAGACAGAGCATCAGCCCCGTCGCCGGCAAGATGCGCCCGAACACCAGCGCGTCCGGCATGTGCAGCACGAACCGCAACAGCGCGGTCAACACCATCAGGTTGACCAGGATGTTGGTCCCGAACCCGAAGAACGCGTTCCAGTCGCCCGGCACCCAGAGCTTTGGTTTTGCCTTTTCCATCGTCGTCCCCCTTCGTCGCCTAGACAGACCGGCTGGTCTCGAGCGCCGCGAGGATGCGCGGCGCGTCCGAGACCCAACCGAAAATTCCACCCTGTGCCTTGATCATCTTCAGTCCCATCTCGTGGAACTCGGGAAAGTAGGAGCCGCAGCAGTCGCCCGCGACGATGCAGCGATAGCCGCGATCGTTGGCCTCGCGCACCGTCGTGTGCACGCAGACCTCCGTCGTGACGCCGCCGACGATCAGGTTTTCGATGCCGCGGTTCTGCAGGATCGACTGCAGGTCGGTCGCGTAGAAGGCGCCCTTGCCCGGCTTGTCGACGACCGGCTCGTTGGGGCCGGGCGCCAGCTCGGGGATGATGTCGTGGCCAGCCTCGCCGCGAATCAAGATGCGTCCCATCGGACCCGGCGCGCCGATGCGCACGCTGGGCGAGCCGCGTTCCACTTTCGCGGGGGGCGCGTCGGACAGGTCGGGGCGGTGCCCCTCGCGCGTGTGAACGATCAGCATCCCCAGCTTGCGGGCCGCGCCCAGGAGCCGCTTGGCGGGCGCGATCGCCTTGGCCAGCAGCGAGACGTCGTTTCCTAGGGACTCGCCGAAACCGCCCGGCTCGAGGAAGTCACGCTGCATGTCGATCATGACGATCGCCGTGCGTGCCGGGTCGACCTCCAGCGGCCCGGGCTCGGCGTGGATGGTCACCTTCGGCATCTGTGGCTCCTTCTTCAGACCGTCAGGTGACGGTGTACCAGGTCGTCGGTTAGCTGAGCGATCTCGCCGTCGGCGACGACGTGCCCGCGGTCGAGAATTCGAAACGTGCGCGCCACGCGGCGCGCGAAGGGGAGCTTCTGTTCGACCAGCAGCACGGTCACGCCCTCTTCGTTGAGCTGCATGATGACGTTGCCGATCTCGTGGACGACGTTGGGCTGGATGCCCTCACCGGGTTCGTCGAGAATCAGCAGCTTCGGCTCCAGCGCCAGCGCGCGCCCCATCGCCAGCTGCTGCTGCTGGCCGCCCGACAGGTCGCCGCCGCGCCGTCGCAGCATGTCCTTCAGGACCGGGAACAGCTTGAAGACACGCTCGGGGATGCCGCTGCCGGTACGCCGCCCCATGGCGCCGATGCGCAGGTTCTCTTCGACGGTCAGCGTCGGGAAGACCTCGCGCCCTTGCGGCACGTAGCCGATGCCGGCGCGCGCGCGCGCCTCGGGCGGCGCCCCCGTCAGGTTCACGCCGTCGAACATCACCTTGCCCGAGCTCGAGGGCAGGAGGCCCATGATGACCTTCAGCAGCGTCGTCTTGCCGACGCCGTTGCGCCCCATCAGACAGACACAGCCCCCCTTGGGGATGTCGAGGTCGATGTCCCACAGCGTGTGGCTGCCGCCATAGAACTGATTGATCTTGTCGGTGGCCAGCATGTTCTATTCGCCCAGGTAGACCTCGATGACGCGCGGGTCCTTCTGGACCTGCGCCATCGGCCCTTCGGCCAGCACGCGCCCCTCGTGCAGGACGGTGACGTTTCGCGCGATGCTGCGCACGAACTCCATGTCGTGCTCCACGACGACGATCGTCCGCTGCCCAGCCAGGCTCGTGAGCAGCTCGGCGGTGCGCTCGGCTTCGGCGTGGGTCATGCCGGCGACGGGCTCGTCGATCAGCAGCACCTGGGGGTCCTGCGCCAGCAGCATCCCGATCTCCAGCCACTGCTTGTGCCCGTGCGCCAGCAACCCCGCCTTGGTGTCCTTTCGATCGGTGAGGCCGATGATCTCCAGCACCTCGTCGA
>JBJMQQ010000139.1:0-20756 GCA_045802645.1 Polyangia bacterium
AACACTTACCCTACACGACCAACAACAGATCTTGGTGGAACTCACCGCGCTGCCAGTGGTCGACGATGTCGTATCCACCCAGGTCCGACCGAAGCGCGTCGAGCAGAGACCCAAGCCCGAGATTCTGTGCGAGTGCTTCGATCATCGGTCAGCCGCACCCCTTCTGACACTTGACCGACGTCGCCGTTGCGAGCTGGCAAACGGGATAGTCGGGTTGGCAGTACTGGGCGCAGATGGTGTCGGTCCGCCATTCGCCGATGGAGGTGAAGCCGGTTACGCCGGCGTCTGGTGTCACGACGTACGAGGGACAGTCGGTGACGCTCTTCGCGCTTCCGCCGCAGCTCGCGACTGCCAGCAACAGCGAACACCAGACCTTGCGGTTCATGGGCGTGTCTCGATCCGTTCGCTTGATGCGGGTTGCGGGGAACGCACGGCGGCCAGGGCGAGGATGATTGCGCCGATAGTCACATAGACGTCTGCGACGTTGAAGACCGGCCAGTGGTGGAGATACACGAAGTCGACGACGTAGCCGCGTGCCAGGCGGTCGATGTAGTTGCCGATCGCGCCGGCGGTCACCAGCAGCAGGGCCGCCCGGACGACGGGGCGTCGCGGGGGGCGTCGGACCAGCACGACGGCCAGGCCCAGAAGCGCGACCGCGCCCAGAACGAACAGCGCGGGGCGCCGAACATCTTCGGGGATCCAGCGCAGCAGGTTGAAGGCGACATCGGTGTTCTCGACGTAGTGCAGGTCCAGGATGCCGTGGATCAACTGGCGGGGGTGCTGGCCCTGCAATTCGGCCTTGGCGGCGAACTTCGTCGCGTGGTCACAGCCGACCAGAAGCATCAACAGAGCGGCGCACGCCAGCCCGCTCATCGTGGATGGTCGGGGCGGTCGTCCGGGGGAGCTCATGGGGGCGGAACCGGCGCGGTCGGGGTTCCATTCCCTCCGGACGTGGGCGGTCCCGGCCGGGCGGTTGCGTCCGCGTCGGCGCTTGTTGATACTGCGCGGCATGAAGAACGCCCTCTTCGCGGCAGCGCTGTTCTCCACGGTCGGACTTCTCGCCTGCTCGAAGGACCAGCCGCCGCTTCCGCCCCCGCCGCCCGTGGCCCCTGCCCCGCTGCCCGCGGCGCCAGCGGCGACGGCGCCCGGTGACGGCGGCGCAGCGGTCAAGCCGAAGATGGTCGCGAATCCGGACGGGCTCTCGCTGGCCGACCGCATGGCCAAGCGCCAGGCGGCGGAGAAGAAGCTGGCCGAGCAGCTGGCCGCCGACGAGAGCAAGCGCTTGCTGGCCTACGACAAGACGAAGCTGCCGCAACACAAGCAGGTCGTCGGCGACATCCACAAGTACCGTGCGGCCTACGTGCACGCGAAGACGAAGGCGGACGTCGAGAAGATCCGCGCCAAGCAACAGAAGGCCATCGAAGCGACCGCCAAGAAGATGGCCACCATCGATCCCAAGGGCGGCAACTCGAACGTCGTCACCGATTACGACATCATGCTGAACGCGCTGGCAAACGACTACCCGGACGCGCTGGAGGCGTCCTTCGACGGCGACAAGAAGCCGCTCGAGGAGCAGACCGCCGAGCTGGACAAGCGCCAGAAGAAGATCGACGAGTGGCTGGTCGAGGTCAAATCCGCCAAGAAGTAGCGGACTCCGTGACGGTCACCCCGGCGGTGACCGTCACAGATCAGCGTCAGCCCGCGCTGGCGGATTCTTCGCTGGCCGCCGGCGCCTCGGCAGCGCTCTTGGCGCGCGGGCGGCTGTCGAGCACGCCCTGCAGGAACTTCTTGGCGTCGTCGGTCCAGACGTCGCCGTACGTCTGCGTGTAGAGCAGCGCCTCTTCCAGCGAACCGGGTTGCGCGGCGGCGATGTTCTCGACGCGCCGGCGCACGCGCCCCAGCAGGGTCTTGCCGTAGTTCGGGTTGCTCTCCAGCGCCTTCTCCAGCGCGGTGCGCGCCTCCGCCTCTTTGCCGGCGACGAAGTACGCCAGCGCCAGACCGATGTCGGCGCGCCCCTTGCCACCCTCCAGCTTGGCGGCCGCCTCCAGCAGCGCCGCTGCCTCGGCGGGCTTCTCGAGCTTCATCAGCGCCTTGGCGGCGATCATGCGCGCCTCGACGCCGACCGACCCTTCGTCCAGGGTGTAGACGCGGGCCAGCTCCTTGGTGGCGTCCTCGAAGCGATCCTCGTCGTAGGCCAGGCAGCCCAGCGCGTGCGCCGCCCGAATGTAGGGCTGCGCCTCCGGCCGGCTGAAGGCGTCCTTCACGCCCTCGGCCTTCAGCTTCTCGGCGCTGGCCTCTTCGGACGCCAGCACGGCGCTCAGCTCCTCTTTGGCGCCGTCGGCGTTGCCCGCGGCCAGCCGCGCCATGCCGATCCCGACGCGCGCGTCGGTCAGCTTGTCGTCCAGCGCCAGGGCCGCCTTGAACTCTTTCTCGGCGGCGCCGGGGCGGCGCTGCTCGAAGAGGCGCCAGGCCGACGCCAGCAGCTCCTGCGCGTCGGGCTCGACCTGCGGCGGTGCGGCCGCCTGCTCGTCGCCCACGAGGTGGCACTTCTTGTACTTCTTGCCCGAGCCACAGGGGCAGGTGTCGTTGCGGCCGGTGCCGGCCAGTCGGGCACGCGCCTCGTCGGCCGTGGCCGCGCCGGAGTCCTTGTTCTGCTCTTCAGTCTTCGTCTGTTTCGCCATTGCTGGGACAGGCACCTTACCCTAAAAATATCGACCGGGATCATGTCGCTGGCGGGTCGGACCATAGCGTTACCGGAGTCGCGGGAGCTGGACCGCCTGGCCGAGCTTGTCGAGCACGACGGCGGCACCGCCTGGCGTTGCCCGCTGGTCACGATCCGCGACGCGCCCGACGCCGGGCCCGCCGAAGAATGGGTCCGGGCGCTGGCCGCCGGCGCCTTCGACGACGTGGTCTTCCTGACCGGTGAAGGCCTGCGGCGTCTGCTCGCCACCGCCGACCGCCTGGGGGTGCGCGACGCGGCGGTCGCCGGCCTGGCGCGCGCCCGCAAGATCACGCGCGGCCCCAAACCCGCCCGCGCGCTGCACGAGATCGGCCTCGCCTCGGACATCGCCGCCGCCGTCCCCACGTCCGCCGGGGTAATCGCCGAGCTGGGGGGCCTGGACCTGCTTGGCCGCACGGTCGGCGTGCAGCTTTACGGCGAGGAGCCGAACCGGCCGCTCATCGACGCCATCGAGAAGGCCGGCGCCACGGCCCGCGCCGTCGCCCCCTACATCTACGCTTCGGCGGCGGACGAGGCGGCGGTCCGCGGCCTCATCGACGCGCTGGGCGCCGGACGCATCGACGCGATCGCCTTCACCAGCGCCTCGCAGATCGACCGCCTGTTCGCGGTCGCCGCGACGGCGGGGGCCGAGCCCCAGCTGCGGGCGGGCCTGGCGCGCACCCGCGTCGCCGCGATCGGCCCCATCGCCGTCGAGGCGCTGGGCAGCCACGGCGTGCGCGCCGACGTCGTCCCTGAAAAGGGCTTCGTCATGCGCCGGCTGGTGAACGCGATCGCCGAGGCGCTGGGGCCGAAGCCCTAGGCGCTCAGCAGCTTCTTCAGCTCGCCGCGCGAGTGTAGGTCGCGCACGATGTCGGCGCCGCCGACCAGCTTGCCGTCGACGTAGAGCTGCGGGTAGGTCGGCCAGCTCGAGTACTCCTTCAGCCCCTCGCGCAGCTCGGAGTCGGCCAGGATGTTGAACGACTCGAAGGGGACGCCGACCTCTTTCAGCATGCCGACGACGGCGGCCGAAAAGCCGCACTGGGGCATCGACGGGTTGCCCTTCATGAACAGCATCACGCGCCCTTTGGCGATCGTGTCCTCGATGCGCTTCTTCAGTGGCTCGGTCACGGCAGGTGCTCCTTTTTATTCGTCGGGTGTGCGCGTGGTCAGCGCCAGTGCGTGAATCGGCGCCGCCGGCCCCCGGATGACGTCACCCAGCGCGGCGTAGACCAGCCGGTGACGCTCGACCGGCAGCTTGCCGGCGAACGCCGCCGAAACGACGGTCGCGTCGAAGTGGTCGCCGGTGCCCGTGGTGTCGACCACCTGGACCTGGGCGTCGGGCAGCGCGGTACGGATGCGGGTGCGGATCTCGTCGGGGCTCATGGCGGTTGCGGGGCCTATATAGCACGCGGAGTTATACTGGCAGGGGATGACGCTGGGGACCCGCGTGACCGTCTTGGCGACCCTGCTGGTCGCGTCGGTCCTGGCGGCCTCGGGCGCCGCCGCGCTGAAGGTGCGCCGCGCCAACCTGATCGCCGACCTCGATCGCGAGGCCCACGAGATCGCCGGCGCGCTGGAGATCGGCCTCGAGCCGCTGGACCCCACCACGGCCGCCGACACGCTGCTGGCCCGCGTCCGCGGCGCGCGCCGCAACGAAGAGCTCTTCCAGCTGGAGGTGCTGCAGGTAGGCGACGACCGCCGCACCGACGACGACGCCTGGCTGCTGCTGATGAACGGCGCCGACATTCAGGACGCGCCCGTCGGTCGCGTCTTCGGCGAGACGACCGGACGGCGGTCTTACGCGATGGCGGTGCCGCTGTTCGACGCGGCCGGGCTGGAGCTGCCCGTCCGCCACCCGGCGCGCCACCCCGCGGCAATCCTGGGGATGCGCCGCGACGCCAGCTACATCGACGCCGCGGTGGCTGCCACCGGACGGCGCATCTTCCCGCTGTTCCTGCTGGTGGTGGTCGGAGTCGGGATTGGCGTGCGGTTCGCCGTCAGCCAGATCGTGGTCCGCCCGCTGCGGCGCCTGCTGGAGGGGATCGACGCGGTCGGCAAGGGGGACCTGTCGCGCGTCATCCTGGCCGAGCGGGACGACGAAGTCGGCGAGCTGGCGGGTCGCTTCAACGCCATGACCGGCTCGCTGCGCGAGGCGCGCGAGGAAGCCGAACGCGCGGCGAGTGCCCGCCTGGGGCTGGAGGCGCGCCTGCGTCAGTCCGAAAAGCTGGCCACCATCGGCCAGATGGCCGCCGAGATCGCGCACGAGGTCGGAACGCCGCTGAACGTCATCGGCGGCCGGGCGCGCGCGCTGGCCAAGAAGGCGGAACGGGCCGTCGAGGCCGCGGGGGCGACCGACCCCTCGGACGTCGTCAAGAACGCGACGATCATCGGGGACGAGGTCGCGCGCATCACGAAGATCATCCGCCAGGTGCTGGACTTCTCGCGCCCGCGCGGCCCGACGCTGACGCGGGTCCACCTGGGCGCCGTCGTGGCCGAGGCGCTGGAGTTCCTGAGCGAGCCCATCCGCCGCCAGGGCATCGAGGTCGAGGTGCACACGATGCCGGCGCCGCCGGAGGTGCCCGGCGACCCCGACCAGATCCAGCAGGTCTGCCTCAACCTCATCACGAACGCGATCCACGCCATGCCGGAAGGCGGCACGCTGCGCGTCGCGACCGAGTCCGTGGTCCGGCGAAAGGGGGGGCTCGACCTGGCGTCCCCCGCCGAGTACGCCGTCCTGGTGATCGGCGACAGCGGCCCAGGCATCCCGGCCGCCAATCGCGACAAGATCTTCGAGCCGTTCTTCACGACCAAGGACGAGGGTCAGGGCACGGGCCTGGGCCTGGCGGTCAGCCACGGCATCGTCAAGGACCACGACGGCTGGATCGAGGTCGACAGCCCGGCCGCGGGCGGGGCCGAATTTCGCGTGTTTTTGCCCTGTGCCAGCGCTTCGGCGGGGGCGGCTTTCGACGCGCCGGCGCTTGCCGAAATGGGTTCGATCGGCAAGGATTGATCGACGCTCGCGCCGCAAATGGCTGAAACCCAGGCCGCCGCCTCCGAGACTGGTCCAACGCTCGCGACGGGCGGGACAGGCCACGCGACAATCCTGGTCGTCGAGGACGACGCCGCGATGCGCACCTTCCTGCGCGAGGTCCTGGAAGAGGAAGGCCACACGGTGGAGGTCGCGGCCGGCGGGCGGGCCGGTGTCGAGCGCGTCCGTCAGGGCGGCGTCGATCTGGTGATCTCCGACGTGAAGATGCCCGACCTGGACGGGCTGGACATGCTGCGGGAGATCAAGGCCGTCACGCCGTCGCCGCACGTCATCACGATCACGGCGTTCGGCTCCATCGACACGGCGATCCGCGCGGTGAAGCTGGGCGCCTTCGACTACATCACCAAGCCCTTCGACGTCGACCAGCTGAACCTGTCTGTGCAAAAGGCCCTGGCCGAGCGGGCGCTGCGGTCGGAGGTGGCCCGCCTCCGCGACGAGGTCCAGAAGAGCTATCGGCTGGGTAACCTCATCGGACGCTCGGCCGGGATGCAGGAGATCTTCGCGTTGATTCGACGGCTGTCGGGGTCCACGGCCTCGGTGCTGGTCACCGGCGCCTCGGGCACCGGCAAGGAGCTGGTCGCCAAGGCCATCCACTTCAACAGCCCCCGCCGCGAGCGGCCGTTCGTCGCGCTGAACTGCGCGGCCATCCCCGACACGCTGCTCGAGAGCGAGCTCTTCGGCTACAAGCGCGGCGCGTTCACCGACGCCCGCACGGATCGGGCCGGCATCTTCCTGGAGGCGGACGGCGGCACGATCTTCCTCGACGAGATCGCCGAGCTTCCGCCCGCGCTGCAGGCCAAGCTGCTGCGCGTGCTGCAGGAAGGCGAGATCCGACCGCTGGGGGCCACCCGCAGCGAGAAGGTCGACGTGCGGGTCGTGGCGGCGACCAACAAAGAGCTGGAGGCGCGGCTGGCTGACGGCACGTTCCGCGAGGACCTCTACTACCGCCTCAACGTCATCCACATCCACCTGCCCGCGCTGCGTGACCGGGCCGAGGACATCTTGCCGCTGGCGGAGCACTTCCTGGCCCGCAGCACGGCCAAGGCCGGCAAGGACGTGCGGGGCTTCCACGAGACCTCCCGCAAGTCGCTGCTGGCCTACGGCTGGCCGGGCAACGTGCGGGAGCTGGAAAACGTCGTCGAGCGCGCGGTCGCGCTGGCGGAGGGACCGCTGGTTCAGCCCGAGGATTTGCCGCAGGCCGTTCGCGAGCGGCGCATGACGGCCGAGGACGACCTATCGGCGGCGGTCGCGCGCGGCCTGACGCTGGAAGAGCTGGAGCGCGAGTACATCAAGCGTGTGCTGGCGGCTGAAAGCGGCAACAAGACGCGCGCGGCGCAACGGCTAGGGCTGGACCGCAAGACGCTCTATCGCAAGTTGGAGGAGTACGCCGGCGGCACCGCCCCCGATGGCGGCGGAGAAGGAGCCCGATGAGCCACGAGCGAGCGCTGAGTGTGTCCGACGCCGTTCACCCGGTCAGCCTGGAGGCACGGGTCGAGCCGACGGCCGAGCTGTTGCGCGCGCCTGCCTCGGGGCTGCCGTGCGTCTACTGGCGGCTGCGGGTCGTCGAGCACCTGACCGCGCGCAGCGAGCTGGTGCACGACCTGGCGTCGCCGGATGCGTTCGACCTGGCCTGGGGGAACAGCGACGGTGGGCGTCCGCCGGTGCGCATCCGCCTGGAGCCGGACAGCGCGCGCATCGAGGCGACGCCCAGCTTGCACCGGGCAGGCACGCCCGGCGCCGTGGCGGTGGCGCGGGCGTTCGGGTTCCGCGCCGACATCACCGTCGAGGAGGTGCTCATTCGCCCCGGCGAGGAAGTGACCGCCGAGGGTGTCCTGCAGGACCTGGGCTTCGGCGCGGGACCCTTCCGCGCCCCGGCGCAGGCGCAATCGCTGGCGCTGGCCGAGGCGACCGTGCGCCTGCAAACGCGCGCGCTGGCGCCCGCGATGCTGATTCCCTGGGCGTTCGGCACGGCGGCGGCACTGCTGGGCGGCATGGGGCTCGCGACGTGGGGAGCCTGGCGGTATCACCTGGCCCACCTGCCGGCGATCACCCAGAACCTGCTCCCGTTTCGCGCCGCGCCCGCGGCTCACCTGACGCCGCCCGAGCCGCCGCACCAGCGCTTTCCCTGAGTGCCGGGGTCAGGCGGCGCGAAAGACGCCCGCCAGTGGCCCCGTGTACTGCGTCTTGTCTCCCAGGCTGGTCAGCGGCACGCCGAACACGCTCGCCAGCGCCAGCCACAGGTCGTTGAACGGCCGGTTTCCCGTGCCGCCCGTCTGGGCCAGCAACGGCCCGTCCTTGACCTTCAGGTACGTTCCGCCGTTCACGCGCGTGTTCTTTCCACCGAACACGAGGACCGGCATGTTCTGCTGATTGGAATCGAACGCGCGCGCGACCTCGGTCACGTACACGATGATGGTGTTGTCGATCAGCATGTTTCCGTCGATGTCGGGCGTCGTCGCAAACTCCTGCAGCACCGTCGAGGTCGCGGCCGAGTAGAACTGATCGATCTGACTGAGCCAGGCGTTTGTCGCCGGATTGTTGGACTGCGCGACGGCGTGATGAGGCGCCGACACCGGGTTGCCCTGGACCGTGGCCCCCTGGAAGGTGCCCGGAAACGCGACCCAGCTGGTCCCGGATGCCCACATGAACGTCGCGACCCGGGTCAGATCGCAAGCGAACGCCGCCTTGATCAATCGGAGCTGCGCCTGACCCAGATCCGCGTGAGGGTGGCTGGTCGGTTGCCCGGCGACGTAGTAGTCGACGCCGCCCAGATCGGTGTAGACGCCCACCGTCGATTGCTTGCCCGTGCTCGTGTTCGGGAAGCTCGGAGGGGCAGCAGGCTTCACGCAGGAGGCGGAGGTGATCCCGTACTTCGCCTGCAGGCTGGCCTCCAGCGTCGTGATGGCCTTTGCGTACGCATCCAGCTTGTCCTTTTCACTGGCGGGAATCACCGACCTCAAACGCGCCAGATCGCGGCGCATGTAATTCAGCGCGCTGAGGTCGCGCGTGAGCCCTGGCCCTGCGACACCGCCGCCGGGCAACGCCGCCCCGAACAGGCGGTTGTACGCGTTGAGCGGCACACTCTCCGGATAAAGCGGTTGGCGGGCCATTGATGGGTCGCTCACGCCGGATTTGGGCGCCAAGTAAGACAGCACGCGCGGGCCGACCTCGTCTCGGTCGGAGCGAACATCGGCCGCCAGTTGCAGCGAACCGAAAGGCGTCGGCGCCCCGAACTTCGGGCCGCCCAGCGTCGGTGATCTCTGCAACAACACCTGGTCGATGGAGGGGCCGCCGGCGCAGTGATCCTGCTGGCCCACCTTGCCGAGAGTGGGAACGCCGGTCATCAACGTCACCATGCCGCCCTCGGCGGTGTTCTGGCCGCTGTTGGCGCTGGTCCCGCCACCGACGACGATTAGGTTCAGACCGTCGATCATGACCATGTACTTCTGAAGGGGCGCGAACGGGGCGCTCTCGAACGGAAGCGTGAAGGTGGTCGTCGTCGCGCTCGCGGTTGGAACCCAGTTCGTGAGTCCCGGGTTCGTCCCCAGCGGGTGTTGAATGACCAGCAGCCGCAACGGCGCCGCCGCACCAGCCGCCCGCGCCTCGATCGACCGCAACAGCGGCAGCATGAGCGGAGCCAGACCGCCCGCGCCGCGCAGGAAGGATCGGCGAGCGAACTTGTACGACATCATTTCGGCCCTCCGGCGCGCGCGCGCATGAAGTCGGCCAACAGGACGTTGGTGAGAAGCGACTTGATTGTGCCGTCGCTGGCCGTGCGAATCGGCGCGAGCTCGCACGTGTCGGACGTCCAGATCGGCGAACCGATGGCCGCGCCGACGAACTGCTGGACGGCGCACCCATCGAGCACGCGCGTCGCGACCAACGCCGAGGCCAGCCCTTGCGCGCCCGTCACCGTGCGCGGTGCCAGCGGCGAACCGGGTACCGAGATCTCGCCCGGTACTCCGGCGATCGGGACTGGCGGGCCCGTCGGAACGAACGTCGCAACGGGACTGATCGCCCGTCCGGCCTCGTCCAGCGTCCGGTAGTTGCCGATGGGACCGAAGTTCTGCAGCACCCGCGCGTAGGGGTCGATCTGCACGTGACACACCTGGCACGGCTCGTTCGAGATCCGGACGTCCGACTTCAGGATCTCGCTGTCGCACGTCGAGAGCGTCTGCGTCCCATCCGAAGACTTACATGCGATGAGGTTCACGGCCTCCTTGGTCGAAAGGTCGACGGGCGAACCGACCGGATCCTGGCAGACGACGTAGTCGTGGATGGCCTTGCCCCGTTTCACGATCGACGCGTTGTTCGGATCGGACATCGCCCACAGGTAACTCGGCTGGGTCAAGATGCCGCTGCGGCCCTCGGACGCTGGCCAGGTCGCCGCGACGAATGTCGTGTCGCTGGTCGGCGCATTCACGGAGACCGCGTCCGGGTAAAGCTTGGCCAGTCTTTGGTTGACGTAAACGGTTTGCGACGTGAGCAGGTCGTCGATCTTTCCCGATCCGCTCCACAGAATCGAGCTCACGAACTGCTGCGCCGAGGTCCACAGATCGCTCTGGACGGCGGGTAAGTCCTGCGCGGCGACGAGGGTCGGATCCTTTGTCTTGGCGAACAGAATCCCGATCCCGAACCAGTTGAGCACCGTGTCCGTCAGATACGCCTGCGTCGCCGGCAAGCCCATCAGGCGATCGATCTGCGCGGTGATTCCGGCTTTGGTGGCCAGGCTACCGTCGACGGCGGCGGCGGTCAGAGCCGCGTCCGGAAGGTTGCCCTGCAACGTGAACGAAATCTGGCTGGCGATCTCGTACGGCGTGAGCGTGGTGTCGGGATATTTGCCGTTGGCGTCGGCCGTCAACGTCGACGGGCCCAGCTCGGTCCTGAACAGAAACGACGGCGACGCGAGGACGGCCTTCATCACCAGCTCGATGCCGGCGCTGTAGCCATCCGCCGCGCCGTCCTGGAACACGGTCACGAGGTCGGCCAGCTCCTCGGGCGTGATGGGGCGCCGGTACGCCTGGGGGGCAAACGCCTGCACGAACGCCGTCGCGCAAGCTGTCTGGGCCTCGAGCGTCGTGCCGATGCACGACGCGATCGTGGTCCCGACCATCGGGTCGACCTGGGTCGTCGCGCCGTCGAGGGCGTTGTAGATGGCGAAGAGCATCGAGTCGTCGACGCCCAATGTCGCGTCACTGAAGAACGCGTACGTCGACTCGCCGCCTCGACTGATGAGCGCGGGCGGGCTGGGCAGATTCAGCAGAGACTGGACGGCGTTGCCCCACTGCTCCGCCGAGAGCCGCCAGAGCCGGCGGGGGATCGCGCCCAGCGGCTTGCACGCCGTCGTCCCCCCGCCCGCACCCGACGGCGGGCCGGCGTCGATGCCGCCGGCGCCGCCGTGGGTGCCCCCTGTGCCGCCGCGCCCACCGCCCCGGTCGCTCGCGCCCCCCAGTCCGGGGGCTCCCCCGGCCGGACCGCCCCCCACGGAACTACCGGCCGCGCCGGCAGTTTTGCCGGACTGCAAACCGCTTGCCGAGCACGCCGCGACCAGAGAGCCGATCAATGTCAGGCGAACGATCGTCGGGACAGCTCGGGTGCGTGTGCTGGACATGAGCATCGCTCGTTCCACGCCCATGTTGATGAGGACGCCTTTGGCTCCAAAAGGAGGCCAGCTTTTGTGCCGGTCAGGGGTTTACGGGAACGGCGTCGGTCTGGCGCTCGGGCCGGGCCGCGGCGAACGCGGGCAGCGCCGCGGCCGCCGCCTCGACGCGCAACAACGTCGGGTACGGCGTGAGGTCCAGGTCGAAGCGGCGCGCGCCGTAAAGCTGCGGCGTCAGGTAGACGTCGGCGATCGTCGGCGAATCGCCGACCAGGAACTTGCCGGCGCACTCGGACGCCAGCTGCTCGACGGCGGCCAGGCCGCGCGCGTTGAATTCGCGGGCCGCCCCGGCTGGATCGGCGACCCCCGCCGCGCGCATCCAGGCGAACAACGTGAGGTTCTGGAACGGCTGGATGCCCGAGTTGATCATCTCGGCCAACTGGCGTGCCTTCGCGCGCGCAAACAACGCGCCCGGCGGCGGCAACAGCGGCGGCGTCGGAAACCGCTCTTCCAGATAAGCCAGGATCGCCATCGATTGCGCCAGCACCTGCGGGCGCGCGCCGGGCGTCTCCGGCGGAATGACGAGGACCGGCACCTGGCCCTGCGGGTTGAGGGCGCGGAACTCCGGCGCGTGCTGCTCGTCGGCCAGCAGGTTCACCGGGCGCCGGTCGAACGAGATCCCTTTGAGGTGCAGCGCAAGCCGCACGCGCCAGGCAGAGCTGGACCGCCAGTAGTCGTAGAAGATCATCCGCTCACCACCGTCTGGTCGATGCGGCCGAAGATATCGCGCCCGGCGGCGTCGCGCATCTCGATCGTCACGCGATCCCCCGTCGCCAGGAAGGGCGTCGCCGGCCGGCCGTGGGCGATTGTCTCTCGCGCGCGCAGCTCCGCCAAACAGGACGCGCCGCGCGCCGGGTCGTCGTTCGAGACGGTGCCGCCGCCCAGGATCGTGCCCGCACAGAAGTCGCGCGTGCGGGCGACGTGAGCGATCAAATCAAAGAACGAAAAGTGCATTGCGCCGGCGTCCGGATCGGAATCCAGCCGCGCACCGCCCGCGCGCACGACGCTGGAGCGCAGCGGCAGGTGCACGCGGCCGTCGCGCCACGCGCCGCCCAGCTCGTCGGGCGTGACGGCGAATGGCGAAAACGCGGTCGCCGGTTTGGACAGGAAGAACCCGAACCCCTTGGCCAGCTCACCGGGAACCAGGTAGCGCAGGGTGACGTCGTTGGCCAGCACGATCAGGCGCACGCACGCCGCCGCGTCCGCCACCGAGGTTGCTCGGGCGACGTCCCCCAGAACGACGGCGACCTCCGCTTCCAGGTCCAGGCCCGGATCCTCTCCCGGCGGCAGCGGAATCGGATCGCGCGGGCCCAGCAGCGCGCCCGAGCCGCCCTGGTAGACCAGCGGGTCGGTCTCCAACGTGGGCGGCGGCTCGGCCCCGCGCGCCTTCCGCACCAGACGAACGTGGGTCAGGTACGCGGACCCGTCCACCCACTCGTAGGCGCGCGGCAACGGCGCGGCCAGCGCCCCCTCGTCCAGCGGCTCCGTGTCGGCGGCGCCGGCGTCGACGCGGGCGGCCAGCTCGGCGAGCAGGGGCGCGGCCCGGTTCCAGCCGTCCAGCGCCGCCTGCAGCGTAGGCGCGATGTCGGTCGGCCGCGCGAAGCGGCGGCCGTCGCGCGCGACCACCACCAGCGAACCGTCCCGGGTCCCGTCCCGCAGCGTCGCGAGCCTCACGCGTCGAGTGTAGTAAGCTCGCGCGCCATGTCCAAGGACCGCGCCGAAGCCCCTCCGCCGGGCGCGCCAGAGGCGGATGCGCACAAGGCGGCGCTGGCCGACCTGCGCACCAAGATCGACGCCACGGACGACGACCTCTTGCGCCTCCTCAACCAGCGCGCCGAGCTGGTGCGCAAGGTCGCCGAGCTCAAGACCGCCGCGTCGGTCCCGTTCTACGTCCCCTCGCGCGAGCGGCAGATCACCGAACGCCTGGCCGCCGCCAACCCCGGCCCCTTCCCGACGGAGTCCATCCGCTCCGTTTTCCAGGAGATCATGAGCGCCTGCCTGACGCTGGAAAAGCGCGTCCGGGTGGCCTACCTCGGTCCCGAGGGGACGTTCTCGGACATGGCCGTCAAGCGCCAGTTCGGGCTCTCTGCGCGCGCGATGCCGATGGGGACGATCCCGGCGGTGTTCGAGGAGGTCGAGCGCGGCAACTCCGACTACGGCGTCGTCCCGGTCGAGAACACGACGGAGGGGATGGTCACGCACACGCTGGACACGTTCCTCGAGAGCGACCTCAAGGTGTGCGCCGAGATCGCGCTGGAGGTGAACATGTGCCTGCTCGCGCGGCACGACGTCGCGTTCGCCGAGATCGAGCGGGTCTACTCGATTCCGATCGCGCTGGCCCAGGTGCGGCGCTGGCTGGGCGCCAACCTGCCCAGCGCGACGCTGGTCGAGACACGCTCGACCGCCGACGCCGCACGCCGGGCCCGCGACGACGCGCGCGGCGCCGCCGTCGGCTCGGAGCTGGCCGCCAAGATCCATGATCTCGTCGTTCTCCGACGAAAAATCGAGGACATGGCGCACAACATGACGCGATTTCTCGTTCTCGGACGGGAGCAGGCGGAGCCGACCGGCCGCGACAAGACGTCGCTGCTGCTGGTCACCCGCGACGAGTCCGGCATCCTCTACCGGGTCCTGGGCGCCTTCGCCGAGCGTGGGCTCAACATGACGAAGATCGAGAGCCGCCCCTCGCGCCGGCGACCGTGGGAGTACGTGTTCTTCGTCGACATCGACGGGCACGAGCGCGACGCGCCGGTGGCCGCCGCGATCGCCGACGTCAAGAGCGCGTCCGAGACGGTGAAGGTGCTGGGCTCGTACCCGCGCGCCGAATCCCGGTCGTAGACGGCCGCTCGTCCACGCTCGCCCGGTCGTTTTCAGTCAGCGCGCGTCGCAACAACCGAACCCCGCACGGACCGCGGTCTCCGACCCGAATCCCGCGAATTTCCGAACAGTGTTGCGGATCTCGCAACACGCCGCGCCCTCAAGAGCTGTTTTCGCGCGGACGATGCACATTCATGAATGTCCAGGCGAATGTTGCTGGTCGACACCGATGCCGCGCGGTCCGCTCGCGTGGCGCGGCTCGGCCGCGTACTTGGCTGGACCGTCGAGGTGGCCCGCGGCGCCGCGGCGGCGATTCCCCAGCTGGGCGCCGCGCCGTTCGATCTGTGCCTGATCCATCTGGCCCTGCCCGCCGACGACGCGACGGCCGTCGCGCTGAAGGCGCGCGCGTGCCGGCCGCCGGTCCCCACCGTCGCGATCGAGGCGGAAGGGCGCGGCGCAGTCGACGTGCTGCGCGCCGGCGCCGCCGAGATCGTTCCTCTGCCGCGGGGCCGCTACGAGCTGGCCGCGATCGCCGCCCGCCTGCTGGCAGGTCAGGGGCGCCCGCGCGGCCGCGCGGCGGGCGCGCCGCTGGTGGTGGGCGACGCCCCGGCGCTGGCTCTGGCGCTGGCCCAGCTGGACGCGCTGGCCGGCTGCGACGCGCCGGTGTTGATCCGCGGCGAGACGGGCACCGGCAAGGCGACGATGGCCCGATTGCTTCACGCGGCCGGCCCCCGGCGAGACGGACGCTTCGTCGCCATCAACCTGGCCGCTGTCCCACCGGAGCGGGCGGAAGCACAGCTCGCCCGACATGGCGTCCGGCGCGGCTGGCTCGCGGCAGCGCGCGGAGGCACGCTGTTTCTCGACGAGATTGACGTGCTGTCACGGGAAGCCCAGGCCGCGCTGGTCTGGCGGCTGCGGGCAGCCCGGCCGCTGGTGCGCCTGGTGGGAGCCACGCGGCACCCGGTCGACGGCCTCGTCGACCGCGGGGTGCTGGATCCGGCGCTGGGCGAGCTGTTCGGCTCCGCCGAGGCGATCATCGAGCTACCGCCCCTGCGCGCGCGCCGCTCCGACATCCCGACGTTGGCCGAGCATTTCCGGCGGCAGGTGAACGCACGCGAAGGGCGGCGCGTTCCGGGGTTCGCGCTGGACGTCATGCGCCGGTTCTCGCAGCACGATTGGCCGGGCAACGTCCGCGAGCTGCAGAACCTCGTCGAGCAGCTGGTGATCACCGCCGGGACGCGCATGGTGGTGATGAACGACCTGCCGTCGCGGCTGCGCATCCAGGTGCTGGACTTCGAGCGGGCCGCGCGTGGGCTGTCGCCCGACGGCATCGACCCGCGCGAGCTGCTCGCCGAGCTGGAAGCGCAGTTCATCGCCGAGGCGCTGGGTACGTCGGCGGCCGACTCAGCACCACATGTTTCGCAGAAGTCGAGACGCCGTTACGTCGCGTGAAGGAGCCGAATACACACACTGTCCGTCGGTGAGCGCAGCGACTTTCACCGTCGCTGAGTGACACTCACGTCGGGGATCTGGAGACCGTCAGCCGGATGACGGTGTCAAGAAATACAAACCGCCAATCGGCTGACGGTCGGCGCGCGCGGCTCGACCGAAACCCTTGATTGCTGCGGTTCACGTTCAGACATGAACGTGGCATGCGATGTGCTGATTGTCCGCGCATGACCACGAAGCGGAAACCGGCCCAGAAGGCGTCGGGCACCAAGACGGCGGCGGCGACGGCGAGCAAGAAGGTTGCGAAGAAGGACATCGTTGCGCGTCGCAACGAGTACGCAGCCAAGTTCTTTCCCTACATCGAGAAGGTTGCGCGACGCCTGGCGCGTCGCCTGCCGGCGCACGTCGAGATCGACGACCTGATCTCGTCGGGCGTCATCGGCCTGATGGAAGCGGCGGAGCGGTTCGACCCGAGCCGCGTCGATCGCTTCGAGGCATTCGCCGAGTTCCGCATCCGCGGCGCCATGCTGGACGACCTGCGCTCGCGCGACACGCTGTCGCGTGACATGCGCCGGCTGTCGAACGAGCTGCGCGACGCCACCCGCCGCCTGGAGGCGCAGCTGGGCCGCACGCCCGACCACGAGGAGATCGCCAAGCGCCTGGGGGTCGGTGTCGAGGAGCTCTACGCGCGCCAGCAGAAGCTCTCCGGTTCGTCCGTGGTCGGCATCGACGACGCGGGTCCCGACCTGCTGGAGCGGACCGGCGACACGTCGGCCGACGATCCCTTCGAGTCTGCCTCGCGCCGCGAGATGCTGGACCGCCTCGTGTCCGGGATCGGGACGCTCCCCGAGAAGATGCAGCAGGTGCTGTCGCTCTACTACTGCGACAACCTGAACCTGAAAGAGATCGGCAGCGTCCTCGGCGTGACCGAATCGCGCGTCTGCCAGATCCACGGGGAAGCGACCCGCCGCCTGCGCGATTCGCTCGGCGACCTGGCCGCCGAAGCCGCCGCCTAGCGTCACGGCCGCCGGCGTAAGTAGGCGCAGTCAGGTCGTTTTCGGAGCGTCAGAACACCGACGTTGCCGGAAACGGCCTACATGCATTTTTTTCTAAAGGACCTGGCGACAGCCTCCGATGGTGTAGGCATGAGCGACACCAACAGACACATGACGCACCGGAGGCCCCCTGCGCGCGCGATGGCCGCGCCCCCGATGGGCGCACCGGCCGTCACGGCCGCCAGCCGCGTCGAAGCGCTCCGCCAGCTGGTCGCCGCCGGGCAATACCAGGTCAGCGCCCGCTGGCTGGCCACGCGCATCTTCCGCGCCGCCGGCGTCCCGCTGCCCAAGTAGCACCGCGGCTTCAGTCGTTGCGGCCCAGCGCTTTGAGCAGCTGGGCGCGCGCCGTCGAGAGCTGGTACTCGGCCTGGACCTTCTGGGCCGCCGCGCTGGTCGCCGCCAGCTGCGCGTCGCCCAGCTCGATGATGCTGCCGACGCCGGTCGCGTAACGCCCCTCGGCCAGGCGCAGTCGGTCGCGCGTGTTCACCAGCGCGTCTTCGGCCGCCGCGATCGCGCCCCGGGCCGCCCGGATCCCCAGCCGCGCCTGCTCGACGTCCAGGCGCACCTGCTGCCGCTGCGTCTCCAGCTGCGCCTGCGCCTGCTGGACCTGCCCTCGCGCCTGTCGCACCTGCGCCTGGATGGCGCCCCCCTGCAGGAACGGGATGCTCAGCAGGACGAGCCCGCTGAAGTTCCACGTCATGCGCTCGAGCTCGGGGCCGCTCTCATTGACGCTCCCGGACAGCGACAGGTTCGGCCAGTTCATGTCGTGCGCCGACCGCAGCCCCAGCTCCTGGCTCGTGAGATTGAGGCGCAGGCTGGCCATGTCGGGGCGCGTCCGCTTGGCGTCGTCCACCAGGCTCTCGACGGGGGCGTCTTCGCCTTCGATGGCGGGCAGCGCGTCGTCGGCCAGGTCGTAGTCGACCGACCGCTCGATCCCCATCGCCTGGTTCAGCATCGCCTTGCCGACCGCGTAGTTGTTCTCGGCATTGATCAGCTGCAGCTGCGCGGTGGCGCGGTCCGCGCGCGCCTGCGACAGGTCGATCGCCGGGTGCGTGCCGACCTCGACGAACCCCTGTACCTGCTGCAGGTGCTTCTCTTGATTGGCCAGCGTCTCCCGCGCGACGCGCACCATGTCCTTGGCGGCGCGCGCGGTGAAGAACGCGACCCGCGCGTTGTACGCGACCTGCGCCTCGGTCGCGTGCACCGACACGTCGGCGGCGTCCGCCGCAACGTTGGCCGCCTTCCACCGGTTGATCGTCTCGCCGAAGTCGTAAACCAGCTGGCTGGCGCTGAGCCCGAACCGCCACAGCGGGTCGGTCGCCCACGACGTCGCACCCTGCGCGGCCAGCGGCACGGTGCCGCCCGGCTGCGGGACGAAGTTCGACGTCGCGCGCGTGTAGGAGGCGGTGCCGTTCAGCTGCGGCAGCAGTGACGCGCGGGACTGGTTGGCGGCGCCGAGCGCGCTGGCCGCACTGCCGCGCGCCAGCTCCAGCGCCGGGTGGTGGGCGCGGGCGGCGCGCACCGCCTCGGCCAAGGTCAGGACGGGCGCCGTGGCGACGACGTCTGGGCCCGAATCAGCCGGCGCGGCCGTCGCCAGCACGGGTGACGCGAGAAGGGACAGCGCCAACGCCGTCTGCAGGATCTGTCGCGCGCGCCGGTTCATTCGAAGCGGAGCGCCTCGATGGGGTCCAGGCGCGAGGCCTTGCGCGCCGGGTAAAGGCCGAACACCACCCCCACGATCCCGCTGAACGCGACCGAGATGATGACGACGTCGGGCCGGACCAGCATCGGCCAACCGAAGCGGGCCGCCAGCCGCCCCGCCGAGAACACGCCCAGCGTGACGCCTACCATCCCCCCGGCAATCGCCAGCGTGAGCGCCTCGACCAGGAACTGCATGAGGATGTCGACCGGCGTCGCGCCGACCGCCATGCGCACGCCGATCTCGCGCGTCCGCTCGGTCACGCTGACCAGCATGATGTTCATGATGCCGATGCCGCCGACCAGCAGCGACACGCCCGCGATGCTGGCCAGCAGCGTGGTCAGCGTGCGCGTCCCTTCGGCCTGCGCGTTGGCCATCTCGGTCAGGTTGCGGATCGAAAAGTCGTCGTCGGCGCCGGGCAGCAAACGATGCCGGTCGCGCAGCAGGTCGGCGACCTGCGTCTCGGCGCGCGACGTCGCCTCGGTCGACGCCGCGCCCAGGAAGATCGTTCCGCCGATGTACTTCTGAAGCCCGCCCTGGATCTTGCTCTGGAACGTGGTCTGCGGAACGAACGCCGCGTCGTCGTAGTCCTGCCCCATCGCCGACTGCCCCTTGCGCGCCAGCACGCCGACCACCTCGAACGGGATGTTCTTGATGCGCACCGTCTGGCCGATCGGGTCGACCGCGCCGTACAGCTTGTCGACGACGGTCTGCCCTAGCACGACGACCTTGGCGGATGCGTCCAGGTCCGAGTCGAGCAACCCGCGCCCGCGCTCCACCTTCCAGCTGCGGATCTGGAAGTACTCGGGCGACGTGCCGCTGACCTGCGTCGACCAGTTCTGGTCCTCGCTCATGAGCTGCGCGCTGGACCGAAGCTGCGCGGCCGCGAAACGCACCGACGGGACCTCGTTGCGGATGGCGCGCAGATCGTCCCAGGTCAGCGTGGGCATCGAACCGAAGCCGCCGCGCGCGCCGCCCGACTGCGTGCTGCCTGACATCACGATCAGCAGGTTCGAGCCCATCGACGCGAACGACGCCTCGACCTCGGCCTTGGCCCCCTCGCCGATGGCGACCATCGCGATGACGGCGCCGACGCCGATGATGATGCCCAGCACCGTCAGGAACGAACGCATCTTGTTGCGCAGCAGCGCGCGAAGCGCGACGCGGAAGGTCTCGAGCGGGATCACGCGGAAGCCTCCGGTGGTCCGGGCGGTGGCTCGTCTTCGACGGGCGGCGTGGCGGCCAGGTCGACCGCCGCGCGTCGGGGCGTCTGGCGCGTGTCGCTGATGACGTGGCCGTCGCGCATGACCACCACCCGCGAGGCGTACGCGGCCACGTCGGGCTCGTGCGTGACCAGCAGGACGGTGATGCCGGCGGCCGACAGCTCTTGCAGCAGCACCATGATTTCGACCGTGGTGTGCGAGTCCAGGTTGCCGGTCGGCTCGTCGGCGACGATCAGGCGCGGCCGCGTGACCAGCGCGCGCGCAACGGCGACGCGCTGCTGCTGCCCGCCCGACATCTGGTTCGGGTGGTGGTGCGCGCGCGATCCCAGCCCGACGCGCGCCAGCGCCTCACTCGCGCGCGGGCGCCGCTCGCGCGCGGGGACGCCGCCGTAGACCAGCGGCAGCTCGACGTTCTCCAGCGCCGAGGTGCGCGACAGCAGGTTGAAGCTCTGGAACACGAACCCCAGCGTCCGGTTGCGGATGCGCGCCAGCTCGCGGCGGTCCAGCGCGGAGACCTCTTGCCCGTCGAGGCGATAGGCGCCGGAGGTGGGGCGGTCCAGGCAGCCGACGATGTTCATCAGCGTCGACTTTCCGGACCCCGACGAACCCATCACCGCCACGAACTCGCGCTCCTCGACGGACAACGACACGTCGCGCAGCGCGTGCACCTGAACGTCGCCCATCCGGTACACCTTCGAGACGCGTTCCAGCTCGATCAGCGCCATGGCCGCCGGCGCGCCTAGAAGAGGCGGCGCACCCCTCCCCCGGGCCCGGTCGGCGGCGCGGAGGCCGGCTCGCTGGTCGACGCGTCGAGGATCAAGCTGTCCCCCTCGTGCAGGTCGCCCTCGGCGACCTCGGTCGTGCTGCCGTCTGACATGCCGATGCGAATCGGGACCACCTGCGGGCGACCGTCGCGCAGCACCCAGACGGTCCGTTTGTCGCTGGGCCCGTCGCCACGGCCGGCGCCCGCGTGCGGCCGCCAGCTACCCGCCGCCCCGCCGCCGCGCGGCGTGCCACCGCCAGCCGGCGAACCGCTGCCCGGACCCGGCCCTCCCGCACCCGGGGCCGCCGTCCCGCGTGGGCGCG
>JBJMQQ010000140.1:0-9005 GCA_045802645.1 Polyangia bacterium
AGCGCCGGTGCGGGTGGCAGCGCGGGCGCCGGCGGAACGGCGGGCGCGGCCGGTGGCCATGCCGGCACGGGCGGCGCGGCCGGTGCAGGCGGAACGGCGGGCGCCGCAGGCGGCCAGTCGGGCGCCGCGGGTGGTTCGGCCGGCGCTGGCGGAGCGGGTGGTGGCCTCGCGGTGTGCGGGACTGACACGCGCACCAGCCAGGGGCTCGAGTGCCTCACGAACACAGTGGACGCGACCGGTCCGTGCGTGACCGCGACGATCTTGAACAACCCGACGCCTGCTGCCACGGGCGGCGCCATCGTCCAGGGCACCTACGATCTCATCAGCATCACCGCGTACTCGGGCGACGCCGGCTCCACGACCGTGCTCTCCCCGGTCCGAAAGACGGTCGTCCTGACGGGGACCGGCAATACCTTCACCCTTCAAGAGGCCGACCTGTCGGGCAGCTTCCTCAGCCGGCAAAGCGGCACCATCACGACCTCGGGCACCAATGCGCTGGCGTTCACCCAGAGCTGCCCGACGGTCGACGGCGGGAGCAACATCTTCAACGCGACCTATACGTTCACGGCGGCCGCGACCACGACCCTCACCGTCGTCGAGGACCACGACGTCCACGGTGAGGTCGTCGAGGTTTACCAGAAGCGACCGTGACCTAGTCGTCGTCGTCGTCCGTGACGACGTCGCGAGTCTCTGCAATCGGGGGAGGCTCGCGGCGTACGGGCGCTTCCAGGCGCGCCAGGTGTCGCCCGAAGCGGTCGGCGATCAGGTGCTCGACGCAGTGGCTGGCGCCCTCGAGGCGCTTGCGATCGCACCCGGCCTTCCTGCAAACGAGCTTCCGCTCGCGTAACGTGCCGAAGTGCTCCTCCAGGCGGGCCAGACAGTAGGCCCGCAGCGTCGCGGCGCGATCGATGTCCCGGAGGCGCCGCGCGTTGACCGGCGCCGGCGTGCACAGGATCATGCCGCCCTCGAGCTCCTCGGGCCATGAGGCCAGCCAGAACCGGCTGCAGCCCGGGCACTGGCGAAGCTCCTCCCACTCTGCCAGCTCGACGACCGGCCATTGCATGACCGAGTCGTCATCGACGCGCGACCAGACGGGCTTGCTGCGACACGGACAGGCTGGGACGGAATCCACCGGCACGGTCAATCTTGCCCCTCTTGGCCGCCGTCGTCGAGGTCACCGTCGGCGTCCAGCGCCCGCCGGACGCGCGCCGTCACGTCGCGCGCGACCACCTGTCCCGCCGGGCCGCGCATGAGGCGGATGAGCCGCAGGTCGGAAAACCAGGCCAGGGCCTCTGACAGGTCGGGTTCGTCCCCGCGGCGGGCCAGCCCCACGACGGCGACGTCGCCGAACCGGTAGGCGCCGCTGGGCGGAATGGGCGGGGACGCGACGAGCGGCCTGGCCGCCACCGCCAGATCGGGCGGCAGGATCGCGAACGAAGCGGGCACGTCGTCCAGCACCAGGATGCCCGCCGCTTCGAGCGCCGGATCCGCCACGAGCGCCAGGTCCAGGTCCTTGATGCCGCCGTCGACGTGGAAAACGCGATGTCCGGCGGCGACCCCGCCCCGCACGGCACGGCCTGCGGCGGCCAGTCGGCGGTCGTAGGACACGACGTCCTGGCGCCGCGCGGCGGCCTGCGCCACGCCGATCAGCAGAAGCGCCGCCGCCAGGGTCGCGCGCCCGGCAATCCCGACCTCCTCCAGCGCCTCGGCAAAGGCCCAGCAAAGTCCGACCGAGGGCCAGTAGTCGTAGCGCGCGCCGACGGCCCACCCGGCCGCCAGCAGGGGCCCCGCCGCGACGGCGGTCAGCAGGAACGGCGCGAACCGCCCACTGCCCCTCGGCCGCCGCGCGGCGCTCCAGAAAGCCAGCCCGGCCGCGATCGCACCGACAGTCAGCGCCAGGGGAAGCGGGACGACCTCGTCGCCGGTGAACGTCTTGGCCAGGCCGGCCAGGATCTGGACGACCAGAGCCCCGGGCCGTGCGCCGGGCTCGCCACTGCCGCCCCATCCGCGCAGCACCCTCCACCGGAGCACCGCAACGGCCAGGACGACCGCCAGCTGAGCGACCGGGCCGGCCAGGCTTCGGCGGCGCCCGCCCCCCTCGCCTGTTTGCGCGTCTCGCGCGGCCAGCACGACGACGGACAGCGCCGGCAGCGCGTACGCCGACTCCTTGCACAGGCAGGCGGCGGCCGTCGCCAGCAAACACACGGCCAGACGACGGCGCGAAACGGCCCACAGCGCCAGCAACCCGAGGTCGGTCGCCAGCAGGTCCGTGGTCGCCGAAAACCACGAGGCGGCCGCCAGGTTCTGCGGCGCCAGCACCATGAGCGCGCCGGCTGTCCACGCCACCCGCGGCGGCCGGCCGACCGCCCGGAGCAACAGCGCCACGAGGGCGCCCGCCGCGAGGTGCAGCAGCAAGGCGGCCACAGCGAACGGCACCTTGCCCCCGGCCCGCGCCAGCCCCCACCAGAAGACCATCCACAGCGGGCGGTAGTACTCGCCGCCGTGCAGGTCGGTCGTGAACGCGCGCAGCGGGTTGTGCACGTGCCGTGCGAAGGTCAGGAACAGGTGATCGTCGCCGAAGAACGTCGTCGACGTGAAGAACGGAACGGCGATGCACGCCAGCGCGGCCACGCCGGCCGCGACGCGCCCCGGCCGGCTCACGTGCCGCCCCGGGCGATCAGCTCGGCGCGCGCGAGATCGTCGGGCGTGTTCACGTTCAGGAACGACCGGCCGCCCGGATCCAGCGCCGCCAGCGCGTCGCCCTCCAGCCACACCGTTCGGTCAAGCTCTTCCAGGAACGCGTGCAGGGCCAGCCGCCCGCCCGCCAGGCGCGACTGCAGCGGGGGGAGACATCGCGCGCCGTAACGCGCGCACAGCGGCTCGACGTGCCCGCCCGCGCGGGGCGCGACCGCGTCGGCCTCGGGAGCGACGTCCCGGAGCGCCGCCAGCAGCGCCGGTGACAGGAACGGCAAATCACCCGCCAAACAGACGACCCCGCCCGGCGCCGCCGCACCAAGCGCCGCCCCCACACCAGCCATCGGCCCGGCGCCCGGTACCGCGTCGGTGACGGTCTCGACACCGCGGTCCTGCCACGGGGCGGCGTCCGCTGCGTCGGCGACGACGGCGATGACGCGGGCGAAAAGCGGCCTCAGCACCGCGAGCTGGCGGTCGGCGATGGCGATTCCGGCCACCTCGACGAACGGCTTCACGCGGCCGCCCAACCGGCGCGCTCGCCCGCCCGCGATGATGGCCGCCGCGACCGTCATCGGCGGCGCTCTACGGCCAGGGGGCGTTGGTTCGCTGGGCCACACTGCGCAGCAGCTCCATCATCTGGCCGTGCAGCGGGCCGTTGCTGGCCAGCACCCGCCCCGTCTCGCCGTCGAAAGCCGAGCCGTCGAGGTCCGTGGCACGGCCGCCCGCGCCCAGCACGATCGCCGCGCCCGCCACCAAATCCCAGGGGTGCAGCGCGCGCTCCCAGTAGCCGTCCAGCCACCCGGCCGCCACGAAACAGAGGTCCAGCGCCGCCGACCCGAGTCGGCGCGTCCCCTGGGCCGCCCCCGTGAACGCCTCCCACTCGGGCAGGTTGCTTTGCACGGGACTGCGCGAATACGGAAATCCCGTCACGACCAGCCCACGCGCCAGCTTGTCGATCCGCGAAGGCGCGATGGGCTTTCCGTTCAGCGTCGAACCGCCGCCCGTGATCGTGCCGGCGAACGACCATCCGAGAGCCGGCGCCTCGACGATCCCCAGGACCGGCCGCCGGTTCACGCACAGGCCCATCGACACCGAAAAGATCGGCAGCCCGTGAGCGAAGTTGGTCGTGCCGTCCAGCGGGTCCACGTACCAGACGCGCAGCGCGCTCCGGTCGTTGCCGATGATCGTCCCCTCCTCGGCCACGATCCGGTCGGACGGAAACGCGCGAGCCAGGCGCTCGACGATCATCGCCTCCGAGCGCTTGTCGTACTCGGTGACGAGGTTGATGTCCTCGGACTTGAAGTCCAGGGCGGGCCGCGTGCCCAGCCCTTCCATCAGCAGGCGCCCCGCGTCGCGCGCGATCTCGGCGGCGATGGCGCGGGTCGATTCCAGCGGGTCGCGAGCGGCGCCTTCCGCGCCTCCAGAGGTCGCCATCTAAAGATCCTTCCGCATCCAGGTCGCGTTCTTCGACCGCGCCAGCGCGTACTCCGCGGTGGCGGCGATCTCGGCGGCGACCTCTTTGCGATCGACGGCCCGGAAGCCCAGCTTCTCTCCGAAATAGCCCTGCGCGCCGTCGGTGACCAGGTACAGCTGTTCGACGCCGAAGGCCCGCGCGCGCTCCGTCGCAGCCTCGACGAGGACGTAACCCAGCCCCTCGCCGCGACGTTCGGGGGCGACCGCCAGCATCCGCAAGAGCGCGACGTCGCCCGTGAGCTCCAGCGCGACACAGCCGACCAGCGCTGCGTCCGGCCCCTCGCCGGGGATGATCAGGTAGTCGGCCCAGTGCTGCTCGAGGACCGGGTGCGCGATGCCGATCCGGTCCAGCAGCGCCGCGATGCGCGGCTTGTGCTGGATGCGCGCCGGCATCACGGGATCGCCCAGCGCCATCAGCAGCTTTTCGTGCAGGCCGCCGTAGTCGCCCGACGACATGACCAGTACGGTGTCGCCCGGCGAGGCCCGCTCGGCCAGCTGCGCGACGGTCGCGTCGACCGTCGGGATCAGGCGGGCCGGCACGTCCTCGCGCCGGAGATCAGCAGCCAGCTTTTCGACATCCAGGCGTTCGCCGTCCGGCACCTTATCGGGCGCGTAGAGAGGCGCCAGCACGACCTCGTCCGCGACCGACAGTGCGTCGGCGAAGTCGTTCTGAAAGATGTTGCGCCGGCTGGTGGCCGAGCGCGGCTCGAACGCGGCGATCAGCTTGCCGGGCCCGAACCGCCCCTTCAGCGCCAGGATCGTCTCGCGGATCGCCGTCGGGTGGTGTGCAAAATCGTCGACGACCGTCACGCCGCGCGCCACGCCGCGCACCTCCTGCCGGCGGCGCACGCCCAGGAATCGCCGCACGCCACGGTTGATGGCCGGCAGCTCGATCGCCATGTTGGAGGCGACCGCGATGACGCCGATCAGGTTCTCGTGGTTGTAGATGCCGGGAAGCGACGTCTCGACCATCCCCAGCCGCTCGCCCCGGCGCGCGATCGCCAGGGTCGTCCGGCCGCCGACGCTGCGGGCGGCGACCTCGAACGTCCAGTCGGCGCCCGACCCCGGGCGGCCGTACGTCACGACCTGGCAACGGGCCACGCGCGCGACCTCCATGGCACCCGGCGACGCGGCGCAGGCGATCAGCAGGCCGTCCTCCGGGATCAGCGCCACGAACTTGCGGAAGGCGTTCCGGACCGCCTCTTCGTCGCGAAAGATGTCGGCGTGGTCGAACTCGACCGACGTCAAGAGCGCGATCTTCGGACGGTAGTGCAGGAACTTCGACCCCTTGTCGAAGAAGGCGGTGTCGTACTCGTCCCCCTCGACGACGAAGTCTTCGCCCTTCCCCAGCCGCCAGGACTGCCGAAAATTCAGCGGCACGCCGCCGATCAAGAACGACGGGTCGCGCCCGGCATCGTGCAGCACGTGCGACAGCAGCGACGACGTGGTCGTCTTCCCGTGCGTACCGGCCACCACGATCGAGCGCTTGCCGCCCACATCCAGAAACAGCTTGCCGAAGAGCGACGGGAACGACTCCAGCGGGATGTGCCGCTCGTTCGCGGCCAGCACCTCGACGTGGTCCTTGCGGCACACGTTACCGACGACGATCACGTCGGGCGCCCAGTCCAGGTTCGCGGGGCCGAACCCCTCCATGACGGGGATGGCCTGCTCGGCCAGCTGGGTCGACATGGGCGGGTAGACGTGCTCGTCGGAGCCGCGCACGTCGTGCCCGGCGGCCTTCAACAAGCCGGCCAGCGACCCCATCCCGGTGCCACAAATCCCGATCAGATGAATCTTCACGCTCGTTGTCTCATTTGGGGACGCACTCCGTTGCGCCCGGGTGGAACTGGGTCGCGAAGCGTTTGACGTCGATCGTGAACTGCACCGAAAAATCGTGAAAGAGGCCCATCTCCCGGTCGCCGGTGCCGCCCGACGTGTCCCACCGCAGGTGGGAGATCACCGTCGATCCGCACGGCTCGATGCGCCCGCGCTTGTGCCCTTTGGCCTCGGCGCCCCAGGCCTCGGCGGCGTCGCGGTTGCACCGGCCGCCCGGGCCGGTCGCGCATTCGACCCGCAGGATGTCGTACCACCAGGGCCCCTTCGGGCCGTACTCGGCGATCTGCAGCTCGGGCGCGACGCCCCCCTCGGGGCTGTCGGCGCGGGCGCTGAACGTCGCCTCGGACGTCGTCCCCGGCAGCACGTCGACGTAAAAGCAGGTCTCGTTGTTACCGGCCGTGAAATGCCCCAGCGTCGGCGAGTCCAGCGTGGCAGTGCCCCCCCGCGCGCTCATGCGGATCTCGATTCGCTTGTGATCGGCATCGGGCGGCTTGGACTCGTCGCCGTCGCCGTTCCGCTGCCGGCAGGTGCACTGCCCACCGGAGCAGCGCGCGCCGGCCAGATTGGCGTCGCGCGCACCCGGGGCCGCGGCGGTCGTGCCGGCGGATGCCTTCGGGCCAGCCGACGACTCGGCGCATCCGGCCATCAGGGCGAGCGCAAGCAACGCCGCAGGGGCGGGAACGGTCCAATGCTCCAGGCGTTGGTGAAGCATGCAGGTTGCGCGGCGATGGACGTCGGTGCTCCGCTTACGTACCATAGATTCTTCATGCTACGTCGGTTTCGACATCATCTGATCGCTTCAGCGTTGCTTGGCGCCCTCCTGACCACGGGGTGCGCCGAGTCGGACGACGACACCAGACCGGTCACCTACTCCCTCACGGCCAAGCAGAACTACGAAAAAGGGATGGCCGAGCTGAAGGACGAAAACTACGCCGAGGCGAAGAAGTACTTCCAGTTCGTGAAGCAGAAGTTCCCGTTCTCCAAGTTCGCGGTGATGGCCGAGCTGGCGATCGCCGATGCCCAGTACGCGCAGGGCAACTACACGGAGTCGATCGAGAGCTACAAGAGCTTCGCGCGCCTGCACCCGACGCACGAAAAGGTCGAGGACGGCTATGTGGCCTTCAAGATCTGCCAGGGCTACTTCAAGGACATGCCGGAAGACGTGTGGATCATGCCGCCGTCGTACGAGAAAGATCAGTCGGCGGTGAACGACGCCCAGCGCGAGCTGAACGACTTCAGTAAGAAGTACTCGGAGTCGCCCTACCTCAAGAAGGTCGCCGAGATGCGCACCGCGGTGCTGAAGCGCCTGGTCGACCACGAGGTCTACGTGGCCCGGTTCTACCTGGAGAACGACCACCCCAAGGCGGCCGCCCTGCGGCTCGAAGGGGCGATCAAGCGGTACCCGGGGTCGGGGCGCGAGCCCGAGCTGCTGACCTCGCTGGGCGAGACGTACCTGCACATGAACGATCCGCTGCGCGCGAAGGAGACCTTCACGCGCGTGGTGACCGACTATCGGGACGCCAAGGAAGCGCGCCGCGCCGAGCTGTACCTGGACTTCATCGCCCACCGGTACGGCACGCAGCCGGCGCCGCGGCCGCTGACCGGCGCGCCCGCGCAAAATGGCTGAACGCCCTCTGGCGGACCAGTCGCACCTCGTGGCGCTGATCGCGCGCGGGCGTAACCACTACGCGGCGGGCGAGCACCCGGAAGCGCTGGCCTGCCTGACCGAGGCGATTCGCTGCGGCGTCGCCTACGCCGACGTGTACCAGATGGTCGGCGTCATGGTGCACCAGCAGGGGCGGCTCCCTGACGCCGAAGAGATGTTCCGCAAGGCGCTGCGCGTGAATCCGTCGTACACGGAGGCGGCGCTGAACCTGGTGGTGACGCTGAACGATCTCGGGAAGTACGGCGAGGCCCAATCGATCTACGCCCAGGCCATGCAGGCGGTGAAGTACGCCCCGCGCGAGCTGGACCCGTTCGTCAAAGGGAAGATCGCCAACATGCACGCCGAGCTGGGCGCCGCCTACCGCGCGGTCGGCGCGCACGACGTTGCCGTGCGCGAGTACCGGCGGGCGCTGGCGCTGTGCGCGACATTCGCGGACGTCCGGACCGAGCTGGCGAAGACGCTGCACGAAGCGGGCGACCTGCGCGCGGCCACCCGTGAGCTGGAGATCGTGAAGGCGGAGCAACCCCACTTCGTCCCGGCGCTGCTGCAGCTTGGCCTCGTCCATCAGGCCGCGGGCCAGACCGCGGACGCCGTTCGGCAGTGGCGTGACGTGCTGGCGATCGAGCCTGCCAACCGGGCCGCCAAGATGTACCTGGCGATGCACGACGCGCCGGGCGCGGGCTGACGACGCGTGCTGCGATTCGTCCCCTCACCCGAGACGTTCACCGTCGAGGAGATCCCCGCCTACGCCGCCAGCGGCGAAGGAACGCACCTGTTCCTGTGGGTCGAAAAGCGCGGGCTCACGACGCTGGACGCGATCGCGGACATCGCGCGCGTGCTGCGCGTCGAGGCGCCCGACGTGGGTTACGCGGGGCTCAAGGATCGACACGCGCTGACGCGGCAGTGGCTCAGCGTCGCCGGCGTCACCGCCGCGCAGGCCCTGGAAGCACCGCCGGATCCCGACGGCCGTTGGAAGATCCTGCAGGCGGTCCCCCATCCCCACAAGCTGCGCCTCGGACACCTGCGCGGCAATCGGTTCGAGGTGGTTCTGCAGGGCGAGGACGCCGACATCGACGCCGCGTGGCCTGACCTGCAGCGCGCCGTCGATCGGGTCGTTCTGGAGGGCGTCCCGAACCGCTTCGGCGCGCAGCGATTCGGAGCGGCTGGCGACAACGCGGCGGTGGGACTGGCGCTTCTGCGGGGAGAACGGCGCGAGCGAGATCGCCGCAAGCGCCGCCTGTTGCTCTCGGCGATCCAGTCGGCCGTCTTCAACCGGGTGCTGGCGCTGCGGGCCGAATCCGGGCCGCTGACCCGGGTGCGCGAGGGCGACGTCCTG
>JBJMQQ010000141.1:0-5776 GCA_045802645.1 Polyangia bacterium
CTCGTTCGCGGCGGCCAAGGAAGAGACGGCGCCGGAACCTCCGAATACCACCGCCGGCCCGGGGATGGCGATCCTCCACTCGGCCTGGGACGCCCGCCAGGCGGGCAGCGACGTGCAATTCATCTCGATCGGCTACGGCAAAGGGTCGGCCACGACGGTCGATTACGCGACGACGGGCACGTTTTACGGGGCCTTCATGACCTGGGCGAAGGCGCTCAAGGGGAACGTCACCTTCGGCGGCATCGTCGTCATGCTGGGCGTCACCGACGGCGAGCACCTGCCCAGCAACCAGGTTTCGGGTTTCCCGACGCGGATGTCGCAAATCATCGCCAGCATTCGCGCCGACCTGGCCGAACCCACCCTGCCGGTACTGTTCTGCGACTACGAACAGAACGCGACCGGAACCCTGGCACCGACGGGCTCCGTCGGCGTCGTCATGCAGCCTCTCGTTCGGATGCTTCCGTCCCTGGTCACGAACCTCGCGCTGGTGCCGACCGACGGCATCGAGATGCAGGACGACCACCACTTCGACATGCAGGGGCAAAAGGACTGGGGCGCGCGCGTCATCAGCGTCATGAAGACGAAGGGCTGGTACAAGTGGTGAGCCCGAACCCGACTCGCTCACCGACGTGACGAGAAGGCCCTTCGTATTCGGCGCGGTCGCGGTCGGTGCGGCGCTCATCGCGCTGGGCCCGATTGCCGACGGCGATGTTTACTGGCACGTCGCGGCCGGGCACGAGATGTGGACCCGGGGCGCGCTTCTCAGGACAGACCCCTTCACGTCGAGCGCGGCGGGGCGTTCCTGGATCGACGTCCACTGGCTTTTCCAGCTGGCGGTGGCGCGCCTGCATGGAGCGTTCGGGATGGCCGGGCTCGCGGTGGCGAAGGCGCTGGCCGTCGCCGCGGGCGCGACCCTCGCGACGCGCGCCGCGGAACGGGGCGGCGGCGATACCGCCCGAGACGCCTGCGCAGTCGTGACGTTGGGACTGCTGTTTCTGGCCCGCCATCTGTTGCCCGTGCGGCCCATCCTGGTGACGCTGCTCTGTCTCGCCGCCTTCTTGCTGGTCCTGGAGGCGCTCCGGGTCGGGGCCGCCCGTCGCGGCGCCCTGATTGCGGTCCCGTTGCTGCAGCTCATCTGGGTGAACTGTCAGGGACTCGCGCCGCTGGGACCGGCGCTGGTCGGTTGCTATCTGATTGGCGCCCTGAGCGCGCCGGCCACGACGCCCGAACGCCGGACGGCGCTTCCCCTCGCCCTCACGCTGGCAAGCTGCCTGCTGGCGTCCTTCGCGACGCCCTACGGTCTGGCCGCCGTCGCCCTGCCCGCCCGTCTGTTCGGACGGATCACGCCCGGCGACAACATCTTCAGCAGCGCCATCGCGGAAAACATTCCACCGTTCATCCTCGATCGCACCTCGCCCGAGATGACGGCCCACCTTCGGGCCGTCCTGATCGTGGCCGCGGCCGCGCTGGTCTTGCTTCGCCCGCCGCTGCCGCTTGCGCACGTGCTGGCGCTGGGGGTGTTCGGGGCGCTGGCGCTGATGGCGAACCGGAACATCGTCCTCTTCTACTGGGTGCTCGCGCCAATCGGCGCGATCGCGGTGGCCTCGTCGAGGGCTGTGCTCCTGGCGGGTCGCGCGCGGACGCGCATCGCGCTCGCTGTTGCGCTCGCGTGCGAGCTCGGCGCCGCGGGGATCGCGCTCGCGCACGAGCCGCGCATCGGCACGCCCACGCCGTTCCATTTCCCGACGGAGTCCGCCCGGATGCTCGCCGCCGCGGGCGCGTCCGGAGCGTTGTTCGCGCCCGATCACGACGGCGGATATCTGGAGCTCGCCGTCCCTGCCCTGCGCCCCTACATCGACACGCGCCTCATTCTTCACAGCGGGCGCGAGTACGCGGACTATCTGGCCCTGTTCGACGAGCCGCCGCTGTTCGACGCGCTGGACGCGCGCGAGCACTTCCGTTACGTGGTGCTCACGACCGCCAACCCCGATCGCTATCTTGGCCTCATTTCACACCTGGCCTCGAGTCCCGCGTGGAGGCTCCTCTACACCGACGGGTTCGAGGTGCTGTTCGGACGGGAGGGCGAAGGCTTGAACCTCGGTGACCAGGCCACGGTTGCGGGCGTGGCGACAGGGCTGGACCGGCGTTACGCCGCGCTGCCCGAAGCGCGCGCCGCCGCCCGCCTCGATCTGGCGCGGCTCTTGATCGTCGTGGGCCATCCGTCGAGCGCGCTCGGCGTGCTCGACGCGCTGGCCTCGCGCCCGGCGGCCGAATTGCGCGCCCGCGCGCAGCTGGCCGCCGGCGACCTCGGCGCCGCCGAGGCGCTGGCGCGCGTGCTGCTCCTGTCGAGCCCCGACGACGTTCGTAGCCTGACGCTGCTGGCGGAGATCGCCGTCGCCAGACAGACGCCCGACGACGCGCGCCGCTATCTGGCCCGCGCGCTGGCCGTCGATCCCTATGACCCCGAGGCGCGCGGGGTGCTGGCGCGGCTCGAGCAACAGAGCCACGGCCGGCCATCCCGGGCGCACGAATCGTGATGTCCGAACGGGCTGACCTGTCTGCCGTAATCTGCGAGACTCGCGGCTTGCGGATCCACGCGGATGCGCTGAGATGCTGACGCCTCGGTCGCGATTCCGGTCCCTCGGTGCGGTGCTCGCCGTGCTGACGACCTTATCCTTCGGGGCGGGCCCGGCCTTTGCGCGCACGAAGAAGAAGCACCCGAAGCACGCGCCCGCGGCGCACCACGCCAAGGGGCACCAGACCACGCAGCCGGCGACGGAAGAACCGGCCGAACCGGCGACAGCCGAGCCCGCGGGCGAGAGCGCCCCGACCGAGCAACCCGCCCCCGGAGCTCAGGAAGAAAACGATCGAGACAGCGCGTCCGAAGCGTCCGGCGAGTCCGCCTCACCGCGAAAGCCGACCCGCCATCCGAGTGACGAGAACGAAAACGAGGGCGAGAAGGACGAGGCATCCGACACGACGGGCCCCCGACAACCTCCCGCGCTTCGAGGCGGCGTCGGCTTCGGCGCCCTCTACCGGCGACTGACGTGGACCGGCGCTCACTCTTCGGGCCTATCCGGCTATGCGCTGTCACCGGGACCGGAGCTGGGCGGCTGGCTGGAGGTCTACCCGGGCGCGTTCGTCGACCGCGGGTTCGGAGCCAACATCGGGGCCGTCCTCTCGTTCAACCGCGGGTTCGGCATGTCGTCCACATCCGGCAGCGGCCTCAAAGCGGACGTGATCTTCGAGGACTTCCTGCTGGGCCTGAAGATGCGGTTCCCGTTGGGCGCCTTCGTTCCTCACGTCGCGGCGGGATACGGCGGGCAGGTGTTCCTGTTCTCGCCGCGCCTTCCAGAAGTGCCCAGCGTCTTTTACGCGTTCGTCAGGTTGGCCGCCGGCCTGCGCGTTCAGATCGCGAACGCGATCGATGCCGAGGTCGAGGCTGCCTATCTCGCCGTCGTCAATCCGGGCACCCAGGCGGGCTACATCGGCGCGCCCGAGTATTTCCCGGGACTCGGCGCCTACGGCCTCGAGGCCGCTGGCTCGCTCGGTGTGCGGGTCACGAGCGTGTTCGGGCTGCGCGCGGGCGTCGACTTTCGCCAGTACGCTCTCGACCTGTCACACGCGACCGGCATGCTGATGGCGAACCAGGCCAGCGATCGCTACGTCACGATATGGGGAGGCCTCGAGATCGTCCTCGACGGCGCGGGCAGCGGCGCCGAGAAACCGCGGTCGGACAACAAACCCCCGGCGCCGCCCGTCAATCCAGCCGATTAGGCCGGCTCGTATCGGCTAACGACACGCCGCGCACCCACTCGTGTTCGGGCAGGCCGCGGCGGGCGGTGTGTAGTCGCAGATCCCCGGGCCGCACGCAGCGCCCTGCACCCAGCGCTTCGACTGGCACACCAGGACTGACGAACGGTCGCGCGCGCAGGCGTGCAGACCCGCCGTGCCGCACGGCTCGCCTGCCGTATGGTCGCGCGCCAGATCGTCGGCCCCGCTGACGAGGTAGTACGAGACCTCCAGTGCCCCGAGGTCGCTGGCCCCGCCGGGGATGCTGAACGTCAGGTGGCAGGTTCCCTCCGACACCGTCCTGAACCACGCCTCCGTACTACCCGCGCCGGCGGCCCACGTGACCGCGCCCTGGTCTGACGTGCAAACGTCCGGCGTCTCCGTCCGGACGCTGATCTCCGTGGGCACGCAAGCGCGCCGGCCTCCGACGTCCACCGCAACCTGGAAATCCATGGCTTGTCCGCGGCCCAGGACCAGCGGCGACGGCGCCAGGCCAATGGCCGGATGAATGGCCGTCACGTCGCCGGGCGCGTAGGTCGACAGCGTTTGAGAAAAGCCCGGGTCGAGCCGTGAACCGAACGTCACTGACCCGCCCGTCGCCGGCGCGGACCAGACATACGACTCCGGCCCAGTCTGGGTGAACGCAGCGTCATCGACGGGGTGGAGAATGTCGCCCCCCAGCGGCGTGTCGTCGATCGCCCGGAGCTCGGCGCGAAAGGGCAGCGGCATTCCTGCCGCAACCAGCCCCTGCGGCGCCACCCCGCCGACGATCGCCCCGCAGGACAGCGCCGTCACGACCTTTCCGATCTCGACGACAGCCGCCGGCACACAAGACCGGCGATGGCTTCCGTCGCTGAACAGGCCCTGCAGGCAAACCCGCCCCGCCCCGGCGACCAGGCCGTGGGCGACATACGCGGTGTCGTACCGCGCCACCTGCTGCAGCTCGGCGGGCACCCGCTCGACGGGGATGATCTCCATCATCCCGGCTGGCTCGACGGTGATGGATTCGATCCGCTGGACGGACTCGTTGCTGCACAGGTCCGCCTTGCTCCCCGCGCATGCGTCGCGGAAATCCACCGCGCCGTACGCGCCGACCGCAAGCACGGTCGGAACGGTCAGCGTCGCAGAGTTGTCTCCGAAACAACCGCCGCCGACGACCACCAAAGCGACGGCACCGACGACCCCACGCGAACCCCGACCCATCTCAGCCATGGTACAGCGCCCCCTCGACCGGTCGAGAGACCGCGGTCACCTAGAAGAACAGGCCGAGACGCAGGAAGTCGATCTCGGGAAACGGATAGCGGACCAGCAGCTTGGCGAGCGAGCGGACGTTGTCGACGTTGGTCTGGGCCTGGTCGACCGCGTCCTGGGGGACGCTGCTGGTCGCCTGGGCGGGAACGGGCTGGCCGTTGTACGTCGCCGTCACGACCGGCTCCTTCGGGATCGGTATCTGGAGGCCCAGGTTGATGCCGAAGCTGAGGCCCGAGTCGCTGATGAACATCCAGCCGACCTGCGGAATGAAGAACGCGCCGGACATGTCGGCTTTGACGTTCAGGTGGCCGTTGTCGACGGTTTCGCCGAAGGACGCCTGGAAGTTCTCGTAGCCGATCCCCCCGCCCAGGAAGAAGGCGCCGCCGAACGGATACCAGCGGAACACACCCTGCACCGCCTTCAGATCCATCTTGGCGTCGGCGGCCGGGACCGACAGCTCCGGCAGGAAGCTGCCCTCGACACCCAGGCCGAACCAGCGACCGACCTTGAAGGCCAGCTCGACCTCGATGGGCCGGGGAAACGAGACGATCCCCAGGATCACGCCGACGCGCAAGGCGTCGTCGGCCGTGGACGGCGGGGCCTCGGCGGGCTGCGGGTGGTGGTCGGGCGCCGGCGGGGGCGAAACAGGAACGACAGGCGGCGCCGTCACGACCGCGACCGGCGCGCCCGCCGATTGCCGGCGGGGCGGCACGGCCAGCTCCGTCTCTTTGCC